>CAZNSG010000162.1:0-20934 GCA_964575715.1 uncultured Hyphomicrobiales bacterium | reverse complement strand
CATGCTCGCCGTGTTTGCCGTCACCGTGGCGGTTGACCGCAGCAGGCTCGGCTTCGGCTTGCGTTGCATTCAGCAAAACGAAGATGCCGCCGATATGGTGGGCGTCGATACAACGCGCTACAAGGTCATCGCCTTTGCGCTTTCCGCGATGTTTTGCGGCACGATCGGCGCGGCCTATGCATCCTGGACTGGCTATATCGATCCGAGCGATTCTTTTTCGATCGTGATGACCGTCAAGGTGCCGGTGATGTGCCTGCTTGGTGGACCAGGTACGGTGTTGGGTCCGGTGGTAGGAACGGCTGCTTTTTTGCTTCTTGAAGAAGTATTTTGGTCGAATTTCCTCGAATACAACCGCGCTATTCTCGGTGCTGCGATTGTAATCATCATCTTTTTTCTGCCGGGCGGACTGCTCAAAATTCCGTATCGCAAGCTTTTCGCGCGCGTAACGCGGCGAAATGACAATGTGGCAGCGGCGTCATGACTGCGATCCTCGAACTTAAGGGCATCAGCAAGTCCTTTGGTGGCATCCGCGCGCTCAACGATGTCAGCTTTACGCTCGCAGAAGGTGAAATTGTCGGCCTAATCGGCCCCAATGGCGCTGGAAAAACCACGCTGGTCAATGTCATTACCGGCACAAACCACGCATCGAGTGGCAAGGTGCTATTCAGCGGCGACGATGTGACCAAGCAGCGGCCCTACCAAGCGGCGCGCCGCGGCCTTTCCAGGACCTTCCAGATCGTTCAGCCATTTCCGCGTATGACCGTGCTGGAAAACGTCGCTGCCGGCGCCCTGTTCGGCGACGTAAAAAGCAAAGGCGACGTCAAGTCCGCTATGAAAACTGCGCGCGAACAGCTCGATTTTACTGGCCTTGCGGATCATGCCGACCGTCCGGCGTCGAATCTCACGATTGCGGGTCGTAAGCGGCTTGAGCTAGCGAAAAGCCTTGCTATGCAGCCAAAGGTCTTGATGCTCGACGAAGTCAATGCCGGCCTCAATTCCAGCGAGATCGACGGCGCGTTGACGCTGATACGGCGCATTGCCGAACGCGGCATTACGATTCTGCTCATTGAACATTTGATGAAAGTCGTGTTGTCGTTGGCGCAACGCATTCTGGTGTTGCATCACGGCGAGTTGATCGCCCAGGGTAACGCGACGGAGATGGTCAACGATCCGCGCGTGGTTGAGGCATATCTCGGCCAGAAATATTTGCGTCGTGCTCAGGAAAGCAAAGCCAATGGTTGAGCCGCTGCTCAAGGTGGAAGGTCTTTGCGCTGGCTATGGCGAGGTGCGGGTGCTGTGGGGCGTCGATGTCGAAGTAGCAGCCGGCGAAATTACTTGCATCGTCGGCTCTAACGGCGCGGGGAAGACCACTCTGTTGCGGGCTCTGTCCGGACTGATACCTGTGAGCAGCGGGCGCATTATGTTTAGTGGCGAAGATGTCACTAATTGCAATCCCCGACATATCCTGTCGCGCGGCATCGTCCATGTTCCCGAAGGGCGGCGACTATTTCGTGGCCTGAGCGTGCGTGACAATTTGTTGCTCGGTGCCTATCTGCGGCGCGACAATGCAGAAATCCGGCGCGATCTAGATTATGTCTTATCAGTCTTTCCCATTCTTCTAGAGCGACAGAATCAGGATGCGACAACGCTGTCAGGCGGCGAGCAGCAAATGTGTGCGATCGGGCGCGGGATCATGTCGCGACCGAAGCTGCTGATGATCGATGAATTGTCGCTCGGTTTGGCTCCGCGCCTTGTTGAGCGCCTGAGTGAGGCGTTGCTGGAGATTAACAAGAGTGGCATCGCGATGCTGATCATCGAACAGGATGTGATGACCGCTTTCGATATCGCACAGCACGGCTTCGTGATCGAGCAGGGCAAGGTTGAGCTTCGCGGCACGACTCAATCGCTCGCCGAAAATCCTGCGATTCGCCAAGCCTATCTGGGAATGTAGCGCGATTGACGGGTCGGAGACCGGCACGCCTATCGTCAATCTGCGTTTTGAGTGAAATGTGCGGGGCGAGAATGGCGGGCTCAGTTTAAGTCCCAGTCCAGTCCCAGTCCAGTCCCAGTACAAAGCAGGTCCGCGTTGCGGCTACTGCACCGATGTTATACTATTATTAGAACAATAAGATAAATGCCGTGGAGTGGCGACTTTGAATAAAAATACTGAAAATAATGTCTAACAGTCTGCTGAAAAACCTGTTTTGCCGTGAACATAACCGAATCGGGATGCGAACGAATTGGAATCGTATCGGGAACGTTGTTCTGTTTTTCAGCAGACTGCTAAAGTTTTGGATGTAAGCCATGGCGAAGAACGGCGTCGGTGCCCGAGCTAAACGAAAGGAAGACGAGCGCTTCCTCTATGGCCGCGGTCAATATATCGGCGACCTGCGGTTTTCCAGAATGCGTGAGGTTGCCTTCGTTCGCAGTCCGGTCGCCCATGCGCGGCTCAAGGCCGTCGTAATACCTGAAAATCTGCGCCCCTCGGTTTTTACCGCACGCGATCTCGAAGGCGTGCTGCCGCTCAAGGCGGTATCGCCGCTTCCGGGCTTCCAGGTGTCCGAGCAACCGCCATTGGTCACCGACAAGATTCGGCAAGTCGGCGAATTGATCGCCATGTGCGTTGCCGATACGCGCGCGGAAGCGGAGGACATCGCGGCGCAAGTGTCGCTCGAATACGACGAGTTGCCGGCCGTCGTGGACATGCTGGAGGCGCAAAAGTCCGGCAGCGTACTCGTCCACGATACGGTCAAAGGCAATGTTTACGTTACCGTCAGTTACGATGGAAATATTGAGTCGGTCGCGAAGACAGCGCCAATCAAAGTCACGCGCGAGCTGCGTACAGCACGCCAGGTCATGTCGCCAATCGAGTGTCGCGGCTTCATCGCGCAGTGGGATACGCGCCTCAGTCAATTGATAGTTCACGGCGCTACGCAGTTTCCGCATGTGGTGAGGACTGGGTTAGCCCAAGTTTTGCAAATGCCGGAAATTCAGATTCGCGTCGTTTCGCCCGATGTCGGCGGCGGCTTCGGATATAAGGCTATCCTCGCCGGTGAAGAGGTCTGTTTGTGTTGGCTGGCCATGCGGGTCGATTATCCGGTGCGCTGGCTGGAAGACCGCCGGGAAATGCTTGTCGCCAACGCTAACTGCCGCGAGCATTATTACAACTTAACGGCCTACACCGATAAATCCGGCAAAATATTGGCATTCGATGCCAAGGCGGCGGTCGATACTGGCGCCTATTCGGCATACCCGTTCTCTGCGGCGATTGAAGCCTCGCAGGTCAGCGCCATTCTTCCCGGTCCTTACGATATACCGGTTTATCGATGCAGTACGGCGGCAGTGGCCACGAACAAGGCGCCGCAATTGCCCTACCGTGGGGTCGCGCGCCCCGGCGTCTGCTTCGCTATGGAGCTGATGGTCGATGCAATCGCCCGCGAAATCGGCAAGGAACCGCACGAGGTCCGCGCCGTCAATCTCGTCCGCGCCGATCAGATGCCGTACGACAATATCACCGACAAGCATTTTGACAGCGGCGACTATCCGAAGCTTCTACAGATGGCGATCGATGCCATCGACGTGAACGCGGTGCGCGCGCGGCAAAAGCGCGGCGAAACGGACGGCCGGCTGATCGGACTTGGGATGTCGGTTTTCTCCGAGCAGACCGGACATGGAATGACCGCGGATGGAAAGCGGCGCGTGCTTTACGAGCAGACATTCGCCCGCCTGACGCCGGACGGTCGGCTCGATATCCGCGCCGGCATCCAGAGTATCGGGCAGGGGTTGGAGACCACGCTGGCGCAGATCGGCAGCGAGTGTCTGGGCATCGACATCGACGACATCCAGGTCAAGCTCGGCGATACCGAGATTTCGCCCTATTCGAGCGGTGCCTGGGGATCGCGCGGTATGATCTGGGCGGGCGGCGCTACGGCACGCGCCTGCAAGGAGCTAGCCGAGCGGGTAGCGCGCATCGGTGCGGCGCTACTGCAAACCGATGTCAAATCCGTCACCGTGCGCGATAACGGTGTTTATGGGCCAAATGGCAATGTGTCGCTGCGCGACATTGCGCGCGCCTATTATCTTGCGCCCAACGAATTGCCGGGCGACATCGACGCGCACGGGCTCGAAGTCACCGGCGGGTTTTCTCCCACCCGTCTCACCGGCCTGCACACCGGCGCCGCCCATGCTTGTGTCGTCGCCGTCGATCCGGAAACCGGCGGTGTCGAGATCCTCGACTATGTTGTGACGGAAGACGCCGGCACTCTGGTCAACCCGATGATTGTAGACGGCCAAATCATGGGTGGAACCGCGCAAGGCATTGGCAGTGCGTTGTTCGAGGAAATGCCGTTTGATCGGCAAGGTCAGCCCCTGGCGTCTACACTTGCCGACTATTTGTTGCCGGGGTGCTCGGATGTTCCCAATATTCGCGTGTTCCATATGGAAACGCCGTCGCCCTACTCGGAATTCGGTATCAAGGGCGTAGGCGAGGGTGGCGCGATCGGGCCTGGGGCGGCGATCGCGAATGCAATTAATGACGCGCTGAAGCAGTTCGGTGTCGAAATTTGTGAAATCCCAGTTACGCCGCGCCGCATCTTGCACGCGTTGTCAACCCGGGCTGGCGCTTGAACCTGGCTGAAAGCTGCTTGAGCCGAAGGACATTGAGATGGGAGACATCATCGCGCTGGAAACGGACGTCTTGGTCGTCGGTGGCGGTGGAGCCGGTATGTTCGCCGCCACCTATGCAGCACGTAACGGTGCGCAAGTCATCTTGCTCGACAAGAACGTGGTCGGGCGCGGCGGTGCAACCATCATGGCACAAATGACCTGTGCCTCTGCGCTTGGCGATGCCGAGCCGGATAGCCCCGAATTGCATTTGAAGGATACGCTGGAGGCCGGACGCGGACTCTGCATTGAAAGCCTTGCGGCGCTGCTGTGTGAAGGCAGCCCGCGGCGCATTCGCGAGCTCGCCGAATGGAATGTCGACTGGGCACGTCAGGACAATGGCAAATTCAATCAGGTCAAAGCCCCCGGTCATAGCCGTAAGCGTTGCGTGTACGTAGATTTTTTGTGCACAGGTGTAGCAATCTGCGCGGCGATGCGCACACAAACAAGTCGCGATTCAGCTATCCGTATCTTTAACAATGTTTGCCTTACCGATGTTGTAACTCGCGACGGCGAAATTGTCGGCGCAGTCGGTTTTGATATCGCCACTTCGGAACTGGTCACAATTCAGTCCAACGCCGTAATTTTGTGCTCCGGAGGCATGATGAAAACGTTCCGGCGCACAACGGCACCCAACAACAATTCCGGCGACGGCCTCGGCATTGCGTTACGCGCCGGCGCGCAGGTTATCGACATGGAATTTCTGCAGTTCTATCCGAATGGGCATTTGGCCCCGCGAATGGTTGGACTCGATCCGACGACGTGGGAGCCGACCCGCGTCAAGCTTGGTGGTCGCTTGGTCAACGGCAAAGGCGAAGAGTTCCTGTCGAAATACGGTGAAGGCAGCGGGGAGGGCTACGAGACGACGCGCGATCTGCTAACGCATGCGATCTACCGTGAGGTTGCGGATGGGCGAGGTTCACCTCACGGCGGCGTATTTCTGTCCTTCCAGCACATCCCTGAGGAAGAGCTGCAGAGGGCGCTCGGACCGGTGATCGATATCTTCAAGCGTAACAATATCGATCTGACCAAGGGCCCGGTCGAAGTGTTTCCGATCGCGCATTATCAGATGGGCGGCATCGAAGTGAACACCGGTATGGAAACCTGCGTTCCCGCACTCTACGCGGCCGGCGAGATCGTCGGCGGCGCCAACGGCGCCAACCGGCTTTCCGGCAATGCGCTTCCAGAGGCGATGGTGTTTGGCGGATGTGCCGGACAGGCCGCTGCAAAATCGGTGAAGGGCAAGACGCCACCGCGCTGGGACAACGCCACAGCGGCGGCGCAACTCGACGTCATCCGGCGTGTCAAGGTGGGCGGCAAGGCTGCCGCGAAAGCCCCCGCGCCGACGCACATGCTGGGCGAACTCAAGGAATTGATGTGGAGCAAGGTCGGCGCGTTTCGCACCGCCGACGAGCTTGCCGTGGCGCGCGATCGCATCCGTGCCATGCGAAAGTTGGAGCTCGATGAGCTGGCGGTGCCGGAAGAAACCGTGCACAACACCAGCTTGGTAGAATGGTTTGAATTGCGCAACGGCTTGCAGGCTGCCGAAGCGGTTGCAGTCGCCGGCCTCAATCGCCGCGAAAGCCGTGGGGCGCATCAGCGCATCGATTTTCCGCAGACACTCGATGCTTATCAGGTCAATCAACGGATCGCGCTCACCGATGGCGAGATCGTTTCCAGTTTCGTGGGGATGCGGCAGTGAACGATGCCGGGCAGAAAAACCTGGCGATGAAATTGGCGCGGCTACGCATTTGGCGCGGCACCAGCGCCCATAACGGCCACTATGAGGAATTCAACGTGGCGTTCGAGGAGGGCGATTCGGTGCTCGATGGGCTGGTGCGGCTGCGCTATGGTGCTGCGCCCGATCTCGCCTTCCAATTTAGCTGCTTCAACGCCAATGTCTGCAAGGAATGCGTCATCATGATCGACGGCGTGATAGACTATGCCTGCATCGCCAAGCTCAGATCCGGCCTCACACAGCTCGATCCGGTTCCCGAACAGCGCTTGCTGCGCGATCTGCTGACCGACGTCCGCGAGCGCGATCAAAAAGGCGCGACTCTGCGTCACCAGATGCAGTCGCTCAGCGAACGCCGGAGGGTGTTGAATGTACGTTCGTAATCCGGCTGGGGGCGCGCCATGAAACCCGCTGCATTCAACTATGAGCGCCCCGGAAGCCTCGATGAGGCAACGAGTTTGCTTGCCGAGGCAGGGGTCAGTTCCAAGGCCATCGCCGGCAGCCAGTCGCTCGGGCCGATGCTCAATCTGCGACTGGCACAGCTGGAACTGCTGGTTGACATCACCGCGATTGCCGAACTGCGCGCGGTCTCGGACCAGCGCGAGCATGTCGAGATCGGCGCCTGCGTGACCCATGCCGACATCGAAGACGGGCGGATTCCCGATGCGACGCGCGGACTGCTTCGCTTCGTGGCGGGCCGGATCGCCTATCGCGCGGTGCGTAACCGTGGCACCGTCGGCGGCAGCCTTGCGCACGCCGATCCGGCCGCCGACTGGATTTCGACGTTTCCGCTGCTCGGCGCCGAGGTAGTCGCGCATTCGCGCCGCGGCGCACGCACCATCGCCGCGGAAAACCTAATGGTGTCGTCGTTCATCACCGCGCTTGCGCCCGACGAACTCATTCGCACCGTGCGGGTGCCGAAGCTTTCCGCGCGCGCCCGCTGGGGCTTCTACAAATTCAATCAAAAGGCCGGCGAATTCGCCCATGCCATCGGCGCCGTCCTGCACGATCCGGAGAACGGCCGTTTCCGCGCCGTGATCGGCGCCATCGAGACCGCGCCGATCGTCGTGCCCGACGCTGCCAAGCTGTTCGGCGGGCCGTTTAGCCCCGATATCGCCGATCGCCTGGATGAACGCGCGGTGACCAATCTTCTGGACGCCAAGGGCGTGAAGGACCAGTACTGTCGGCAGATTGCGCTGGTCGCTCTCAAGCGCGCGGCCCGGCAAGCGGGGGCCGCATGAGAAAATTCAGCATCGAGATCAATGGCGCTATGGCGGCGGCGGCGGTGGAGCCGCGCACCCAGCTCGCCGATTTTCTGCGTGGGGAGCAGTTTCTCACCGGCACCCATGTCGGCTGCGAACACGGCGTGTGCGGTGCCTGCACCGTGCTGATCGACGGCTGTCCGGCGCGCTCCTGCATCACCTTTGCGGTGGCCTGCGACGGCGCCAAGGTCACCACCATTGAGGGGCTGCGCGACGATCCGATCATGGCCGATCTGCGTACGGCGTTTTCCGCCCGTCACGCCTTGCAATGCGGTTATTGCACACCAGGAATGCTCATATCGTGCCGCGATATCGTCATGCGTCTTCCGGACGCTGACGAGCCGCGCATCCGACTTGAGCTGTCAGGCAACCTCTGCCGCTGCACCGGTTATGTTGGCATTGTAGCCGCAGTCAATGATGTCCTGAAGAAACGCCATGTGTCGGGCGGACGGCCAACCATCCTGCGGACCGAGCTTGGGCCGGTCGGGGCACGCACCCCCGCGGCTAGCCAAGGCCAACGGACTGTCCGCCGGCCAGCAATGGTAGGCAATATCCCGCGAGTTGCGGTCCAGGAGACGCTGGGCGCTGAGCAATGGCGCGCGGTCGAGGCCGACGGTGTCGAACTCGCGGAAACATTTCGCGTGCCATATTCCCGAGAGCGGGTATGGGAATTTTTCGCGGATCTCGACCAAGTGGCGCGCTGTATGCCCGGTGCGCGCTTGACGAAGCCGCCGCTGAACGGCCGCGCCGAAGGCGAAGTCAACGTCAAGCTCGGACCGATCGTGAGTGCATTTGCCGGCGCGCTTGAGGTCGAACGCGATGACCGGCGTTTCATCGGTATCGTGCGTGGCGCGGGGCGCGACACCAAAAGCGGTTCGAATGCTCGCGCTGTTATCAGCTACCGCGTGCACGCCTCGAGCGATGCATCGTCGCAAGTCGATATTTCAGTGAAATTTCTGCTGACCGGTGTCTTGGCCCAGTTCAGTAGGTCCGGTCTGGTGAGGGATGTCGTCGACCATCTTACGGCAGTGTTCACCGCCAACCTTGAGGCTTCATTGTCTGGTAGGCCAATATCAGAGGGCGCGGGTGCAGCGCTGGACGCGGCTTCGCTAGCACGCGCCGCCTTGTGGAATAGAGTCCGCGTTTTTTTTTCCAAATTAATTGGGAAATGACCTTACAATTGGCCGGGCTGCATCGCAAATACGTCCGGATATGATTTTCGGAAAGGACAGCGGCTGCGGCGGTCACCGTGTAGATAATCCTTGCCATACACCTCCACAATGAAATCAAATAGCCGATCGACTGTATGGGAGGCGACATGGCAGGGACCGCCAATATCGACAATCAAAGCTTGCGCGGATTTCTGCGCATGGTTGAATCTGACTTTCCCGACGAATTCCTGCGTATCCGGCATGAGGTCGACACCAAGTTCGAGTCCACCTCCATGCTGTTCGAGCTCGATCGGGCGGGGCGGAGCCCGGTTGTTTTCTTTGAGAACATAAAGGGCAAGAACATGCAGCTGGTTACCAATGTGGCCGGCAATCGCAAGCTGCTTGCGGCATGTCTCGGCGTCAAGACAGCCGAGCTGCCGATGGCATTTCGCGAGCGCTGTCAAAAGTACATTCCCTGCGATGTGGTAAACTCTGCTGCCTGGGACGAGGTCGTTCTTGAGGGCGAGCAGATCGATTTGACGAAACTTCCAATTCTGTTGCAATTTTCGGTGGATGCCGCGCCTTACATAACGGCCGGCCAGATTGCGGCCCGCGATCCCGACACCGGTGTCGACACGACCGGATTTCATCGTCTGATGCTGAAGGGCAAGAACAGGCTAGGCGTTTCACTGCATTCACGCCGGCGCTTGTACGAGTTCCACCGCCGCGCGGAGGAGAGAGGCCAGTCGCTGCCCGTGGCTATCACGATCGGCACACATCCGCTGCATTATATGGGGTCGATGGTTTACGCGTATCCGCCGAACGTCAGGAAATTCGAGATTATCGGCGGCCTGTTCGGCGAACCTTATCGTCTGGCGCGCTGCGGCGTCGCCGACCTCGAAGTGCCTGCGGGCGCGGAAATTGTCATCGAGGGCGAGATTCTCGCGGGCGTGAAAGAGCCCGAAGGGCCGTTCAGCGAGTTCACCGGCTATGCATCGCATCGAAGCACGCAGAATGTTTTTGTCGCCAACCGTGTCCGCATGCGCCGGGACGCGATCTATCAGAGCGTCGTGTCCGGCATGTCCCAGGATCACATCCTGGTTTCCTGCATCACCCGCGAAGGCGAAATCCTAAACGCGCTTCGCCGCAATCTTCCCAATGTGCGCTCGGTGCATGTGCCGCATACCACGTGCGGAGCTTTCATGGCGTTCGTGTCCATGAAGAAGACCGCCGAAGGCGAGCCGCAGATGGCGATGATGACAACGTTCGGTACCGAGCTATACACAAAATACGTCATTGTTGTAGATGACGATGTTGATGTCTTCAGCTTGAACGATGTCATGTGGGCCGTCGCAACTCGCGTCCGTGCCGAGAAGGACATCGTGTTCGTTCCAGGATCCAAGGGCGCCATTCTCGACCCCACGTCCGACCCCGAGACCTTCACGTTGACCAAGATGGGGATCGACGCCACGCGCCCCGCCGGGCGAGATTTTGCCGAGCGTCTCGTCGTATCCGACGAGCAACGCGCGCGGGCTCGTTCCCTGCTAGAAAAGGCCGGGGTGAAGTTCTGAGAGTCCGTCCGGAAATATGTGTTGATTTGACTCGTTTTTCTAGACGAACAATTCAATGAGGCGCCGGAAAGTTGCTTGCTGAGGCAGCTCATGCCAACTTTCATCCAATGCTTTCAAGCGAAACTTTCCCGACAGACACTAAAGGAAAAATTCCATGCGCACGCGCGTCATCTGCGGCTGGCTGGTCGCACATGCCCAAGGGCATCATACCCTCTGGCGCAATGCCGAGCTGGTCTATGAAGGTAATGTCGTGTTGTTCATCGGCGATCGCTTCGAAGGCGCGGTCGACCATGAGATTGACGCACGCGACAAACTGGTCGCGCCGGGATTCATCGACACCCATGTGCATTCCGGCCATCGCGCCTCGCACCGGCTGATCTCCGATATCGGACGCGGGGACTATTTCGGTCAGCCCTTCCTGGAAATTAGCGTCCCGCGCGAGGGCACGCGAGTCGGCGGCGATCCACGCTATGTGCGTCCCGACGACAATTCGGTGGCGGAAGAGCTGCTGCTCAATGCCCGGTTCACGGTGGCTGAATTGCTGCGGAACGGCATTACGACATTCGTCGAGTTCGGCAGCCAGTTGCGCGTCCAGCAAGCGCTGCTTGAGGTCGTTGGCGAGCTTGGCATCCGCGCTTATCTCGGTCCGGGCTTTGACAGCGGCCGCTGGATCGGCGGCAGGGGAGGCAAGCTGGTCCGCGTGATTGACGAGGCCTCCGGCGAGCGGGAATTCGACCTCGCGCTCGAATTTATCGAGCGACACCAAGGTGCGCATGGGGGCCGGGTCCGCGGCATTCTGGTGCCGCGCGAAATCGAGACCTGCACCGTTTCACTGATGCAAAAGGCGGCCGCGGCGGCGCAGGAGCGCAATCTGCCGGTCGCGATTCACGCGGCCTATAATATCCATGAGGTGTTCGACATCATTCGCGAGCATCAGATGACTTCAGTGGAGTTGTTGCGGGACGTCGGCCTGATGTCGAATAAGCTCAATATCGGCCATGGCAACTTCACCTGTGATAACCCACTGATTAATTATTCGGATTCGCACGACTTGGAGATCATGGGCTCGCACCGCTGCTCGATCTCCCATTGTCCGGTCAACATTGCTCGGCGCGGGCGTTTTCTCGACAGTTGGGAGACATATCGCAAGGCAGGCGTGAACATCGCACTCGGCACTGATACCTATCCACGCGACATGATCCTGCAGATGCGCAACGCCTCCTACTTCGGCAAGGTGGCGGGCCGCAATCTAAAGTCGGCCACGGCTTCGCAGGTGTTCGAGGCGGCGACGCTTGGTGGCGCGCAGTCGGTCGGCCGCGATGATATCGGCCGGCTTGCGCCGGGCGCCAAGGCGGACATCATCATCGTTGGCCTCACCGGCAACGATACGCTGCGCATGGGCCCGGTGCGCGATCCGATCAAGAGTTTGGTGGATTGCGGGATCGGCGATGACGTGGACACTGTGATCGTAGACGGCGTTGTGCGGATGGAAAACGGTCGCATTCCCGGTGTCGACTTCGCGGCGTTGCGTGCGCAAGCGCAGGCCGCCGGCGAGCGGGTGTGGAGCGGCTGGCAGAACTGGGACCCCAACGGCCGCACGGCGGACCAGATGAGCCCGTACTCCTTCCCGCGCGCCAACTGAACGGAGCGCGTACGGGGCTCCTGATTGCGGAAAGCGCACCGATCACTTCTTCCTCACAATCTCCTCGATCAGCGGCTTCCACTGCGCTATTTCCTGCTGGATTTGCGCACGGTATTCGTCAGGCGTGGTCTTGACCGTGTCGGCGCCGGCCCTGCGCATGGCTTCCTTCACCTCCGGATCTTCGGCCATGCTGATCAAGATCCCTGATAACCTGCGGACGATCGGTTCCGGAGTTTTCGCCGTGGCCATGATGCCGTTCCACGTTTCCACAACAAAGTTCGGAAGAACCGTTTCCTGTACCGTGGGAAGATCGGGTATGAAGGGGCTGCGTTTGTTTGAGGTCACGGCCAATCCTCGCACTGTTCCGGCTTGGACCTGCGGCAGGCCGTCGGTCATGTTGGCGAAGGCGAAATCGACCTCTCCGGCAATCACTGCTGCAGTCGACGGCGCACCACCCTTGAACGGAATGTGCACCGCCTTGATACCCACGCGGGCCCCGAACAGCTCAACTGAGTAGTGGGTCAGGCCGCCGGCGCCGCTGGAGCCGTAATTGAGCTTGCCTGGGTTTGCCTTGGCGTAGGCAACGAGCTCGGCCATCGTCTTCACCGGCAGGCCATTTTTGACGATGACCAGCTGCGCTATCGAGCTCACGATACCAACGGGTGCGAGGTCCCGCACCGGATCGTACCCCACCTTCTGGTTCGGGTCGAAGGGCGCAACCGAGATGGCGCCGATGCTGCAGACACAAAAAGTGTAGCCGTCAGGCGCCGAGTTCACGACGGCCTGCGTCCCCACGATGCCGCCGGCTCCCGCGCGGATTTCGATAACGACGGGCTTGCCCAGTGTCTTCTCGACGTAGCGTGCGGTCAGCCGGGCGACCAGGTCCGTGTAACCGCCGGGCGCATAAGGCACAACGAACGTAATGGCCCGGGTCGGCCACGCATCCTGGGCCTGCACCAAGCTCGGTGCCAATATGATCCCCAGCGACAGCGCCAGTCTTGCCATCTGCTTCATCGCATTCTCCTCTCGGATGATCGTGATCCTAGAAGCAAGTTCTCAGCCGTTGCCTCAACTCGTGATATTTCAGTGGCTTAGCGGCTGTCGTCGCCGTCGGTGCGTTGCCGCTGCCAACGAAATGACCATTGTGTGCAGAAAACTAGATTATGCAATAGTGGTAATGAAGGCGACCGAGGATGGGCGCAGATACGATGCCGCCCAAGTGCTGAATGGCGCGATCGATCGGCGCATCCTTGTTGAGAGACCGATGGAAATCAACGATACAGCTGGACGAAGAACAAGCGATCGCCGTTCGTGAGGCGGCCGCGCAGCTTACGCCGCAACGCGATCAGCTGATGTCGGAGCGCTGCGTTCTCTGCTTCAAGTTACCTCTTCGACTTGAAGGGCGAGGCCAAGATGGTACGGAAAAAAACTGACCAGTGCGACCATTGCGTACTGACGTGAGGTGATTCCACGAACGATCAATAGGGATGGAGTTCTCGGTACACACACGTGTTTGCGGCAGACATCCGCCGTCTTCGCCCCGGCTTCCTGCTCCCGCAAAATTACAATGATCTGCTCTTCCGTGAACCTCGATCGCTTCATCGTCCGTCCCCTCTCAGGTGGCGGACTCTACTCAAATCTGGAGGAAGTTCAGAGGCTCAGGTCATAATCGATCAGGCTCATATGGGTGTTGCTATCAACCTATAAATAGGCTCACAATAATTACCCCGGTACGTATTTGTTTAAGGCCTCGTGGAAATAGCCCCAATGGCAACGTACGGAATTGGAGCCTCCGTCCTCCGCAAAGAAGATGATCGGTTCCTGCGGGGACGTGGGCAATACGTCGGCGATTTTCGTTTGGCCGGAACACGCGATGTGGCTTTTGTTCGAAGTCCTGTAGCGCATGCGCGACTGAAAAGCATTTTCATTCCGGAAGAATTCCGAACCGTCGTTTTCACCGCAAAAGATCTGACCGGCATCAAGCCGATCATCTCGGCCCCATCGGTCAAAGGCTTCAAATACTCCGTTGAACCGATACTGGCCAACGACAAGCTGCGCTACGTGGGTGAAATGGTAGCGATGTGCGTAGCGCCGAGCCGCGCCGAAGCGGAGGATATCGCCAACACCGTCACGCTCGAATTTGAGGAATTGCCGCCCATCACCGATATGCTTTCAGCTTGCGAACCCGGCTCGCCGCTGGTTCACGAGGAGTGGGGTGACAATATTTTCGTCGAGTTCAGCGAGAATGGGCCGATCGAGGAGGTTGCCAAAATCGCGGCGATCAAAGTCACCAAGACAATCCGAACCGCCCGGCATTGCATGTTTCCCATGGAAGGGCGAGGCGTGATTGCCTATCGCGATCCGCGGTTAAGATACCTCACGCTCATCACGTCGACGCAGTTCCCGCACTCGGTTCAGACGGGTCTTTGCGAATGCCTCGGGCTCGACCACGGTCTTGTCCGGATCATCTCGCCCGATGTCGGCGGCGGCTTCGGATACAAGGGACTCTTGTGCCCCGAAGAGGTCGCGCTCGGCTGGCTTGCACTACAGTTCGACCATCCTGTGCGCTGGCTCGAGGACTGCAGAGAACATCTCACGGCGAACGCTAATTGCCGCGAACATCACTATCAGATCAGCGGTTATGCCGATGCCGCTGGCAAATTGCTGGCCATCGACTGTACCGCGCATGTCGATGCGGGGGCTTATTCCGCCTACCCGATTTCTTCCGGCCTTGAGGCCGCGCAAATCGCCAACCTGCTGCCGGGGCCATACGTTTTTTCGGCATATCGTTGCCGGTCCATCGCGGTCGCGACCAACAAGTGCCCGACACTCCCCTATCGCGGCGTGGCCCGATCCGGAGTTTGCCTGGCGATCGAGGCGATCATGGATGCGATTGCTCGCGAAGCCGGTCTGGAGCCAACCGAAGTCCGGTTACGCAACATGGTCCGCCCGGAGCAAATGCCGTTCGAGAATGTGGTCGGAAAGCATTTTGACAGCGGCGATCACCCTGAATGCCTGCGACGCGCCATCGAAGCGATTCGTTTGTCGGAAATCCGTGCACGCCAGAAACGGCCAGAGCCCGACGGGCGGCTGATCGGTGTAGGACTTTCATTTTTCGTCGAACAGGGTGCACACGGAACTTCGGTGCTAGCGTCCTGGGGGCGCCCGATCGTTCCCGGTTATGAACAGGCAAATGTAAAACTCACCGCCGATGGCGATATTGAAATTCACGTTGGCACCCATTCTCATGGGCAAGGGCACGAGACGACCTATTCCCAGGTCGCCTACGAAATTCTCGGCGTCAATTTCGATAAGATTAAAGTCGTTCAAGGCGACACGCTTTACACGCCGTATTCGACATCAACCTGGGGCTCGCGGTCCATGGTGTATGGCGGCGGTGCAGTCGCCACTGCGTCTCGTCTCTTGGCCAAACGCGCGGCCCACATCGGCGCCTGGCTTTTGCAAACCGCCGTGGAGAATGTCCGCGTCGCCGACGGAAAAGTCATCGCCGGCAATAGCAGCGTCACGCTGCGCGAGGTCGCGCGGGCCTGGTATTTGCAGCCGCAAAACCTTCCGCCCAATATCGACACAGGCGGGCTCGACGTGACGGCGGGATACCGCGCCGCGCGCGACAGCGGAACCTTCACCTACGCCGCACATGCCGCGGTCGTCGCTGTCGATCCAGCGACCGGGATCACCGAAATCTTGGACTATGTGGTAGTCGAAGACGGCGGCACACTTGTCAACCCTATGATCGTCGACGGGCAGATTTGCGGGGGAACGGCGCAAGGCATCGGCACGTGTCTGTATGAGGTCATGCCCTTCGATACACAAGGCCAACCGCTGGCATCGACGATGATTGATTACATGCTGCCCGGCGCGACGGAAGTGCCGAATATTCGCGTGCTCCACATGAAGACGCCGTCGCCCTATACCGAATTCGGAATCAAGGGCCTCGGCGAAGGCGGCGCGGTCGGACCGCCAGCCGCCATTGTTTCGGCTATCAATGATGCGCTGCGGCAGTTCAACGTCGAGGTCCACGATTTGCCGGTGACGCCAGAGCGGGTTCTGGCCGCCATCGATGCGTCGCCCAGATGGGCAACTGTTGATCACATATGAAGCCGGCCGCTTTTGACATCGTTCGCGCGAACAGCCTAGCCGATGCCACGCGACTGCTTGCAGAATTTGGCGGCGGCGCGCGACTGGTGGCCGGCGCCCAGTCGCTCGGGCCAATGCTCAATCTGCGCCTCGCGCAACCACGTCTCTTGATCGACATCACCGGCATCCCGGACTTGGTGCGTATCGAGGATGCCGACGATTCTGTCACGATCGGCGCCTGCGTCAGCACGGCAAATATCGAAGATGGCCGTTTGCCCGGGCGCGGCTTGGAGACACTGCCGGCCGTGGCCGCGCATATCGCCTATCGCGCCGTGCGCAATCGCGGCACCATCGGCGGCAGCCTGTGTCACGCCGATCCGGCGGCGGATTGGGTTTCCACGCTCTGCGCGCTGGGCGCGGAATGTCTAATTGCCGGCGTGAACGGCAAGCGCCGATTGCTAGCCGATCAGTTCATCACCGGTGCCTATCAAACCGCGCTCCTCGCCGACGAAATGCTGGAAGCGATCCATGTTCCGCGCCTTTCTGCGGGCGGTCGCTGCGGCTACAACAAGGTCTGCCGCAAGACCGGTGAATTTGCGCTTGCGATCGGCGCCGTGCTGAATGACCCCGACCGCGGGCAATTTCGCGTCGTCATCGGAGCAACGAAGGGGCGGCCAATCGTCATTGCAGACGCGCGTGAGCTTCAGCGCAGCGACAAGACTATCGACGAAGCAGCCGTCCTGCGCGTGTTCGACAAACACGGCATTGTAGATCACGTCTCCCGCCGTCAAAAAATCACAGCGCTTGCGCGCGCCTACAATCAAGCGATGAAGCCATGAAACCGGTCCGCCTCACCGTCAATGGACGCGTGGTTGTCGATTCCGTCGAACCGCGGACCCATCTGGCAGATTATCTTCGCGAGCGCCTTAACCTGACCGCCACGCATTTGCGTTGTGAGCAAGGCGTATGCGGCGCCTGCACACTGCTCATCGACGGGCAGCCCGCCCGCTCGTGCATAACCTACGCAGTTCTGTGTGATGGCGCTGAAATCACCACTGTTGAAGGACTTGAGGACGACACCATCATGGTCGCTTTGAGACGAGCGTTTTCGGAAGAGCACGGTCTTCAGTGCGGCTACTGCACGCCGGGCATGCTGGTGACTGCGCGCGATATCGTCACTCGCCTTCCGGATGCCGACCAAGCACGCATTCGTACCGAGCTCAGTGGCAACCTTTGCCGCTGTACCGGTTATGTGGGCATCGTACGTGCGATTAGTCGCGTTGTTGACGAGCGGCGCAGAGGCGAACTGGCGAGCGTCGTGCGTCAGGAAGGCCCGCTCGGGCCAGTTGGGGCACGGCCGATCGGCCTAGACTCCAGCCGAGTGACCAGCGCGCCAGCCGCCGCCCCGAGCGAAAAGAACAAACCGTCACTTGGCGAGATTGCGCTTGGACTCGGAGGCCGCCAGCCAAACGTGGAGACCCAGCAATCCTTCACGGTTTCGCGTTCACCCGCGGATGTGTGGAGTTTTTTCGCCAATATTGCGCATGTCGTGCCGTGCTTGCCAGGCGCGAGCCTCACTCGGCCGCCGGCGGGTGAGCATATTGAAGGGAAGATATCGGTTAAGCTTGGCCCAATAACCGCTAATTTTGCCGGACAGGCCCGCATCATTCGCGATGACGCGCGGCAGCGCGGCGTCATCATGGGAGCCGGCAAGGACCAATCGGGTGGATCGCGGGCAGCGGGCGAGGTTGAATATATCTTGGAGCCTGCTGGAAACGGCAGAACACAGGTCACGCTAGCGATCCGGGCGCTATTGGTCGGGCCACTCGCACAGTTCGGCCGTAGTGGCATTGTCGAGGATCTCGTAGCTCGGATCACCGAGGCATTCGCGCGTAATCTCGAAGCCCGTCTCACCGGCACGATATTGGCCGACGATCAAAGCAATCAGACTCCGCTCGAGGCCGGCACCCTGTTCCAGCAAGTCGTATGGGCTCGACTGAAAGCGATGGTTGGAAAAATCTTCGCAGTCTTGTAGCCGTAACGACAATAAAAATCGCGTCCGGCCGGGCCGGCAAATCGGACGAACGCAGATTTGATGGATTTTCGGCGATCGCCGCTAGATCTTGAATTCCGTCAGCGTATTCGGCGCGAACAATTCTTCCGGTTTGAACAGCTGATCGATCAGCCCTTGCTCCTTGGCATAGCCCATCAGCGTCTCGACATTTCGCCAGTTCGCATCGAACCCTTCCGGCCAGAAATCGTCTCCGAAGACTTCCAACGTTTCTTCAAGCGCTGGCAGGTACCACGGCAGACTGTAGGGCAGAGCATTTACGTCCAGCATCATGTCGTAACAACGACGTGTACTCTCGCGGAACGCCTTGAACATGCTCTGTGCGACCCACGGTGCCCGATCGTAGAACGAACGTTTCATCACCACCGTGTGCATGATCGGTACGAAGCCGGTCTGTTTGTAGAATTTAAGTTCGTCAGTTTTGTAATCCGGGAACAGCCGCGTCACGTCGGGATGCCGCTTGCGATAAGCGGAAGGAATTCGCGGGCCAATCAGAGCATCGATTTCACCGGCCTCTAGCATGGCATTGAGGCACTTGCCGTCGGGGATCTGCTGAATATCCACATCAGCATCGACCAGGACATTCATGCGGTCAGCGCGGTTCGGCTCCTCGATTCCGCCAGTGCGCCAGCGGATCGCGCCGGGCGGCACTCCGTAATCATGTTCGAACATTGCGCGCAACCATAAGGCTGCAGTCATGGAATATTCCGGAACGCCCATGATCTTGCCGCGCAAATCCTGCGGACGCTTTATGCCCGACTTGCGATTGATGAAAATAAATCCGTGGCGAAAGCAGCGCGATGGAAACAGCGGAATTGCCACATAGTCAGGACCACCGCGCGATTTGGAAATCAGATAGTAAGCCAGCGAACATTCCGCCACGTCGAATTCCGCGTAGCGCAGTACGCGCCAGAACACTTCTTCGATCGGCATTTCGACGTATTGGAGGTCAAAACCTTCCGGTTGCACGGAGCCATCAATCAATGCGCGAGTCCGGTCGTATCGCCCACCGGCCATTGTAATCTGTAATCGTGCTGCCATGTTGTCGCCTCCAACCGAGATATTTTTTTGCGTCAAGGCTCGGCGATATAAAATACTAAGCTTGCGAACACAGCAACAATTTGCTGTGCCGAAAATGATGCCGCCGCAGAGCGCCTCTTTCAAAATGCATCTTTATAAACAACACGTTATGGGTGTTCGCTGATGCCAAAAAGTGCGTCGCCTTGCCCAACCTTCGGTCTTGCTACGCTCACCGAGATCGGCGAATGTATGGTGTTCATGATAATAGTAAGACATCTCCCTCAGGCCCTCCGTCATGCGAGCCGCGATTTTGCCAACAGATACGATGAGCGCCGAAAGTCCCGGCCAACATCGCTTGCCGCCGGTGCTGCGCATCAAGGCTGTGCGCAAGCTTTATGACAAGCTTGAGGCGATCCGGAATGTTTCGATTGATGTCGCGCCATACGAATTCGTGAGCGTGCTTGGCCCGAGCGGCTGCGGCAAAAGTACGCTACTGATGATGGTTGCCGGACTGGTCGATAAGACCGACGGAGAGATTTCAATCAACGGTGAGCCGGTCACTGGTCCGCGCCCTGAAGTCGGCGTCGTATTTCAGCAACCGGTATTACTGCCATGGCGGACCGTTCTCGACAATGTGCTGTTTCCGATCGAGCTTTTGAAACTGCCGCGCGCAAAATACGTTCAACGCGCGATGAATCTTCTGGCGAAGGCGAAGATTGACGACTTCGCTCATCATCTGCCGCGCCAGCTCTCCGGCGGAATGCGCCAGCGCGCGTCAATTTGCCGTGCGCTGATTCACGACCCGAGCATCCTGCTCATGGACGAGCCGTTTAGCGCTCTAGACGCCATTACCCGCGACGAGATGGGCGTTGAGTTGCTTCGCATCTGGCAGGCCAACCGCAAGACCGTCATTTTCGTGACCCATAGCATCCGAGAAGCGATATTCCTGTCGGACCGTGTCCTTGTAATGGGCCGACGTCCGGCAACCATTGTCGAGGAGACGGTGATCGATCTTCCTCGCCCGCGGCACATCGCCATGATGGAAGACGAGAACTTCAATCAGCATGTCCGGAAGCTGCGCAAGGCGATCGAGGCGAGCCATGCTCACTAAGATACGCAATGTTCTCATCGAACTGGGCTGGCCGATCGGCATTAGCGGCGCAATGCTGGTGCTTTGGGAAGTTGCCGTTCGCCGGCTCGGCATCCGCAGCATCATCCTGCCGCCGCCGTCCGAGATCGTCGACGCAATGGTCCGGCGCCACGAACTCCTGCTGGCGCATTTGTGGCCTTCGCTCTACTTGACCGTACTGGGATTCGCGCTGTCAGTCGTCGGTGGCATCGCAGTCGCGGTTTTGATCACTTATTCGTCCATTCTGCGAAAAGGCTTCTACCCGCTCATTGTCGTGTCGCAGGTCATTCCGAAAATCTCGATTGCGCCTTTGTTCGTCGTCTGGTTCGGAACCGGGACGATGTCGAGCCTGCTGCTGGCTGTCCTCATCGCGTTCTTTCCGATGACGATCAACTCCGCTTTAGGATTCCAATCGATCGACGAAGATATTCACCGGATGGCGCGTACCTTCATGGGCACACGCTGGCAGATTTTCTGGAAGATCCGAATGCCGAATGCTTTGCCATACATTTTCAGCGGAATGAAGATATCGATCACTCTCGCGATCATCGGCGTCATCGTGTCCGAATTCGTCGCCTCGCAGGAAGGCATCG
>CAZNSG010000161.1:0-2384 GCA_964575715.1 uncultured Hyphomicrobiales bacterium | reverse complement strand
AGCCCAAAAGTTTGAGCGACGCGCGTGAGGTCTTCTTCACCGGACCCTCGCCGGCCTGCATCAACGCGCGGATCGCGGTCGGCGCGGTGTAGAAGGTGTTGACCTTGTGCTTGTCGATCACCTCCCAGAAGCGCGACATGCTCGGATAGTTCGGCACGCCCTCGAACATCAGGGTGGTGGCGCCGTTGCACAGCGGCCCATAGACGATGTAGCTGTGCCCGGTCACCCAGCCCACGTCCGCGGTGCACCAGAAGATGTCGCTGTCGTGATAATCGAACACATATTGGTGCGTGAGCGAAGTATAGACCAGATAACCTGCCGTGGTGTGCAGCACGCCCTTGGGCTTTCCGGTCGAGCCCGAAGTGTAGAGAATGAACAGCGGGTCCTCCGCGCTCATCTCCTCGCACGGGCAATCCGCCGGCACGATTTTAGCGATGTCGTCGTAGTAAAGATCGCGCCCGCTCTTCATGGTCACAGCAGTGCCGGTGTGCCGCACCACCAGGATGGTAGTCACCCCGCCGGCCCGCTCGGCGGCGGCATCCGAATTGGCTTTGAGCGGAATCTTGCGCCCGCCGCGCACGCCCTCGTCGGCGGTGATGATGATGTTCGACTTGGCGTCCTCGATGCGGCCGGCGAGCGAGTCGGGCGAAAATCCGCCGAACACCACTGAATGCACGGCGCCAATGCGCGCGCAGGCGAGCATGGCGAATGTCGCCTCCGGGATCATCGGCAGGTAAATGGTGACGCGATCGCCCTTTTTGACGCCGCGCGCTTTGAGCACATTGGCGAATTTCTGCACCTCGGCGTGCAGCTGCCGGTAGATGATCGTCTTGTCGTCCTTCGGATCGTCGCCTTCCCAGATGATCGCCACCTGCTCGCCGCGTTTCGCCAAGTGCCGGTCGATGCAATTATGCGCGACATTGAGCGTGCCGTCCTCGAACCATTTGATCGAAACATTGCCCGGGCCGAAGCTCGTGTTCTTGATCTTGCTGAACGGCCTGATCCAGTCGACGCGTTTGGCCTGCTCGGCCCAGAAGGCGTTGGGGTCCTTGATCGAGCGCGCATACAGGTCGCGATATTTGGCATCGTTGATGAATGCGCGCTGCTCCCAGTCGCCCGGGACTTCGTAGATTTTTTCCGCCATCTGGATGTCCCCCACGATGCGCGCGATTCCCGCGCTGCCTAAGCGCGTGATCGCCGCTTTCTCATCGCATATTATGCGACAGCGCCCGGATGAGCGACAAGGCGCAGATTGCCCCAATTTAGTAAGGACGCGATCACGCCGAACTACTGTGGACCCATCCAGCCGATCAGCGCGCCGAGGACCATCAGCACGCCCAGCCAGTGCCCGCTGTCGATGACGGTCAGCATGAGCTTTCGCCCTGGGTAAGCGTTGTTGACCGTGATCGTCGTCAAAATAAACCCAAACCAGCACAGCGCGCCTGAGATGATCCCGGCGCGCACGGTAAAAGCGCCGAGATGGACGAGCAGCCCGTAGAGCACATAGGCCATGATCAATTCGGCGACGAACGAGATGATGAACGGCGCTATTTTTTCGAGCCCCGCTTTTCCGGCCTGCTTCTGTTTGAACGTCTCCGTGGTTTCGCCGAGCGCCGCGATCCAGGCTTTGCCCAGCAGCCCATAATACGCCGCGCCGAAGAACCACGCCGCCACGGCGGCGGAAAAAATAGCCAAAAATTTACGTTTGCAAAGTTCATCCGCTCCTCCTCATGTCATCCCGCCCATCTTGCAGACGGTCTTCCATTCCTCGGCCGTCACCGGTTGCACGGAGAGCCGCGTGTTGTTGACCAGCACCATACTTTTAAGTCGCGGCTCCTTGCGGCAGGCGGCCAGCGTCACCGGCTTGGGTATCGGTACTACCGCTTTGACATCGACCGCCACCCAGGGCTCGCCGGACGCGGCGGTCGGATCGGGATAATGTTCGCGGATCACTTCGACGATGCCGACCACTTCCTTGCCGACGTTGGAATGGAAAAAGAAAGCGCGGTCGCCCTTTTTCATCTTCATCAGGTTGAGCTTGGCCTGATGATTGCGCACCCCGCTCCACGCTTCGCCCTTGGCGCCCTTCTTCACCTGCATGTCCCACGACCAGGCGTCCGGCTCGCTCTTCATCAGCCAATAGGCCATCGTTCATCTCCGCGCACTTTCTTCCCTCTCCCCCGTTTTTACGGGGAGAGGGTGGCGAGACCCAGCGCAGGCTGCGTAAACTTGCCTGCGTGCTCGCGACCTCTCCCCGCAAGCGGCTGTCATATTCACACATCTCGTGCGACCACAGCGGAGGAACGCAAAAAGGTGAGTCTTTTCAGCGTCTGCATCCAACCCCGAACCTTGGCTGCTTCCACATCGAGGGTAAGCTAAGTCCT
>CAZNSG010000160.1:0-15488 GCA_964575715.1 uncultured Hyphomicrobiales bacterium | reverse complement strand
TGATCACCTGGTCGAAGGCGTCCTCGGCGTGGTGGTTCCAGTGCCAGGTGTCCTCGAACGCCTCGATCTGCGCCTGGCTGCCCTCGCCGGCCGGCGACTTGAACAGCACGTTGTAGATGGCGTTGGAGTTGAACGGCGGGTCGAGATAGACCAGATCGACCGACTCGTCGGCGACATACTCGCGCAAAATATCGAGATTGTCGCCGTAGTAGAGCGTGTTGGCGGAAGGCGTCTTGGGCATATGGATAGTCACGCCTCGATGTAGTCGGCGATGCTGGTCGGCGCGGGTATCGCGAGCCCGTCGGCCTTGAGCCCCTCGATGTGAAAGCGAACCGCCTCGCGTATTTCCGCCTCGACCGCTGCAACCGTCGCGCCGGTCGCCACGCAACCCGGCAGGTCCGGCACATAGGCCGAGTAATTTCCATCCGCCTTCTCGATCACGATCGCATAGCGCATCAACGTTTCTCCTTCAGGCCGGATTGCTTCAAAATGCTGTTGAGCGTACCCGGCGCCAAATCCTCCGATGGCTTGCCCGCCACTGTAACACGTCCAGGCTTCATCGGGTGCTTGTATTGCCGGTGGCTTCCCCGCGTCGCAACGAGGAACCAGCCATCGTTTTCCAGCAAGCGAATGACCTCGCCGACCTTCACCGCGCCCTCATGCTGTCACGACGCTCGGATAGTCGTCCCAGGTGCGATCCCTGAACAGCCGCCCGGTGCGTTTCTTGCGCGGCCCGCCCCACTGCTTGAAGAAGAACGCGACGTGCTGGCGCTCGCAAGCATCGTGCAATTCCTCAACCCACCATTCCTGCATGGGCCTTGCGCGCGGCCCGGACTCTCCGCCGACGATGGCCCAATGAATATCGGAGAGATCGGGATCGAGGATCGGCCCGAGCAATGGCTCGAACGAGATAAAGCGCACGCGCGCCGGAACGCGGCGCAGCATGGCGATCCGCTCAAGGTAATCTTCGCTTTCGACGGAAGTTCCGAGCCAGACATTGGGGAGCACCGGGAAATCGGGCCGCGACAGAAGCGCAAGCATGCGCTCGGGCCGCTTGGTCAGAATCTGGAACGAATGCCAGTGCGCGCGTTCCATCACGCGCCAGACTTGCCGGATGAAGGACTCGTCTGCCTTCTCCTGAAAAAGATCGGACATGGAATTGACGAAAATCCGCTGCGGCTTTTTCCATGTCAGCGGCGCGGTGAGCGCGTTGCGGTCGACATTCACCATGCCGGTCCAGACATGCCGCTTGCCGGACTTGCGCGTCGTGCCTGCGTATTTCGCCATGCCCATCGCTTGCAGCCGCGCTGCCATGCGCATGGCATAACAATTGCTGCAGCCGGGCGAGACAATTTTGCACCCGGCGAGCGGGTTCCACGTCGCCTCGGTCCATTCGATGTCGCTGGCCGCCATTATGCCTCCACGGCCCAGCGCGCGAGTTTCGTCGCCAGCGCTTTCACTTTCGCAGATCGATTAGCACTCGCAAAACACAAAAGGTACATTGTTTGGTCCTTGCTGTTGGTCAGGCGAACGCAAGTGTTCATGACAGTCGGAAATATCGAGCGGAGTCGATCAAGGTAGAAATTTTCGAGCTTCGCTGCATTCGCATCCTTGATCGTCTTGCTGCGTGCTCCCTCAAACAGATCAACATCATCTTCGCTGCGATAGAAGGCCAACCGCCATTCCGCCGTGCCTAGGCTGCGATCCAATGTATCCTGCCATTCCTGCCGAATGTCACCGCTTTTCGTTAATAGACGATTCAACCCCATGCCGGAGGGAAAAAGAATCCAGACATCAAGCGCTTGCGTGCGCGATATGGCGACAAGCGTTTCCCATGTTACTTGCAGGCCGTAAGGGTCCAGAAAGACGACGCCGCGTGTTCCGCGCCAGCTCGTTGTCTTGCACAACGCAGCAATCGCATCGTTTGCGTCGGCGTTGATAACTTCGATTGTGCGGCTCGGATATTCCGCTTTAAGCGCCGAAAGTTCGCTCGCCCGCCGCACGGCGCGTTCGATGAGAACGTATCGATGAAACGGCGGCTCAATTTCGAGCGCAAGACGCGCCGAGCCTTTCGCAACATCATCAAACTCAGGAAAATCAAGAAGCGGCAAGGCTTCGCGCCGCTTGTCTATCCGGTCGCCGGTTGCTGCAAATGCGTCAATATAGAGCCGCTGAAAGGGCTGATTTTTCAAGGCCTGCGCATAAATTTCCAGATAGCGCCGCACGACCGAGAGCTTGCGCTCTGTCCACGCGCCGCCGAACGAATGTACCGGCATGGCTGCGTTCCATGTTCGCTTTTTGTTCTATAGCACGGCGGGGTTGAATGCAACTCAATGATGATTTTGGCGTCTTTCGCCATGGCTGCACCCATAACTCTCCACTTGTCCGTCATGCGCGGGCTTGACGGAAAACCTCACGCCGCCACCACGCTGATGCGCTCCGCCGCTCGCGAGCGCGGCATGCGGCGGATGTCGATCTCGACATCGCGATCGAGTGCGGTCAGGAAGCCCATCACGCCCTCACCGGCACTTCAACCAGGCCCAGGTATCGCGCCATGACATCGAAATCGCGATCGTTGTGAAGCAGCGGGTGCCGATTCTCGATGCACCATGTACCAATCAGAAGATCGATGGTCTTGCGGACGGTGATGTCGCGCGCCCGCAGCGCCCGGAAATTGCGCGCCGCGGCGACCGCGATGGCATCGCCGGCCATCGGCACAATGTCGAAACGGCGGAGCAAACGCTCGACATCCCGCGCCGCGCGTTCGCTTTCGAGACCTTGCAGCACTTCGCAGAGCATCAGGTCGCCGACGATAATCTCGCTCGCGCCGAGCAATGCGCGCAGCCGCCGGACATGCGGCGCGCTCCGCCCGTTGAGAAAGTCGATCCAGACCGTGCTGTCGACAACAATCACGCGACCCCGCGGCCCCTGCGGCTGCGGCCGAGATCGCCGCGCCAGCGGTGTTTACCGAATGCCGAATCGGTGGCCTTTTGCCGTCGCAACTTGACCATCAATCGGAGCGCCTCCTCCACCGTCGCCTTCTTGGTGCGCAGACCGGAAAGTTTTTGCGCTTCGGCGATGAGCGTGTCGTCGATCTCGATGTTGGTGCGCATCGGATTGCCCCGGCAATGGATGTGTATAATTCGCTCAAATCGTACACATTTTTCGGGCATTGGCAACGGCCGAAAAGCGCAAGCGCGTAGGATGAGTTGAGCCATAAGTGCGTTCACGCGCGTCTTCGACGCGCCATAAGCGCGGTCACGCGCGTCTTCGACGCGCTATGGCGAAACCCATCGCCACCACCAGCCCATCCGCCTTGCGCCCCTCGACGTGAAAGCGAATCGCTCACGGACTCGTTTTGCTACTCTTGTCTAGCCCTGTAAGAAGAGTCATATTAATTCATGGGTTCCGGGCCACGCCTTGGGAGCCCATATTGACTCTTTCAATGGTGGTAACTGGTGCCTCGGCTATCCGAAAAGACTCTCGCGTCCCAGCTCGGTGCAACACCGAAGCAGATGGACCGACAATTGCGCAGATTCTCTCGCGCAGCACGACTCCTTTCATCGGATCATCCCAGGCTGATCGATAAACACCCAAACGAATGGGTCGGGCTTTATGACGGCAAGATTTGTGCGGCCGCGAAATCTTTTAGCGCGCTTGTTTCTAAGCTCAAGAAGAAGGGCCTTCCCCCCAATGAAGCGATCATTCGCTACGTCGATACGAGCGGACGAAAACTGATCTTGTAATACCAACGGCGATAATGTTTGACCCGTCATCCTGAGGTGGCCGCCATAAGAGCGTTAACGCGCGTCTTCGACGCGCTATGGCGGCCCTCGAAGGATGAACGGCCCCGATGCTGCAACACCCCGGCCGTCGACCCTTCGAGGCTCGCTTCGCTCGCACCTCAGGGTGACGGCGATGAGTCAATAATTGCTGCCGCTGGTATAATTCCATGTTGGAAGGCCGGTTTGGAAATACCTCGGGCGCGCCGTATCTTGAGGCGCGCATTTCGATTCCGCGCCTCAAGCATCGCGGACTAATATCATTTCTCGTCGATACCGGAGCCGACGGTACGGTACTGATGCCAACGGATAGCAAGAAACTGGGAATTGATTTCAGGACACTCACCGACCTCACCACAAGCGAAGGCATTGGTGGCTCGGCAAAAGGATTTAATGAGGCAGTCATATTATCGTTCTCCGATAGACGGTACGTATATTCCTACCTCTTGAAGATCGAATTTTCCGCCCCGACAAGACACAACCATCGTTTCCCCTCATTGCTTGGCAGGGACATTCTTGAGCAAGGGCGGCTGGTCGTGAATCGCGCTCAAAACAAGATCACATTTACCCCGCAGCAATGGGGCCTCCGTCAAAAGATTTAAAAATGAAACGCCCTACGCCACACTGCGTCCGCCCTTGCGCCGCGCGTGCGCCACCAGCAGCGTCAACGCCACCGGCGTGATCCCGTCGATGCGGCCGGCGTGGCCAATGGTACGGGGCCGAATCGATTGCAGTTTCTGCCGCAGCTCGTTCGACAGGCCGGGAATTCGCCCATAGTCGATTTCATCCGGCAGCTCGAAGCCCTCGTCGCGGCGATAGCTCACGACATCCGCCGCCTGGCGCTCCAGATAGACCGCGTATTTGGCGTCGATCTCGAGCTGCTCGCCGATCTTGTCGGTGACCGCAGAGAATTCCGGCCAGATCCGCTTGATGTCGGCAAATCTCAAGCTCGGATAGGACAGCAGCTCGAACGCGCTCCGCCGCACCCCATCGAGATTAAGCGCAATGCCGAATCGTTTCGCCTCCGTCGGCGTCACCGAACGTTCGTGCGCCAGGGCGCGTGCGCGCTCCAGCGTCGACATTTTTGCGCGGAAATGATTTGCTCGCGTTGCCCCGACGCAGCCGATCGCGATGCCCTTGGCCGTGAGCCGCTGGTCGGCATTGTCGGCGCGCAAGCTGAGCCGGTATTCCGCCCTTGATGTGAACATGCGATAGGGCTCGCTCACCCCGCGCGTCACCAGATCGTCGATCATCACCCCGAGATAACCTTCCGAGCGATCGAACACGATGACGCCTTGCGCGCCGCCAGCCAATGCCGCCGCGTTGAGCCCCGCGACCAGACCCTGCGCCGCCGCTTCCTCATAACCGGTGGTGCCGTTGATCTGGCCTGCCAGGAACAAACCATGAATCTTCTTGCTCTGCAAGCTCGCGTGCAGTTCGCGCGGATCGACGTAATCGTATTCGATCGCATAGCCCGGCCGGACGATGCGGGCGCGCTCCAAGCCCGGAATTGTCGCGACCAGCGCGCGCTGCACCTCCGCCGGCAGCGCCGTGGAAATTCCGTTCGGATAGACCGTCGTATCCTCGAGTCCTTCCGGCTCCAGAAATATCTGATGTCCGTCGCGCTCGCCAAAGCGCACGATCTTGTCTTCGATCGAGGGACAGTAGCGCGGGCCGGTGCTCTTGATCTGGCCGGAATACATTGGCGAGCGGTGCACGTTCTCGCGGATGATCTTGTGCGTGGCGGCCGTGGTGCGCGTGATGGCACAGGCAATCTGCCGATTCTCGATCCGTTCGGTCAGCACCGAGAACGGCTCCGGCGGCTCGTCGCCCGGCTGCATTGTTAGACCGGCCCAATCGATGGTCGTGCCGTCGAGCCGCGGCGGCGTGCCGGTCTTGAGCCGGCCGAGCGAGAAACCGAACCGCTCCAGCGTGCGCGCGAGTCCGATCGCGGGCGCTTCGCCGACCCGGCCAGCCGGCGTGCGCTCTTCGCCGACATGAATCAGACCGCGCAAAAATGTTCCCGTCGTCAAAACAACCGCGCTGGCGCCAAATCTTCGGCCATCGACCAGCCGAACCGCGCTGGCACGCCGGCCATCCATTTCAACATCGTCCGCCTCGCCTTCGATGACGGTCAGATTGGCGGTCTCTAAGATCGCCTGCTGCATGGCGGCGGCATAAAGCTTGCGATCCGCTTGCGCACGCGGCCCGCGCACGGCGGGCCCCTTGCGGCGGTTGAGCACCCGGAACTGGATGCCGCCGCGATCGGCCACCCGCCCCATCAAACCATCGAGGGCGTCGATCTCACGCACCAGATGCCCCTTCCCCAGCCCGCCGATGGCGGGATTGCAGGACATGGCGCCGATGGTCTCAAACCGATGGGTCATCATGGCCGTTGCCGCACCCATGCGCGCCGCCGCCGCCGCGGCCTCGCAGCCGGCGTGGCCGCCGCCAATCACGATCACGTCGAATCGTCTCTTTGTGGCGGAGAAATTCATCGGGAAGACCTTTGGGCCTCTTTATCGAAGGAATATTAGGCGGTCAAAACGAAAAACGATCTGTTTCACGTGAAACCCTACTTCGGATAGATTCCGTATAGATAACGAATTGTTTCACGTGAAACACCCGCCCCATGTGCCCGAAGCCTGCCAATATCCACCAGGAGCACCATCATTTTCCGATGCAAAAATCACGGAAAATCACATCCAAAATATCCTCCACATCGACCCGCCCGGTCAGCCGGCCCAGCGCCCGACCGGCCAGCCGCAGCTCTTCGGCTATGATATCCTCACGACCCGCGATTCTCTCATCACAGGCCCGACTTAGGGCCAAGGCAGCCTCTTCCAGGGCCAATCGGTGCCTCGCACGGGTGATCAAGGCAGTTTCGCCTGCGGAAAAATATGTCTGAACATGATATGATAATTGATTCATCAGTTCATTCATTCCTTCCCCAGTTACCGCCGATATCGAAAACATATAACTGAATAGTATTTCTTGTTCATTCATTAGTTTTTCTAGCGGTCTGGCGATTTCCAAATCCGCCTTGTTTCTGAGCAGCCAAATCTCCTGCCCTTCGGCCTTATTCATCGCCGCAGGCCAGCCATCGTCGGCCCCGGCCCCCGCTTCCACCACCCAGAGCACTACATCCGCGCCCGCCGCGCGCGACCGTGCACGGTTAATGCCTTCCTGCTCGACCGGATCGCTGCTTTCGCGGATTCCGGCCATGTCGAGCAACGTAACCGGATACCCGTTGAGATCCAGATGGACCTCGATCACGTCGCGGGTTGTGCCCGGTATCGGCGAAACGATGGCCGCCTCGCGCTTGGCGATGCGGTTGAGCAAGGTCGATTTGCCTGCATTGGGTGGCCCGGCAATGGCCACCACCAACCCCTCCCGCAGCCGCTCGCCGCGGGGCGCACCGGCAAGTACCGCCGTAATTTCAGCGCGCAGGCCTTGCGCGATCGCAAGCGCCGGACCAACCAAATCCTCCGGCACATCGGCTTCATCGGAGAAATCGATCCGCGCCTCAACCAGCGCGAGCGCCTCGATCAGCCGCGCGCGCCAGCGCTCGGCGCGATCGCCCAAATATCCCTTGAGCTGCCGGAACGCTTGCCGCCGCTGCACTTCGGTTTCGGCATAGATCAGATCGGCCAAGCCTTCGACCGCGGTCAGATCCAGCCGGCCATTTTCGAATGCGCGGCGGGTGAATTCTCCCGGCTCGGCCGGCCGCAGGCCATCGAACTTGCCCAATACCGAAAAAACCCTGGCGATGACCGCACGCCCGCCATGCAGCTGCAACTCGGCAACATCCTCACCGGTTTCGCTCTTTGGCCCGGGAAACCACAACGCCAGCGCTTCGTCGATCGTTTCGCCCGTGTTCGTATCGCGCACCCGCACCAGCGTGGCTTTTCGCGCCTCGGGCACGCGACCGATCATTGTTTCGAGAGCGAATCGAGCGCGCGGACCGGATATGCGCACAACGGCAATCGCCGCCGGCGGTCGGCCAGAGGAGAGGGCGTAGATGGTGGGTTGATCGTTGCTCACCGCCTCATAAGAACAGATTGCACGAAATGTCAAAAGCTACTGAGCGTGTTCAGGAAAAGCGAAATCCATTTTAATGAACCAGATCGCGCTCAAAAAAAGCGCATGATCCTGAACGGTCGAAACCCGCAATCGCAACAAAATAGCCAAAAACCCAAACCTTACCTCTAATGTATTCACACCTATTACGAGATCGGTTGGCAACTGCCGCTCCATGTCCGTTTTAGAGCGCTTTGCGGACTTAAAGCCGGCCGTCGCACCATGTCCGAGAGGCGTCATAGGATTAAATCGTTCGCAATTTCCTCCCTTGTGAAGGTTTTCCAACGCCGACCGCCAGCGTATGTCGTTCCGTCCGTCGACCGCCGACCGGCATCCGGCATCCGGCATCCGAGCAATCTCCACAGGGGCGGACCTTTTGGCGCAGCTTCTGTATTAGTTTGTGGCACCATCAGATGGCGGCGACGTATTTTCACGGGGTAACTTTTGTAACAAATGGCAATCCTCGATGGCTCAAATCATTCCCCTGGCGATACCCAATAAGGCCACTGCCGGCGAGAAAACGCTTTTTCAAATCCTAGCCTCGCTGCCCGACGACGTCATTGTTTATTACGATGTTCAAATCAGACACCGTTACGCCGACTTTGTCGTCATTAGTCCACGGCTAGGTGTCTTGATGATTGAGATCAAGGATTGGAAAGCCAGCAACATATTATCTGCCGACAACAACACCGTTGAACTTCAACTGCGTTCCGGCGAAAAGAAGTTAACTCATCCAGTAAAACAGGCGCGTGAGTACGCGCTCGCCCTCAGGGATGCGATAGAGGCCAGATTGGAGGGTCGAATCTTGATGGAGCAAGACGGACCGTATAAAGGCAAAATTTCCTTTCCTATTGGCTACGTCGCAGTCCTGTCGACTATTTCAATTGACGACATCCAAGCACGGAGTCTCTCTCATATTTTTGACTCAGCTCGCACATTGACAAGCGATCAGGTCACCGTGATGCGCGGGTTGAACGGCGCGGATTTAGAAAAGTTCCTGAACCCGTATTTTGTACCGAAGTTTCAATTCACCCCACTCGATAAAATTAAGATCGATCAACTGCGCGGCATTATACATCCGCATATTGTCGTTCGCTCGATTACTCAGAAACTGCTTGAACAGTACCAACATGACGATGGCAAGTTTGTTAGCTTGCTACGGGTTCTTGATGCGAAGCAGGAGCAGAAGGCTCGCAATATCGGATCGGGTCACCGCCTTGTATTTGGTGTGGCAGGATCTGGAAAAACTGCGATTTTGATCGCGCGCGCAAAATATCTGGCTGAACAACATCCGGACCAGAAAGGTTTGATCTTATGCTATAATCGTCCTCTATCCGCCTACCTCAAGACACAGCTCAAAGGTGTCTCCAACCTGACCATCACCACGTTCCATCAGATGGCGTTCAAATTTGGCATAGGCGAGAGCAACTGGGAAGAGGAGTTCGGCGCCAAGCTGAAAGCTGAAGTACTTCGAAGAGATGAACGGTACAACTTCGTATTGGTGGATGAGGCGCAGGACTTCGATCCAGACTGGTTTGCATGCGTCGCTGCGCTGCTGAAGGACCAGAATGACGGCGACTTGTTCATCACAGGGGATGGGAGTCAGGGACTTTATCGGCATCGAAGAAAAAGTTTTTCGTGGAAGTCCGAGGGCATTCAAGCTCAAGGTCGAACAGAATACTTGAATGAAAATTACCGAAATGCCCGAAAGATATATAAACTGGCAACACGGTTCTCGGGGGAATCAGCGTTCGGTGAAATAGAAGGCGAACGCAACGCTCTCCATGCGGATCAATCTCGTTCCGTGGCGGGCGGTGGTAGCATATTAGTAATTCGGGAGAAGGATCGGACCAATGAGGTTTCCAAAGTCGTAAGCTTGGTATCGCAGCTATTCGCCGGCAAATGGGGGCCTGATCACGTCAGTTCGATCAGTCCTAAGATCGAGAACGGAGATATCGGCATCATCTATCCCTCACATAAGGGGCGAGAGAATTTGATCGCTGAGTCTTTGATCCCACGACTCACGAATGAATGTAACGCTCCGGTCGTTTGGATTAGCGATCCAAATAATGATAACCGTGCCGACTTCCGACCGGCGATTCGAGTTCACACCGTCCATCACGCAAAAGGTTTGCAGTATCGCGCGGTTGTTTTTATGTGGGCTGATTTGCTGCCATTTGCTCACGGTTCCGATCCCGAGCATGATAGAAATCTATTTTACGTTGCACTAACTCGTGCAGGTCAATTTCTTGCAATTATTCACTCCGGTCATTCCACGTTTGTGGATGAGGTTAGGGATGCAATTACGCAACCGCAGCACCTGACTGCCAGCGAATTGCAGCTTTCAAAATAAATTGCGGATCGCCATTGTCTTCCATTTAGTCGATGCCTTGCCAGCGATAAAGCGAGTGGCTCTCGATGCAACGACATGATCGCATTGAACCTATCGCATCCTGTTCATTGCGATTATTTATGAAGCGAGAGCTTTTAGCCGGCGAGCGCAAAAATAATGATTCAAGATCAGGCGTTAATGCGCAATATTGATTCAACAATCCTTTCGTTCCGATTCGATTGTCGTGTATTTATGCTCGCGAGCTGCTCCTGGCCAACTTTTGCAACAAAATCTGCCAATTGCATAAATATCGAGTAGCTGACGGTGCCGCTGCCGAGCAAGGCATTGCGCTCAGTCGTTTCTGTCCGCACACGCGCCCACGCCCACGCCCACGCAATGCAGGAAAGAATGATAAATTGCCGGACTGAGACCGGTCCATCAGAGCCGTGCGTGTACCGTCACTTACGGGGTTTGCTTTGTTGGCCAAGTCCAAAATGCTTGGCGAGCTGGGCGCGGGTCGCGGAATAATTTGACGAAACCATCGGATAATCGACCGCAAGGCCCCATTTCACGCGGTATTGCTCGGGCGTCATATTATACTTACTGCGCAGATGACGTTTGAGCATTTTGAATCTCTTTCCATCCTCAAGACAAACGATGTAATCGGCGGTAATCGAGTTCTTGATTGGCATAGCGGGATTGATTGCACCCGCAGAGTGCTTACCCTGGCTGCTCGACACGCGTGCCAAAGCCGCATGCACCCGATTTATGAGCGCCGGTATTTCGTTGGTTTGCAGCGAATTATTGCTGACGTAAGCCGAAACGATACCTGCCGTCAGCCCGATGGAAACGGCGTTTTCTGCATTTTCAGCCATGGATCGAAGGTTCCTTATTCTTGTTGGCCATTACTCGACGTATCTCACTGACTGGTCGTATTACGGGGCGCAGCCAATCATATACTTACATCGGGTGTCTATACCTTTCGATATAGATCGTACCAAACCACCCGTAATACACAGGCCGTCATGAAACGGCGGCCATTCCGCGACTCATGCCGACATTCCCGCGATAAATTCTGGAGCGGCGGCTGACAAAACCGAGCGATTTATTGGAATCGTCAGCACAGCAATTGTCGAGAATTTGGTCAGCCGCGTCCTTTCGCCGACGTCCGTGACGCGTGCGCTTTACCCCCGATTGCAACCGCACAGCGGACATCCCGGCTGGTCCGGGTCGTGCAGATTTTGCAATAAGCGGAAGTCGAATGAAGCGATGAGTTTTCTTAAATCGGTCGCGGCCACGCAGCGTATTGCTATTATACCAACTCTCACAATTGGTCATTCCGGCCGAGCCGCATTAGCGGCGAGAGCCGGAATCCATAAACACCTACGGCGATTATAGATTCCGGGTTCGCGGACTACGCACCCAAGTCGGCTGTAGCCGACTTGGGCAGTATCACTTGCCGATCTCGGGTAAAACCGAGATCGGTGGCCCGGAATGATGAGTCAAAATTAATGCGGGTTGGTATTACTCGATCAACTGATGTCAGAGCGCCGCGTTCTCTGCTTCAAGCCGGCTCTTCGACTTGAATGTCGAGATCAAGATGTTCAAAATGAAATACAGCCGCATCAATCATTGTGCGCTGACGTTAGATAATTCCTTCAGCTAGAGCATGTTTCGATTAGGTTGACCCACTCTCTCATCCGCTCATTCCCGCGCAAGCGGGAATCCAGGGGCCAAATACTTTGTATTCTAAACCATTTGTACCTGGGTCCCCGCTTTCGCGGGGACGAGCGGATATCAAATACCGACTCAATCTAATCGAAACTTGCTCTAATTAATACGGACGAGGTTTTCGGTACACACGGCGGAGGCTCCCGCCTCTTGTCGCTGCGTTGTTTGAATCCACGGCGTTCGCCTAATCGGCGCGCGTTGCCTGCCATTTCGTCTCGCCGGTCGCTGACTTGTTGATTCCTTCGATGGTGTTGCCGTTCACCCGGCCCGTGTAACGGGTGGTGCCGACCGAGAACGCAATCTGATCCCCGGTCATCTTGCCGTTGCTAATCGCCGTGGAGACGTTTCCAACTTTCACTGTGCCAGACAGCATTTGATACTTCTGCTCCAATACGAACTCGCCGTGCGGCATTTTCCACGTGCCTTGCACTTTCGCAGGAACGATCCAAAAAAGAGCGTTGCAATGCGTTGTGCAGTCGCCAGGCACTGTGGCCCGTTCATCCGGCGTCCAGTCGCCCATGTCAAACGTATTGGAGACGACGCGAACACCGGGCTTCATGGCCAGAATTGTGGGACGCAGCCGGACATTGAGCTGGGGGAGAAGGAAAAGTGTGATTACGGTCGCCTGGGAGAAGTCGCTTTCGAATATGTCGGCCTTCAAGAATGTCACCTTGTCGGCGAGGCCCTCCTTGACCGCATTGCGCTTCGACAATTCGACCATATCGGGATTGTACTCGATGCCAATCGCCTTGGCGCCGCGCTTCGCTGCGGTGATCACAGTGCGGCCGTCGCCAGAGCCGAGATCGATGACGAAATCGTTTGCTTTGACATTGGCCATATCGAGTATCTTGTCCACCAGCGCCTGGCTCGTCGGTACCCAGACAACGTCTTTGCCTTCCTGTCCGACGCTGGGCTGATACTCCGTCGCCGGCTGCGCCTGCGCCAAGCTCAACGCCGCGACGAGTGCGAGGCCCGACACCGGAAGCAGACGCGAGATAAACTGCTGAAACTTCATACTTTTCTCCAATGAATGTGCGACACAACCTATCGCAGCGACGGATCTGTGTGTGTTGAAAACCTAATCCCTGCCGTAATGATAATGACGTACGCCCTGGACGGACGTCAATATATGATGCTGCCCACGTGCAGGATAGCGCGATCGGTCACAAGCGGTAAACTTCGCAACGAGACTATGTTTTCCGGATTGCCCCCGATAGCATACCTTCGACGGAGGCGCTGACCGCCAGCGACTTGTGATCTTCAAAAGAAATTTCGGATTGCCTGCTGCAACCCCAGCAGCAGTAGCCCGATGAAGAAACAGCGGCGAAACATCTCAGGGCTCGCTCGCATCCGAAGGCGCTGTCCGATCGCCATGCCCAAAAGCGCCGGCAATACCGCCGCCATCGAGCCGGCCGCGTTGCCGAACACCATGACCCCGTCACGCCAAAGAATAAGCGCCAGCGCCACCGTGCTCACAGTGAAAGACAGCCCCAGCGTTTGCACGAGCTCGTCCTTGTTGAGCCCGATCGCCTGAAAATACGGACCCGCTGGAATGACAAAAACTCCCGTCCCGCCAGCGATCAGTCCGGTCGCAAGCCCAATCAGAGGAGACAACCATGGCTCATGGTGGCGCGGCACCGAGAACCGCACATTGGTAAGCCCCACCACCGCATAGACGACCAGCGCGACACCGAGACCGCTAGCCGCGATTCGCGAATTGGCACTTGTGAGGATGCCGCCGCCCAGCCAGATGCCGATCGCGCTGCCCACCAGCAGCAGCCACAGCCGCCGCAGCAGCGCAATAAGATGCGGGCCGACCAGCATCTGCCAGATATTGGTCACCAGCGTCGGAAAGATCATGATCGCCGCCGCCTGCGCCGGGCTCATCACCAGCGCGAGCAGTCCAATCGCGATGCTGGGCAGTCCAAGGCCGATCACGCCCTTGACCAGGCCCGCAAGCAGAAAGGTGGCGATGGCCATGGCCACGATCAATTCAAGCGAGACCTCCATGGCGTAACCATGCTGGTAATTTCATTCCGCAACAATGCCCCAGGACTGCCCCAAGAATGCCCAAAGCATGCCTAAAGCGCGAAGCTATCCTGCGCAAAACGCGAATGCTCTCCGTATGGCTCGATGCACACGCTTGTCTACCAGTCGGACCATCAGCTTGCCCGATATAAAGCCGCCTGCCATTGCTGCGCTTGGCTCCCATGACAACAAAAAACATGACAACAAAAAATCGAGTAAACGATCCTCATCGGCTCAACAGCCGAAGCGCCATACTGGCAGACAGCAAGCGTTGATCGGCATAGACTACATTCTAGTGGCCCTTATCAATCAATTTGAAAGGATTTCGTGATTCGCTTTTGCCGAGACATCGACAATGGAGGCGATCATGGCATTCAAGGCGATAGCGGTAAAGAAATATGTTGTCAGACTGAGCAAGGACGAGCGGACTCGTCTCAACGGACTCATCGGGAAAGGTAAGAGCCCGGCGAAGCAGCAACTGAAAGCGCGGATTTTGCTGAAGGCCGATGTTTCGAGGAACGGCGAAGGCTGGAGTGACAGCAAAATCATCGAAGCGCTTAACACCAGTGTTTCGATGGTCTACCGCGTTCGTCAACAGCTCGTGGAAGAAGGACTTGACGCGGTTCTCAGCCGCAAGCCGCGCGCGACGCCGGCCATCGCGCGAATTTTCGACGGCGAGAAGGAAGCCAAACTCACGACCATCGCTTGTTCGCGGGCGCCGGCGGGACAGGCGCGCTGGACGCTGAACCTGTTGGCGAACAAGGTCGTGGAGCTCAGGATCGTGGAAGCCGCCAGTCCGAGCACAGTGGGGCGGGTTTTAAAAAAAGCAAACTCAAGCCCTACCTCAAACAGCAGTGGGTTATTCCGCCGGAGCAGTGCAGCGCGTTCGTAGCGGCGATGGAAGAGGTTCTGGCTGTTTACACGCGGCCACGCGATCCCCAGCGTCCTTTGGTCTGCCTGGACGAAGCCTCCAAGCAGCTAATTCTTGAAACGCGACCCGCGATCCCGATGAAGCCGGGACGGCCGGCGCGGAACGATTACGAATATGAGCGCAATGGCACGGCGAATCTCTTCATGATGTTCGCCCCGCTCGAAGGCTGGCGGCACGTCAAGGTCACCGATCGCCGCACCTGCGTGGATTACGCCCATGCGCTCAAGGACCTGTCCGAGGTGCATTTTCCAGACGCCGGCAAAATCGTTCTCGTGCAGGATAATCTCAACACGCATAAAAAGGCTTCGCTCTACGAAGCTTTCCCGCCCGCCGAAGCGCGGCGTCTCGTCGAGCGCTTCGAATGGCATTACACGCCCAAACACGGAAGCTGGCTCGACATGGCCGAATCCGAACTTGCCGTCTTGTCGACCCAATGTCTCGACCGCCGTATTCCCGACAAAAAGCTCTTGATCAGGGAAATCGCCGCTTGGGAAAAACATCGCAACAAGCATCACGCCAAAGCCGATTGGCAGTTCACATCTCAGGATGCTCGCATTAAGCTAAAGCACCTTTACCCTTCACTTTGAATGATTCAGGCCACTAG
>CAZNSG010000159.1:0-2479 GCA_964575715.1 uncultured Hyphomicrobiales bacterium | reverse complement strand
TCCCATAGGCCGTGTCGGCGATCAGCCGCTTGGGTTTGAGATTGTGCCGCGCTCGGGTGCGCTCGATCATCGTCTTGGTCGCGGCCACCTCATCGTAGGTGCGCGCGGGCGTCGCCTCCACGTCGACGATCACCGCGTTCTCGACATCGATCAGATAGTTGAGCCCGTAGCCGAACTGCACGCGCTTGTTGGCCTTCGCCGTCCAAGCCGAGCACGGGTCCACCGGCGAGATTACCTTCGGTGGCTTGCGATCGGGATGGGGCTCCTCGCCGTCGAGCGCCCCAAGATACTCGGCAACCGCGCGCGTCTGACGCTCCGGCGCCGACCAGTCGATCTCATCGGGAGCCTTGCCATGATACCGACTGGCGTCCGCTTCCATGACGCTCGCATCGACGGCGAAGCCCTCGCCCTTGACGAGACCTGCGTTCATGCAGGCCCTGACCACTGCCTCGAATACCTGTCGAAATATGTCGCTGTCGCGGAAGCGGCCATGGCGATTGACCGAGAAGGTCGAGTGGTCAGGCACCTGGTCATCAAGATCGAGACGGCAGAACCACCGATAAGCAAGGTGCAGCGCGACCTCCTCGCACAGCCGCCGCTCAAAGCGGATGCCGTAGCAGTAGCCCACGATCAGCATCCGAAGCATGAGTTCAGGATCAATCGAGGGTCGACCGATGTCGCTGTAGAAGGGCGCGAGTTTCTCGCGGAGGTCAGCCAATACCACAGTCACAATCGGATTGATACGGCGTAGGAGATGGCTCGCAGGAATACGTCTTTCGAGATTGAACAGGTAGAACAGCTGACTCTGATTGCCCGTCTGCTGACCCATCATGGCAAACCTCCGTCGCTAAATAACTCAAGCAGACGGAATCACTGTTCGCCGATTAGCGCGAGTCCTTTTTCAACGGTATCGGTCAGTCGCGTCGATTTGACGATGTCCGCGTCGAGTCCGCTATGGCCCCAATAGCGACAGAAAAGCAGACATTGCAGATCGGCAGCTCCGTGCCAACGGAAGTGGGCAATCACACTAAATTACCTGGTCGGCGCGCAGCATGATGCCGTTTGGAATCGTGACGTTCACCTTGCCGGTCTTGAGATTGACTGCCAGTTCGAATTTCGCGGTCTGCTCGATCGGCAGATTGGCGGGTTTCGCAGCTTTGAGAATCTTGGTCGCCCCTTGTACTGACATGCGGATATTTTTCATTCTCGACCAACCAAACCAATATGTAACCCCGTTCTCACATCCCAGCGGCGGATCAGATTGTCAGCACCGCCGGTGAGCAGCGTGTGGTTGTCAGGCAGAAACACCACCGACCAGGCGGGAAGTCCTGGGCCAACGAGCGTGCGCGCACGCTTTCTCGTTTTCCGCTCTATGATCGCCACCGAGCCGCGAATGCCGGCGGCGGCGATGAGATTTCCGTCCGGGGAGAGCGCGACGGAAATAACCGACGTTTCGCTTGCGGCGACTCCGCCGCTTTGTTCCCCGTCGCGCGAGACGAAGAACACATGGCCGTCGGTGCCGCCGACGATGATCTCACCGTCACGCGAGACTGCTACGGCATTGAGCGGTGTCGGCAACCTCACGATCATGGGTGCGCCACCGAACAGCTCCCAGATGCGCAATGTCAAATCGTCGCTCACACTGACGAAAGTTTTGGAATCGATGAACGCAACACCATTGATGTTCTGCTGATGGCCTTGGAACACGTAGGGATTTCCGCCCGCCAATGGCCAAACTCGGATCGTGCTATCCGAAGATGCCGATGCGATGAACTTACTGTCCGGCGAAACGGCAAGTGCCATGATTGGCCCTGTGTGGCCTTTGAGCACACGCACCGGGGCCTGCCCACTCGGCGCCCAAAGCGCGATACGGCCATCGTTTCCGGCGGTAAAGATGCGGCCGTTGGGCCCGAAAGCGACCGCGTTCACGGCGCTATCATGGAATCGTAACACCTGTTCGGCGACGTTACGGGTTAGCGACCAATAGATGATAGATGTATCGAAGCTGCCAGAGATCGCGTTCTTGCCGTCCGGAGTGATGGCGAGCGCGAGCACAGGACCACCGTGGCCACGCAACTGCGCAAGCGCGGAGATCTGCGTGCCAAGCGAAAAGGAGAGGGTAAGTACGCCAAAAACTGGTACGGCCACGAGGAATTTTTTCATCGGAGAACGCAAGACCTCAGCACTAATCGATACGCCTCGATGCATCCTACTATGAAAATTTCGCCTGGGTACAAGAACAATGCATCGTGGGGCTGGGACGCCCACGATCTCGATAACGCTGCCGCCGCAGGGCAAACCTTAGGACCTCGTGGCTGATATCCAACGGAAGCTGGCGCAGCAAGACCGTATGTCCTTCCTTTGATGAGGCGACTCACCCTCGATGCGGTTGCGAGGGTTACCCGGATGGACCGGGCAGAGCCTCAACGCAAGGAGGGCGAGTCGTGACCGATCATAGCGAAGCTTTTGTAGGCTTTGA
>CAZNSG010000158.1:0-10537 GCA_964575715.1 uncultured Hyphomicrobiales bacterium | reverse complement strand
CCGATCCTCCGCGCGCAGAATCAATCCGCTCATGCCGACAGCGAATCACCGCGCCGGCTCCGCGTAAACTAAAAAAACAGCTTCCTTCGGATTCGGGGTATATGAGTGCTCCACCGATGATCGGCACGGCAGCGGCGGTGTGGCCGCCGCAGCTCGCCAAGACGGTTGCGAATCCACAGCAAGCTCTGACATCCTCCCGGTTCGTGCTGCTGATGCGCGGACGGGATAAACCCGGAAGCAGCGCGTGGGGCAGGAGGGGGCTATGAACGGCTATCAAAAATACCTGGCGGAACTTTTCGGCACGGCGGTACTGGTGCTGGTCGGCTGCTCGTCGATCGTGATCAGCGGATTTGGCGGCGCGTTCCCGATGGGCATTGTGGCCATCGGCATGAGCTTCGGCATGGCCGTGACGGCGATGGCCTACACCATCGGCCCGGTTTCGGGCTGCCACCTCAATCCGGCGGTGACCGCCGCGGTATGGGCGGCGGGGCGGATGAAATCGCCCGACGCGATCGGCTACATCTGCGCGCAACTCATCGGCGGGATTGTCGGCGCGCTGATTCTCTACCTGATCCTCAAGGGCAAGATGGCGGGCTACGATGTCGGCAAGCAAGGTCTGGGACAGAACGGCTGGTCGGATTACTCCGTGGGGGCGGCCATCCTTGCTGAATTTGTTGCCACACTCATCTTTACGTTGGTGATCCTGGCGGTCACGGGAACGAAGGGGGCTACGCCGATCGCGGGACTCGTCATCGGCATCACCTTGATGATCATGCACTTTGCATTCATTCCGGTGTCCGGCGCATCGCTCAACGGCGCGCGCAGCCTTGGCCCCGCGCTGTTCGTGGGCGGCGTCGCACTGACGCAAATCTGGATGTATCTGGTGATTCCAACCATTGCAGGCGCGGTTGCGGGCTGGCTGGTGCGCTGCAAGGCGATCGACCTCTAAGAACGCTGCAATTGCGGTTCATATGGCAAAAGGCCCCGGCCTCGCGTGAAGCGGGGCCGGGGCTCTTGTTGCGACCGAGTCGACGCTGACACTAAACTTTCGCTCGGTAGCAGAAGTTGAATGCCTTCGCCCAGTAGCAGATGTTGACCGTGTGCAATCGCAGTCCGTACGGCGTGCGGACTAGGCGCTGCACTTATTCAATAGCCGTAGCCGAAGTACGGGTTATAAAAGCGAACGGCGGGGCGCCATTGGTTGTGGTGGCGATTATGCCCCCAGCTGTCGTAGTTGCGGTAACCGAAGTGCTGGTTATTGTAGCGGACGGCGGGGCGCCAATGGTTTTGGTGGGAGTAGTGGGGGCGATAATTCCGCCAGCCGTCGTTGGCAGCAGCCGGTGTGGCGGTGAAGCTGATCGCGGCGGTGCCGATGGCGGCAAGCGCGGCGGAAGCGAGTAGGATCTTGCGGAACATGGCAGTCTCCTGTTGATGATGCGGCCTTTCGCATCTTGTCGGGTTGGTCGCATTGACCAGGTCCCGAATTCGTCCCGCGATCATGCAACAGGCGAACTGAATGGGTGCTGAGGCGCGAATTCACCCTCTGTTCATGGCCGCAGCCAGGATTGCAAAACGGCCAAATTGCCGCGTATTGCATACACGGAAAGCCATGCCTTACTTAGTCATGCCTTGCCGCTTACTGGCGCTGAGGCTATAAGCCGCCGCAACAAAAAATGCTGGAATAGCGAAGTGCCGGGGGAAAAAGTAGCAAGATGGCAGTCGAGCGTACCTTCTCAATTCTCAAGCCTGATGCAACCGCCCGCAATCTGACCGGAGCGATCAACGCCGTGATCGAGCAGGCCGGTCTGCGAATCGTGGCGCAAAAGCGCGTGCGTATCACCCGCGCACAAGCGGAGACGTTCTATGCGGTGCACCGCGAGCGGCCATTCTTCCGTGAGCTGGTAGAATTCATGATCTCGGGGCCGGTGGTGGTGCAGGTGCTTGAAGGCGAAAGCGCCATCGTTCGGCATCGCGACATCATGGGCGCGACCGATCCGGCGAAAGCGGCACCCGGCACCATCCGCAAGCTGTATGCGAAATCGATCGGCGAGAATTCGGTGCACGGCTCGGATGCCTCGGACACGGCGGCCAAGGAAATCGCGCAGTTTTTCTCGGGCAATGAGATCGTGGGATGATTTTATACGCGGCTGCGCGGCGTTTCGCCACGCTAGTGGTCCGACTCCGACGCTTGCTACCCAAACGTCGGAGTCGGACCACTAGAAAACTCAATACTTTATGGTTCGATGCCGACAAAATCGCGGGAGCGAAGCGTCGGCATCGAACCACTTGTACGCTGGTAAGGGCCCAGGCTGGACTAGTAGATTAGTCAGCGCGCGGCCAAACCGCGATCAGGTCCGTAAAGCGCGGATCGGCGCGGGCAACGGGAATTCGAATAGGGAGCGTCACGTGGGTTATCTTTGGATTGACATGCTGCAGTGGTCGTTCTGGGTCGCGGTTGGCCAGATCATCTGGATCAATATTCTGCTCTCCGGCGACAACGCGGTCGTTATCGCGCTCGCTTGCCGTTCATTGCCGCCCAGGCAACGCTTCTGGGGCATATTGCTTGGCGCAGGCGCCGCCGTGGTGCTGCGCATCATCTTCACCATCATCATCGCGCAGATCATGCTGATCCCGTTCCTCAAGCTGGTCGGCGGCCTGTTACTGTTGTGGATTGCGATCAAGCTGATTGTGCCGAGCGAGGAGCACGGCGAAGGCAGCGTTAAAGCGGGCGATACGCTTTGGCGCGCGGTCTGGCTGGTGACGGTCGCCGATATCGTGATGAGCCTCGACAATGTCATCGCCATCGCAGCTGCGGCCGAAACCGCCGCGGCGCGGGTCGACATGGCGCATGCGATGGCGATCAAGACAACCCTGATCATCTTCGGCCTCGCTACCAGCGTGCCGCTGATCATAGCCGGAAGCGCTTTGCTGATGACCCTGCTCCAGCGGTATCCAATCCTGGTCTGGGCCGGCGCTGCGCTGCTCGGCTGGGTCGCGGGTGAGATCATGATCAAAGATGCCATCGTGGAGAGCTGGCTCAGCGCGGCTGTGGTCCAACGCTGGCATCTGTGGGCCGCCGGCGTCGGTGCACTCTTCGTGGTCGCGGCGGGCTGGCTGATCCGGCGCATCCATCACAAGGATCCACTCGATCCGCCATTGATCATCGACACGCCGGATCACTCGGAGTTTCCGCACCGGGAACCCAGTCAGCAACAGGTGCGGGACCGCAACTAGGGCCTTATCCATTTTGGTTGAATCAGAGCTAGGCCCTAGCTTTTTGTTTGAGCATGATCTTATCCGAAAACCGGTTCCCACTTTTCGGGATCATGCTCTCGGCTCGCGTGGTATAGTGCGGGACGATGAATAAGGTATTTCGTCCCACTAAGCCGAAGATCGCGGCCTCCGCCTGTCCGCACGATTGCCCGTCAACGTGCGCGCTTGAGGTCGAGGTGCTTGATGAGCGCACCATCGGCCGGGTGCGCGGCGCGCAAGATAACGCCTATACCGCCGGAGTGATCTGCGCCAAGGTCGCGCGCTATGCCGAGCGCGTGCATCATCCCGACCGGCTGACGCAACCGCTGCTGCGGAAGGGGCCGAAAGGTTCCGGCCAGTTCGCGCCGCTCTCCTGGGATGATGCGCTCGATCTGGTGGCGGAGAAATTTGATGCGGCCGAGCGGTTGCACGGCGCGCAATCGGTCTGGCCGTATTACTACGCCGGCACCATGGGCCTGGTGATGCGCGACGGCATCCACCGCCTGCGTCACGTCAAAAAATATTCCGGCTTCCATTCCACCATCTGCGTCAATCCCGCCTATGCCGGATTTGCCGCCGGCACTGGCAAGATCGCGGGGCCCGATCCGCGCGAGATGGCGAAGTCCGATCTGGTGGTGATCTGGGGCACCAATGCAGTCAACACGCAGGTCAACGTGATGACGCATGCGGTGCGCGCGCGCAAGGAGCGCGGTGCCAAGATCGTGGCGGTCGATATCTACATGAATGGCACGATGGAGCAGGCGGACCTCGCGGTGCTGGTGCGGCCCGGTACCGACGGCGCGCTCGCCTGCGCGGTGATGCATTGCCTGTTCCGCGACGGCAGGGCGGATTGGGATTATCTCAATCGCTATACCGATGCGCCGCAGGAGATGGCCGAACACGTGCACACGCGCACGCCGCAATGGGCGGAAAAAATCACCGGCTGCGCGGCGGAAACGATCGAGGAATTCGCGCGTCTCGTCGGCGCGACCAGGCGGGCGTACTTCCGGCTTGGCTATGGCTTCGCGCGCTCGCGCAACGGCGCTGCCAACATGCACGCAGCAAGCTGCATTCCGGCGGTGACGGGCGCCTGGCTGCACGAAGGCGGCGGCGCGTTTCACAACAATTCCGACATCTACCACTGGAACAAGTCGATGATCGAAGGACATGACGCGCGCGATCCTTCGGTGCGCATGCTCGACCAGTCGCGCGTCGGCGCCATTCTCACGGGTGATCGGAAAGCGCTGGTGGACGGGCTTCCGGTCACTGCACTGCTGATCCAGAACACCAATCCGGTTTCGGTCGCGCCCGATCAGGAGGTGGTCAAGCGCGGGTTCGCACGCGAGGACTTGTTCACCTGCGTGCACGAGCAGTTCATGACCGAGACGGCGAAGATGGCCGACGTTGTGCTGCCGGCCACCATGTTTCTCGAACATGATGACGTGTACCAGGCCGGGGGCAGCCAATATATTCTGCTTGGACCGAAGCTGATCGATCCGCCGGGCGCGTGCCGCTCCAATCACGAACTGATCTGCGCGCTGGCCAAGCGCCTAGGCGCCAAGCACGCCGGCTTTGACATGAGCGCGCGCGAACTGATCGATTGGACGCTCACGCATTCCGGTTGGGGCACGCTCGCGGAACTCGAAGCCAAGCGCTGGATCGACTGCCAGCCGGATTTCGATACCGCGCATTATGTGAATGGCTTTGCCTATCCGGGCGGCAAGTTCCGGTTCAAGCCGGATTGGCCAAATGTGCCATTCCGCATGCCGGTTCGTAGCGGTCCAATCGAGGCGATGCCGAAGCTGCCGGATCATTGGAGCATCATCGAAGAGGCTGACGCTAAGCACCCGTTCCGGCTCGCAACCTCACCCGCGCGCGGCTTTCTCAATTCAACCTTCAACGAGACGCCGACCTCGCGTCAAAAAGAGGGGCGGCCGGAGGTGATGATCCATCCCGACGACGCGCGTGCGCTCGGCATTGACAATGGCGCGGCGGTGGTCCTGGGCAATGCGCGCGGCGAAGTGCGCCTGCACGCGCGGCACTTCGCGGGAGTGCACCTGGGCGTGCTGATTGCCGAATCAATCTGGCCGAACGACGCTCATCCGGACGGCCGCGGCATCAATACCCTGACCGGGGCCGATCCGATCGCACCCTACGGCGGGGCCGCCTTTCATGACAATCGAGTATGGATCAAGCGGGCGAGCTAACAATCCGATGTCAAACGCTCATTGATGGCTATCGCGCCACTGTCTTGCGGGAAGGTAAACGCTTGGTTATCGCCTCGAACCTTATGGCGGAAAGTTACAGCGTAATTTTTTAGATTTTAATTGCCGCATCAAGGGTGTGACCATTTGCGATTTTCGCATCCGCGCGCCGTCATGACTGCGACAGCATGAAGCGTGAGGGGCGCGGATATAAATTTGCGGCCTTGCTTAGGCCGTAATTTTCATAATATTTGTCGGCGCAATTCGATTTTGGCCCGTTTGGCCCGCTGCGCGTCTTCTGACGTTCGTCTCGGACCCTTTCCCCAAAAGCCGGGTTGTGGCGCGGCGTGCAGCGAGCACAAACCACGTCAACTTTTCTCTAGACTAAGACTAGGAGACGACGATGCAAAAAGGCACCGTCAAATGGTTTAATCCCACCAAGGGTTACGGGTTCATCAAGCCGGCGACCGGCGACCGCGATGTGTTTGTTCACATCTCTGCCGTCGAGCGTGCGGGCCTAAGCTCCCTCAATGAAGGCCAGACGGTCGAGTTCGAGCTGGTAATAAATCGCGGCAAGACGTCTGCTGAGAACCTCAAGGTCTCGTGACGTAAAGACCGCGCCCGAGCCTCGCTCGGACTTAACGGGTGTTTCCCGTAGCCCCCGGCTCCGGCCGGGGGTTTTGTTTGGTGTGATCGATCAGCTATTCGATCTGTTGTTGAAATTCTTCGGTACGATGAGTGTCTTCCTCACCATCGCAATTCATCGAACAATGCAGCGGTCGTTCAAAATCTGTGCGCGGCCCTCGGCGACCAGACGCAGCGCCTGCGGATAAATGCGGTGCTCCGCCGCGAGCACGCGCGCGGCCAGTGTTGCGGGCGTGTCGTTCTCGGCAACCGGCACCTCGGCCTGCGCGATGATCGGGCCGGAATCCATTTCCGGCACCACAAAATGCACTGTTGCGCCGTGGATATTCACGCCGGCGGCAAGCGCGCGGGCATGGGTGTCGAGACCCTTGAACGCGGGAAGCAGGGACGGGTGGATGTTGAGCAGCCGGCCTGCCCAGGCTTTGACAAACGATTCCGTAAGCAGCCGCATGAATCCGGCAAGGCAGACAATCTCGATGCGATGGCGTTCGAGTACCGCCTGCAAGGTGCGCTCGAAGGATTGGCGGTCCTTGCCGAACAATACGTGATCGACAACCGCGGTGGCGACGCCATTTTGCTTCGCGAATATGAGACCCGCAGCGTCAGGCCGGTTGGATAGAACGAGCGCGATTCCGGCCGGGTAATCCTTGTCCTTGGCCGCCTCGATCAACGCAGCCATGTTGGAGCCGAGGCCCGAGATGAGAACGGCGACGCGCTTGCGGGACATGCCGGTCACTTCAGATTAAGGCGGTTGACATAGGAGACGCTGTGCTTCTCGTCGGCGGTGACTTCGCCGAGCATGATCACGCTCTCACCATGGCGCGAGAGCGTTGCGGCAACCGCATCGGCCTTATCCGGTTGCACCACCGCGACCATACCGATACCGCAATTGAATGTGCGAAGCATTTCAGGCTCCGCGATATTGCCCGCCTGCGCGAGCCATTTGAACACCGGCAGCACCGGCACGCGCGCAAGATCGATCCGCACGCCAAGTCCCTTGGGCAGCACGCGCGGAATGTTGTCGGGGAAACCGCCGCCGGTGATGTGGGCGAACGCCTTGACGGCGCGCGTTTGGCGGATCGCGGCGAGAGCGGATTTCACATAGATCCGGGTCGGAGTGAGCACGGCTTCGCCGAGCTTGCGCGAACCATCGAAGGGGGCGGGCGCGTCCCATGTGAGCCGGACATGGGCTGCGACCTTGCGCACGAGCGAGAAGCCGTTGGAATGCACGCCCGACGATGCAATGCCGAGCACGACGTCTCCTGGACGCAGGTCATTGCGCGGCAGCAGCTCCGCGCGTTCGGCGGCACCGACGGCAAAACCGGCGAGATCATAATCATCGCCTTGATAGATGCCCGGCATCTCGGCGGTCTCGCCGCCGATCAACGCGCAGCCGGCCAGCCGGCAGCCCTCGGCGATGCCGGCCACCACGGCGGCGCCGACTTCGGGCGTGAGCTTGCCGCAGGCGAAGTAGTCGAGAAAGAACAGCGGTTCGGCGCCCTGCACCACGAGGTCGTTGACCGACATGGCGACGAGGTCGATGCCGATCGTATCATGCCGGCCGGTCTCGACCGCGATCTTGACCTTGGTGCCCACCCCGTCGGTGCCGGCGACCAGCACCGGATCGGAAAAACCCGCCCGCTTGAGATCGAACAGACCGCCGAAGCCGCCGATTTCGGCATCCGCGCCGGGACGCGCGGTGGCGCGGAGGAGCGGCTTGATCAGCTCCACCATGCGGTTTCCGGCATCGATGTCGACGCCAGAAGATGCATAGGTGAGGCCCTTATCTTTCATGATCTTTCATGGTCCATTTCCGATGCCGGGGTAGTAAGCGGGAATCGCACTATGCGCAATGGTTCGCTATAGTGCCGGCGGATCGAGCGGCGCGCCGGGTGATTAGACAGCCGGCGTGGATCCGAGTGATGCGGCGGTCGGGGCGGCGGCTTGAATATTCCAAATCTGATTACGCTTGGGCGGATCCTTCTGGTGCCGGTCGTCGTCTGGGCGATCGCGTCGGGAGAGCTGCGCTTTGCTTTTCTGCTGTTCATGGTGGCCGCCATCAGCGATGCCGTCGACGGCTTTCTTGCCAAACGCTTCGGTATGACCACCGAACTCGGCGCCTATCTCGATCCGCTCGCCGACAAGGTGTTGATTGTCTCGATCTATATCACGCTTGGCATCAATGGGATTATCCCGCGCTGGATCGTGATTCTGGTGGTCTCGCGCGACTTCATGATCGTGGGCGCGATTCTGCTCTCGTGGCTCGTGGACAAGCCGGTAACGGTGAAGCCGCACGCAGTCTCCAAGTACAACACCGCGGCGCAAATCATCTACGCCGGCCTCGTACTCGCCGCGTTTGGATTCGGGTTCGACGCGGAGTGGTTACTCATGTTTGTGATGGCGATGGTTGCCATATTGACCTTGCTCTCGGTCGGCTTCTATGTCGCCGAGTGGGTGCGTCACATGAATGAGGCGGAACCCAACCATTGATTCCATGATTCGGCCGGTGCTGGCGTGAGGTGACAACGACCATGACGATCGAACGGCAAATGGCGTTCTGGGTTGCAGCGCTCTTGGTGCTGATCGCAGCGCTGTGGCTGCTCAGTCCGGTCTTGCTGCCGTTCGTCGCCGGCATCGTGCTCGCCTATCTGCTCAATCCTTTGGCGCGCCGGCTGGAGCGGCTCGGGATTCACCGGGCGGTGGCGGGACTGGTCATCATTGTGCTCGCGCTGGCTGCGCTGATCGTGCTGGTGCTCCTGCTCGCGCCGATTCTGGTCGGCCAATTTTCCGCTTTCATCGAGAAATTGCCGGGCTATGTGACGCGGCTGCAAACGCTGATCGCCGATCCCAGCCACGCATGGCTTGCCAAGATATTGGGCGAACGGCTGCCCGATGCGAGCAAGTCGATCGGGGAGCTGGCGACACAGGGTGCGGGCTGGATTGCCACCTTCCTGCGTTCGCTGTGGTCGGGAGGACAGGCGCTGGTGTCGCTGCTATCGCTCCTGGTGGTGACGCCGGTTGTCGCCTTCTATCTGCTGTGCGACTGGGACCGCATGATTGCGGCGATCGACAAATGGGTGCCGCTGCCGCAACGGGAGACCGTGCGGGGGCTCTCGCGCGAGATCGATGCGGCGATCGCGGGCTTTGTGCGTGGGCAGACCAGCATCTGCCTGATCCTTGGCGCCTATTATGCCGCCGCGTTGGCGTTGACCGGACTCAGTTTCGGTCTTCTGATCGGCTTTGTGGCAGGCTTGCTGAGCTTCATCCCCTATGTCGGGTCGCTGACCGGTCTCGTGGTTGCGGTCGGTGTCGCACTCGCTCAGTTCTGGCCAAGCTGGATGGTGATTGTCGTCATTCTCACAATCTTTGTGGTGGGCCAGCTGCTGGAAGGCTATGTGCTGGCGCCCAAGCTGGTCGGCGAGCGCATCGGGCTGCATCCGGTCTGGCTGATGTTTGCATTGTTCGCGTTCGGCTATCTGTTCGGGTTTGTCGGGCTGTTGGTGGCGGTGCCGCTGGCGGCGGCCGTCGGCGTGCTGGTCCGCTTCGCTTTGCGGCAATATCTTGCAAGTCCGCTCCATCAGGGTGGGGAAACGAGTTGACGCCATGGTGAGTTTGGCTCCGCGTCAGCTCGCGCTTGCGCTCGATCACGCCGTGAGTTTTGCGCGCGAGGATTTTCTGGGCGGTCCATCGAACGCGGCCGCACTCGCAATGATCGAGCGCTGGCCCGACTGGCCCGAGTGCGCGATGCTGCTGGTGGGACCGGAGGGTGCGGGCAAGAGCCACTTGGCGGCGATCTGGGCGCAGACCTCCGGTGCCCGGCTGGTGGCGGCGCGCGCGCTCGACAGCGTCAATCTTCCGGCCGGGCTTGCGACCGGCGCGCTGGTGGTCGAGGACCTTGCCGCCGGCCGCTTCGACGAGCGCGCGCTGTTCCATCTGCTCAATCTGGTGCGCGAGGAGGCGGCCTCGCTGCTGATCACAGCGCGGGTGCCGCCCACTGCATTGGCGATCGAACTGCGCGATCTTGCGTCGCGGTTCTCGGCGTTGCCGGTGGTCCAGATCGCTGCGCCGGACGACGCGCTGCTGCGCGCCGTCATCGTCAAACTCTTCGCCGACCGGCAGCTCGCGGTGGAGGAGAGTCTGGTCGCCTATCTCATGACCCGCATCGAACGCTCGTTTGCCGCCGCGCGCGCGGCGGTGGAACAGCTCGACCGCGAGGCCTTGCGGCAGAAACGGCCGGTGACGCGGGTGCTGGCCGGTGAACTCTTTCGCGAGCCGGCGGCGGCGCGGTAGTGGAATGTAGATGGGGTAACGGGCCGGCCGACGGGTAGCGGCCAGGGCGGTCGTCCCTCAAACTGATGGTGTCAATAAACCGGAGTCGGACTTGGTCCGCTCCAAGCATCATCGAGGGACGACCATGGAACATTATGCCGGAATCG
>CAZNSG010000157.1:0-14738 GCA_964575715.1 uncultured Hyphomicrobiales bacterium | reverse complement strand
AGGCCCCTGGCTGGGCGAGTTGGAAAACGTTAGTCTCGGTCACGGCGTATCACTCCTTCGGTGGAGAAGTGGAGGCGTTGAACACCCCCACGATACGCCGCCTTACCCCTTCATGCCGTCACCAACTTTTGCGCATAGCTCTCGTCGGTCTGCAAACGGGACTCACGATGGACATTTTCGCGCACGATCTTAGCCACGGTGGCCGCATCGGCAGTCGGAACATGAAATGAACGCACCGAACCGCCGCGTTCGACCAATGAAACTATGGCGCGCTTGCCACCAACGCCGGCCTTGCCGCCCTTGGTAAAGGGGCGGTTGCCGCGCTGCTTGGAAGGAATGCGATTTTCAACGTTGCCGTGATAGGCCTCATCAACCTCAACGATCTGGCCGGGACCGCCCATCGGGGGAAGATCGAAGCCACCACGGCGCATGGCTTCCATAACGCGATGGTGAAGAAACCACGCGGTATTGTATTCGCAGCCAAGCGACCGCTGGAGCTGCATAGCGGTAAAGCCCTTCTTGGATGAAGCGTACAGGTGGAATGCCCAGGCCCACTGAGCGAGCTTGGCATGGCTGCGTTCCATCACGCTCTTGGTCATGACGGTAAAATCCTTGCGGCATTCCTTTTCGCCGCAACGATACCGACCGGGCTTCTTGGTCGCGTAGTGCTTCAAGGAGCCGCAATGAGGGCAAATGGGGCCATCCGGCCAACGGGCGGATTCAAACCAAACCCGCGCGGCTTCCTCATCGTGAAAGTGTTTCTGAGCAAATTCGTTCTTTTTGGCCATCGGTAGCTCCTATGGCCAAAACACTAGCATATGTGGTTTGTGGTGTCAACTACGTATATGGGCAAATAATCCTAGATGAGGTCGTCATGACATGCTTCTACGCCGAAGTCCAGCCGCAATGGCTCCGCGCCAGCAAACACGACGCACAACCGGCTGCGCAATTGTGCGAGCTGATCGCAATCACGGTCGCTACCGCTTTTGCCGTCCCGCTTGCCGAACTGCGTGCCGCCACGCGCCGGCCGTGCGCCATCGCCTTCGCTCGCCAGAGCGCCATGTATCTTGCTCACGTGGTGTTTGGTCTCACATTGACCGAAGTCGGGCGCGCCTTCGGTCGCGATCGCACCACCGCCGCCCACGCCTGCGAACGGGTCGAGGATCGGCGCGACGACCCCGTGCTCGATGCCGTGCTCCAAGCGCTTGAACATGCCTGTGGTGCGCTCGGCCACCGTCTCGGCGCACAAGCGTCGCACGCGGTGCTGCAATGACGCGGGCCAGAGCCGAATTGGCAAAGTCGGCCGAACATCTCTTGGCCGAACTTGCCGATCGCAAGATGCACTACGCGCCACGCCATCGGTCGGTCATCCGCGCGCGGGAGACGGATATCGCAGCGCTGGCCGCAGCCGATCTTGTGGTTCGGCTTGCGAACGGAGCGGTCGAGGTTACGCCGGTGGGCCTCGCGCATCTTGCGCGCGCAACCAGTGTGCGCGCGAATGGGCCAGTCGATCCGTTTCGTGCCCAGCACCTGGAAATCGCGCAACGCACGCTCGATATCGCCAAGGGCACGGCAACCATCGATGATGCAGAAAGTCCGCTCGCTTGGCTCGCCCGCCGCAAGGGCCGCGACGGCCGCATGCTTATCGCGCCGGTGCAACTGCAAGCCGGTGAACGGCTGCGTGCCGAATTCACCCGCGCTCAGCTCATGCCGCGCACGACCTCGAACTGGAGTGCGACGGTGGCCGACGGCCGTCGTGGCGGCGGTCAGCCTGCGACCTTCACCGAATCCGTGATCGCAGCGCGCCAGCGTGTGCGCCACGCCCTCGACGCGGTCGGGCCGGAATTCTCCGGGCTCTTGTTGGATGTATGTTGCTTTCTCAAGGGGCTTGCCGATGTGGAGGGCGAGCGCGGCTGGCCGCCACGCTCGGCCAAGGTGGTGCTCCAGCTCGGGCTGGATCGGCTGGCCCGCCACTATGGCCTTGGCGCCGAAGCGCGCGGCCGCGCGCGCGTGCCGGTGCGCACATGGCTGGCCCCGGATGCGGAATTCGTCGTGAGCGATTAGAGCATGATCTCGAAAAGTGTGAAACGGTTTTCGGAAAAGATCATGCTCAAATAAAAAGCTAGAGCCCCACTCTGATTCCATCCAAACCGATAGCTCTAACGATTAGGCGGGCGCCAGCGTGGCGCGCGCATCCATGCGGATGCGTTCGACCATCGAACGGAAGCCGTTCGATCGCTGCGGCGTCAGATGGTCACGCAGGCCAAGCCGTTCGAACAGCGCAATCGCGTCGATCTTGAGGATTTCGCGCGCATGCTGGCCGGAATAGAGCGCGAACAGGATAGCAATCAGGCCGCGCACAATATGGGCATCGCTGTCACCGACGAAGTCGAGCACCGGGCCGGCCGGACCGTCGGGTCGCACATTGGTCGATAGCCACACCTGACTTGCACAACCCTGCACTTTATTGTGTTCATTTCGCACGGCCTCGGGTAGCGGCGCGAGCAAACGGCCAAGTTCGATGAGATAGCGGTAGCGGTCGTCCCACTCCTCGAGCAGCGCGAAATTTTCGATGATCTCGTCAATCGTCGTCATGATATCCCGTCGCCTCGCCTACGGAGCGTCGCGCCGCAACCAATGATAACGAGCTATATATAGGGGATGTTTCTCTCAGACCGAAGAGAAACCATATGCCCAAAATGGGGCAAAAAGGTCTCTTGGCTTTCGCCGGGATGCGAAATTTAGAGCATGTTCCGCTTAAGTTGACCCGCTCTCTCATCCGCTCATTCCCGCGAAAGCGGGAATCCAGGGGCCAAATACTTTGTGTTCTAAACCATTTGTACCTGGGTCCCCGCCATCAGGGCGTTCACGCCCGTCTTCGACGGGCTATGCACGGGGACGAGCGGATATCAAATACCGACTCAACCTAATCGAAACATGCTCTAGGATTGTGCGGACTAGCGACGCTCGGAGCTGTGCCATGTCGGCGCACGATCGCTCGGCGCGCTCTTGGCGATGCCAGGCGCGGGCGTTGCTGCCGGCTCGGGCTCTTGACCGCCGAAGTCCGCCTTCGGACGAAGGCGGTTGGCGCCGGAAAGCGATCCGGTTTCGCTCGGGCCGCTATGCTCGTTGAAGAGGTCATAGACCAGCTTGGCGCCGGCCTGTGCCCGCTGGCCGACCATCGCGGCCATCTGCGATCCCACCTCGCACGCCTCGGGTTGCCGCAAGCAGAAATGCCGCAGGTCGGAAACTGTGGCGCCCGCGGCCGATATCGCTTCGCCGACTTGCGGACCGCGCGCGCTCGTATTCGAGCTGCCCGTCGGCAACAACGCCAGCACGATCGTCAGCCAAAAAGCCGCGCGCAACAAGAAAAACATGAGCCTGCCCCTGTCGTCCCTGCGGCTGTTATTTTTATCGCCGCATGCCACACCATAGCAGACAGGCTTGAACGGCTTGTTCGTGATTTTGCGCAGTTTCGAAGAGAATGCTCTAAGAGTTTTCAGAAAATTTGAAATGTTTGCTTACGATTTCATTGATGCTACCGCGCCGTTATGGTTGCCCCAAAATGCAGGTCGCGTGCGGCGAATCCACCATGGACCGAACCGATTTCAGGCCAAAAGCGGACCGCAAACGCCGTCAATGCGCAATTTCGGCAACAGACGATTCACCATGACCCGTATTGCAGCAAATCTGCTCTCCGTGCGGCTCCCAAATTGGTACGTGTTGCGCTCGCCAGGTTCGCGTCCTTAAGCGTTCATTTAAGTGCCATCGCCACGATCGGCGGACAAACAAACGGGGACGCGTCCGCAGCACGGACGTGCAATGGAAATCGTGGGCCTTGCCGATCCGATCCGCGATTATGTCGATGCGCTGGTGCATCCCGTGGCGGCGCACGATGCGCTGTGCTCCGCGCGCCATCGCGCATTCATTGCGCCGCGGCTGCTCGGCAGCTTCATCGCGCTCGCGGCATTCCCGGTCTACATTACCTTGCGCGGTGCGCCAAGCGCGCTCGAAGTGCTTATTTTCGCCTGGCTGATAGTTCCAATCCTGATTGCCTATTATCTCTCGTGCACCGGTCAATACCAGCGCGCGCACATTCTTTCGGCTTTGGCCCTGACTGCGCTTGGCACGATTGTCGCCGCCGCCAGCGGCGGGATTGCATCGTTCGCCACCGTCTGGCTGGTGATCGTTCCGCTCGAGGCGGCATTGTCCGCAGCGCCACGGGTGTTTGCGTTCGCTTCCGCCTTGTCGACCGGCGCTGCCAGCCTGTTGGTCATGCTGAGCGCGGGAGAAATGCTTCCCCCGCCGCAAACCTCCGGCCCGGCGCTCGCGCTGCTCGGCATCATAGCGGCGGGCCTCTATGCCAGCGCGCTTGCGCTCGGCGCCCAATCGCTCTTGCGCACCGGTTTCCAGCTGCTCAAAGATCAATCCGATCGCTACCGGCTGCTCTGCGGTTATATGAGCGACGCCATCACGCGGCACGACCGCAATGGCGCCATTCTGTTCGCCTCACCGGCAGCCGAGCCGCTGTTCGGCACCCCGACGCGCGAGCTGATCGGCCATGGCCTGTTCGATCGCGTGCATGTGGCCGATCGTCCGGCCTTTCTCACCACGCTTGCCGATACGGCTGCGTTTGGTCAGGCGCGGTCGGTCGAGTTCAGAGTGCGGCGCGAACCGATCGAACCAGTGCGTGGCGTGAATTTCATCTGGGTGGAGATGTCCTGCCATCCGCTTGCTCGCGCTACCGGCGGCGCCGGCGGCCGGGACCGCGAGGTCATCGCGGTCATGCGCGACATCTCCGAGCGCAAGCGGCAGCAGCAGGCAATCGAGAATATGGCTGACCGGCTCGAACAGGCCAATGCCGCCCAGAGCAAACTCCTTGCCATCGTGAGCCACGAGCAGGCGCAAACCATTCAACGGCTCTCCAGTGCGTCAGACATCAGGGTGAAGAAAAGTGCGTGAACGTGCAAACGACATGTATGCGGCGGCCGATCTGGACGACGACAGCAGAAATGTTGCCCGCCGGCCGGTGCGTAAATCATTCTGGTCGCGTCTGATCCACGGGCACCCGCGCGAGTGGCTGCTTGTCGCCGGGGCATCCTTTGCCGTCGGCGCAGTCGTGGTCAATGCGCTGTTCTTGCAGAGCGGCCCGCATCCGGCGCCGATTTTTGCCAACCGTGCGCCGGCGTCCGCCGGCAGCGCGCCTGCCATGATGCTGCCGCGGCCGCGTCCTTCCGGCATCAAAGCCAATCTGTCCATGCCAAATATGCCCAGCATGCCGGCCGCACCCGACCCCATTGCCGAGCTGCTGGCTCCAGCCCAGCGCGTCATTGCGCTCCAGCGCGCGCTCGCCGATTATGGCTATGGCCAGATCCGGCCGACCGGAAGCTACGATCCGGCAACCCGTTCGGCGATCGAAGAGTTCGAGCGCAGTCGCAAACTGCCGGTCACCGGCCGGATTTCCAATCGCGTGACGCGCGAACTTGCCGCCATGACCGGCCGCCCGCTGGAATGACGCCAAGCCTCACAACTCGTCATTCCGGCCGAGCCGCGATCCAAGTCGGCCTTGGCCGACTTGGAATCTTCTGAAATCCGATCTCGGGTAAACCCGAGATCGGTGGCCCCGGAATGACAAGTAGGAATTTATGCGGGCTGGTATGAATTTCGCGTATGAGTATTATGTGTATATAGCAAGTCATGCGGGTGAAATCCGGCATCTGGGTGGCGGCCTATGTGCGCCGTTGCTACATCGAAGGCGCGTCCGCAGTCGTGCGCCGGCGCGGCGCCGAGGAAGCCGGCGCGATTTTCATCAAGATCTCACGCCTCGACGGCACCGCCGAGCTGTTCGGCCCCGCCCCGCAAAGCAGTTTCGAACAAGCGCGGCCAGCCGATCGCGCCTTTATGCGCGCCCTGAAGGCGCAGCCGGCGCCCGAGGCCGACACTGAGGCTTACTTGGCGCGCGAGATCAAGTTCGATCCCGACGTCTGGATTATCGAGGTCGAGGATCGCGCTGGGCGGAATTTCCTCGATGCCGTCACGGCGTGAAACCGTACGACTCATATTAACGGCCCGCTATAATGAATCTCCGTTCTGTCATGACCGTGACAAGCACGGCCATGACGAGTCAAACATTACGGCCGTTGGTATGACTTGTCATTCCGGGGCGCGGGCTTAAGCCCGCGAGCCCGGAATCCATAATCACGGTCGCTGGTTATGGATTCCGGCTCTCGCCGCTAACGCGGCTCGGCCAGAATGACGAATTGAGAGAGTTGGTGTAAAACGCCACCTATCAGCTTCGCTTCACATTCGCGCGCTGGTCCGGCACTCCCGCGTTGCTGCGACGCCGCTCCGCCGGCGCAGCACTCGGGCGCGGCGGTGTCCGCTCGTTCCAATATTGCGGCTGCTGCGCCGGACGCGGCGCTCTCAGCTCAATCGCCTGCCAGACCGCGACCATGCGCAGGGCCGCCTCGGGCGCCAGCTCCTCGTAGAGATCGGCGAGGTCATAGACCCGCTGCACCGACTGGCCGATCACCGGGTTGAGACACAAGAGGATGCGTTGCAGCGCGTCCGCCGGCATGCCCAGCGCCCGCGCCGCGATCGCGAGCGGTTCTCCCAATTGGTCTTGGCTCAACCGCCGCGCTTGGTCGTGTGAAATGGCGAGCGCGCGCGCCAGCTCGCGCACGAACATATCCGTATTGTGCGCAAGTGCGGCGGCTTCCAGCCGGCGCACCGCCTCAGCTGCCGATGGCGCGGCGATCGGCTTGCCGGGCGGCAGCCGCGCAAAATCGAGATTGAGCAAGATCAGCCGCCGCTCGGCGGAGTTTGCCGCAAAGAACAACTCGCTCAGCTCGCTTGCCGCCGCGATGTTTTGGGCAAGCGGATCGGTGCCGGTTGCGGTCCCGGCGGACTGCTCGCGCATATCCACGCGGCCGCGCGCGGCGATGGCCGCGCCGTCGGCAGGTTTGACATGGTCAGGGCTGGTATCCTGAGCGATGGAATGCAGTTCAGCGCTTGTCAGACGGGACGAGTGGCGCAGGATCGGCTCTGCCACCTCGAACACGTCGCTGGCAAGCCGCTGCACCACCGGCAGCGGAGCCTGCGCATAGTTCGCGAGCTGCTGCGCAAGACGCCGGCGCGCGGATACATCGACCGTATCGAGTAGCCGCAGCGCGAGCTCTACGTATTGGCGCTCTTCCTCGCCCGAATGCGTCGGCTTGGTGACATAGAGATCGGTCAACACGCGCAGCAGCGTCGGGTTGATGTCGATGCCGTCCCGATTGGCCAGATCGGCCAGCCCTTCGAGCGCGGGAAGCGATTTCAAATAATCCATGGTGACCTTGGCCGTGATGACCCGGACATGCTTGGGCCTCAAGTTATCTTGGGCCTTACGATATCTCTTTTCGCGTTAGCGGAGCGTTAACCAACGGCGCGGCTTAATCGGCCCGCGGGCTGATCCGACGGCCATTGGCTTGAGCATTTGCGCTCAGACGGTCGCCGGGCGAGGGGGTAGCATGGGACGTGTGGTCGAGTTTCCCGAGGGGCGGCGGCTGATGCGGAGCGGCGAGCATATTGGCGCACAGGCCGAGCCCGCCCACATCATTATCCTCCCGGTCGTGCGTATCGAGCGGCATCCCGATGAGCCTTCGGATGGGTTCGAAGGCGGCAGCAGCGCTACATCCGGCCGCCGGCGCCGGCGGCGCGCAACGCGTCCATGAGCGATCGGCCGGCTTCGCACTTTCTGGAAAAATTCAGGCGAGGCTGCGAGCGGTTGCAATGGTCGTGCTGGCGTACGGCGGCGCTGGCGTCGCTGCTGCTGTTTGCCGGTTGCGCCAACGGCGATTTCGGCCGGGTCAGGCCATCTCTGGTCAGCGATGACATGCATGCCTGGGTCGGCAGAGAAGCGCCGAATCGGAAAAACAAACCGCCCGCGCAATTCCCGTTGACCGACGCGGAGCGCCAGCTGCGCGATTTCGCCTATCCCTTGATCGAGCCGCCCTACGATCGGCAGCGCTGGTATGCGGTGCTGGCGGAATATGGTCACACCGGCGCCGCCAACTATCCCTATCCCGACCGCTCGGCCTATGCCGCGCGCTTGATGACGACGGCTGTCCGCTCGCAGAACGCGCGCTATTCCAAGCTGATCGAAGACGTGCGCAACGATGCCACGCGCATCGATCCATTTTTCACCGTTGCGCGCTATGTCGTCGGTATGGATCGCAAGCGCGAGCAAACTCTCGCTCGTTTTGCTGCATGGAACGTCGAAGCGCGAGGAGATGCGCGCGCCCGTATTGCCGAGAATGCCGCCATCATCGATTGGGTGCAGGGCTCGCTGTGCGCGCGGGCTGCATCCTACCAGTTGGCGATCGAGCAGCTCGCACTCGCGGCGCCGTCGCCGATGGCCGTGGAGGTCGAGCGCTCCCTGACCCTGATGCGATCGCGCCTCGCGGTCCACAATAACGTCCCGCGCCCACACGCGTCCCCCTGTTCCGCCGGCGTAATGGCGCAAACAGTCTCGAATACCAACCCGCATAAATTCTGATTGGTCATTCCGGGGCCACCGATCTCGGGTTTACCCGAGATCGGATTGCAAAAGATTCCAAGTCGGCCAAGGCCGACTTGGATCACGGCTCGGCCGGAATGACGAATTGCGAGTGTTGGTATAAATAATCGATATTTGCAGCGCTATTGCGGGCGGCACTGCGCCGCCGCAACTGTGTTGCGCACCATCGGCATCAATCCGGGCTCGGGCGCAAGCGCGCGCAAGACGATAAGGCCGATATTGGTCGGCGATTCCACAATCAGCCGATCCGCCGCCGTTACATCCTCATCGGCAGGCAGGTCTTCGCGCTGCTGTGTCGTCATCAGACTGAGCTCGATGATGCGCCGGCCGGCAGCGCGGTCGTTGATGGCATAATAGGCCACGCCGTTGCGCGTATAGAACGAGACCGATGTATAGGCGGCGCTGACCGGGGCGGTGAACTTGATCGGGCCTTGCGAGAGATCGTATCGGCACACCGCGATTGCAAAGGCGGGATCCATGAATGGTATGGGCGCATTCTGCGGTGTTGGGGCGGGAATCGGCGACATCGCATTGACTTTCGCGCTGGGCGTAAGACGCGCATAGGCGTCTTGGGTTGCCGTGCGCGGCAGGATGAGCATGGCGGCAAGATGCACGATCCCGCCAAGCAGCGTGCCGCCCAGAAGCAGGAGCAGCCAGCGCATCATGAACATGACTCCGCAGTGATCGAAGGCATCGGCGCCTCGCGTGACGCGCGGGTGGCGACCCCGACCGGCGTATCGTAAAGCCGCAGGACGAGGACAAAGCGCTCGACCCCGCCGGTCGGCAGCCAGTTACCGGCCCGCGCCCGCGGTGCGGCCACGATCACGAATTTGCCGTCTGTTTGTCGTATGATTTCCTGGCTGGTGAAGCCCAGCCGATCCACCGAATTAGCGACGAACTGGCCTTCGCGGTCATACAATGTCAGTGTCCAGAAGCGCGCGGGTGGCGTAGTTCCTCTCAAGCTGACATCGCAGCGGCCGTCGAGCGGTTGGCCGCGATCATCAGCCAAGGCGAAGAAGGCCACGCCATCGCCCGAGCCGATCGGCAGTTCACCATTGCGCGCAATGGCAGCGCGCGCATAGGGATCGACGTCGGCGGTGCCGGTCTTCGGCCATGCTGTCCAGGCGCCGATCGTGATTGACCCGAACGCGGCACCCTGCGTCAGGGCAAACCACGTGGTGCCGAGACCGACCAGGATGGCGACGGTAAAGGCAAATACCAATCCGAACAGCAAACGCACGATCGCTCCTGTTCACGTAAAACAAAAATCGAGAAGGCGTTTTGCGGCGAGGCCGAAAATGTCAGTTTCCACTCATCGAGCGCTTGGTCCATCAGGCGCGGAAGCCGCCACCGCCGCTCCCCGACGCGCGCCGGATTGCTCCTGTGCCGGCGTGACCGGTGTATCGGCGAGCAAGAGCGCGCGCGCCGCATCATCCATGAGCCGCTCGATCCGCACCAGAATATCCGCGCCGCGCCGTGTCAATACCGGTGGGCGAGGGGCGATATCCGTCGGCGGGTTGACGGCGGTGTTAGCGGCGTGGATCGGCGATGATCCCGGCGGCGGGTTCGGGACCACGCCGGCGATATTCTTAAGTTCGATCCCTTGATGGGCGTAGGTCATGATTTGATGCCAGGTCATCGCCGGCAGCGAGCCGCCGGTCATGCGGTTGGTGGAGCTATAATCGTCGTTGCCGATCCAGACGCCGCACACGAAGTTGCCGGAATAACCGACGAACCAGGCATCACGGTAGGCATTGGTGGTGCCGGTCTTGCCGGCGACCCGCACGCCATCGAGAATGGCGCGTTTGCCGGTGCCTTCCTCGACCGCCTTGTTCAAGATCATGTTCATGTCGAGCGCCACCTGCGGGCGCAGCACTTGCTCCGGCTTCTTGCCGTCGCGATCGAACCGCCAGACCACTTCGCCGTCGCCGGTGCGCACTTCGAGGATGGCATGCGGCACCGCCGCCTTGCCCTGGTTGGCGAAGGTCGCGAACGCCACCGTATGGTTGAGCACGTTGACTTCCGCAGCCCCGATCGGCAGCGACGAGGAATCGGGCAGCGACGTGCGAATCCCCATGGCGCGCGCGGTCGCGATGATTTTTGCGCGCCCCGCCTTGGGTTCGCCGTTGCCGAGCATGACGGAGAGCCGCACCGGAACGGTGTTGATCGAATGCGTCATTGCGTGCGCCAGCGTGACCGTGCCGGCAAACGAGCGGCCGTAATTCTGCGGGCACCAGTTGCCGAGACAGATCGGCTGGTCGACGACGGTCGTTGTCGGCCGCAATCCGTTTGAGAACGCGGTGGCATAGACGTAGGGCTTGAACGACGAGCCCGGCTGCCGCAACGCGTCGGTCGCGCGATTGAATTGGCTCCTTGTGTAGTCGCGCCCGCCCACCATCGCGCGCACCGCCCCGTCGAGATCGGCGAGCACGGTCGCGGCCTGGCTCGCATGGTAGTCGCGGCCATACTGGCGCAGCGAGTTCTCGATCGCGGTTTCCGCTGCGTGTTGCAGATTGAGATCGAGCGCCGTGCGCACCACGAACACGCGCTCGACCAGCGTATTGGGGAATGTGTCGACCAGCTTCTTCATCTCCTCGAACGCCCAGTCGAGATAGTAGTTGGGCGAACGGTCGTCGCGCCGGTCTATTGCCGTGGCGGGATTGCGCCGCGCCCCGAACACCTGGCCCTCGCTCATCAGCCCCGACTCGACCAGGTTGTCGAGCACGATATTGGCGCGCGAGCGCGCGGCCGGCAGGTTGATGTGCGGGGCATAGCGCGCCGGCGCCTTGAACAGACCGGCCAGCATGGCGGCCTCGGCCAGGTTCACATCGCGCGCGGACTTGTTGAAATAGTAATGCGCCGCCGCTTCCACCCCGAAGGCGCCGCCGCCGAGATAGGCGCGATCGAGATAGAGCTTGAGGATATCGTTCTTCGACACGCGCGCTTCCAGCCACAGCGCCAGAAACGCCTCGCGCAATTTTCGCTCAATGGTGCGCTCGTTCGAGAGGAACAGGTTCTTGGCGAGCTGCTGGGTGATGGTGGAGCCGCCCTGCACCACGCCGCCGGCGCGCGTATTGGCGAGCAGCGCGCGGAAGGTGCCCGGGATATCGATGCCGAAATGCTCATAGAAGCGCCGGTCCTCGGTGGCGAGCGTCGCCTTGATCAGATGGTCGGGGAAGTCTTCGATTTTGAGCGCGTCGTTGTGCTTGATCCCGCGGCTGCCGAGCGGATTGCCGTAGCGGTCGAGAAAGGTGACCGCGAGTTCGGATTTTTTCAGCCAGTCGTCGTCGGCGGTATCCTCGAGCGCCGGGATGGCGAGCGCCAGCATCAACAGGAGAGCGGCCGCGCCGATAGACGCCCCCTCAGAGGCGATCTCCACCGCCGCCCGCCGCCAGCCCACGACGTGGAAGCGGTCCATGAAGGCGCTATAGCGCTCGTAGAGATCGGCCAGCGCGCGCCCGCTCTGGAACAGGGCCGAGTCGATGCGCGCATCGGAATCGAGCGCGAAGCGCTTGAACCACGGCTTCCAGCCTTTGCGATCGGGATCGTGCTCTGTCATGCCAACTCTCTCAATTCGTCATTCCGGCCGAGCCGCATGAGCGGCGAGGGCCGGAATCCATAACCACCGACCATGATTATGGATTCCGGGTTCGCGGGCTTATGCCCGCGCCCCGGAATGACGAGGCGAAATTTATGTAGGTTGGTGTCAAATCGCACCTCTTAGGCCAAGACGCCACAAAAATCCGGCGCAAACCTGCCAGACTCAGGGGCCGCCATACGCTCCAAATTTACCCCATCCGCCGCCTCCGGACCATGGCCGCAATGGCGCTAATACGGCGTGGGGAAACAGGGTAAATCGATCGCTAACAACGTCCGATCCACCCGCGACGCCCCGGCCGGAATACCTCACGGCCATCCATAGCCTTGATATTGCGTTATTTTTTAATTCTAGCCACCGATGCTGGCAATTTTATGCCATCTCAGGGCGCTTGCCCACAGACGCGGCACAGGGGGATGAATAGCGGAAGGAGGTCGAAGGCAAGGGCACGGCCAAATCGTGCCGTGACCTTGGCGCCCGTACATTTACACGGAACTCCTGGAGGAATCTGTTAGTTCCCGGACTCGCACGTCGACGCTGGAGCCGTGCAGGCTTTACGGTGTGACTTGATATGGACCTTTTCGCAGCGGCAGGCATCGATATTGGCGATGGCGGGCGCGGCGGCCGCTCCGGCCGTTCCGCTGTCGCGCGCACACTGCGTGTGCCCTTGTTCAACTACAAGGTCATTGCCGATGCGCGCACGCGCTTCACCTTCGACCCGACGCCGCAGCAGCGCGCGGCGGCCGCGAGCTACGCTAAAACGGCCAAGAGCCCGAAATTCGCCCAGCAGAAGGAAACCGCTGTTCGGAGCCTCTTCACCGAAAAGGTATTGTGCGAGATACTTGGTTACACGCGCTATGATCCCGAGCAGCCCTATACGCTCGCCCACGAGCGCGCGATTCGCTCAGGCGCCGTCGACGTCGCTCTGGGTCAATTCGGTGGCCCCGACAGCTCAGACGATATGATCGCGCCGTTCGAGCTGAAAGGGCCGGGCACGCGCGATCTCGACGCTATCATGCCCGGACGCGGGCGTAGCCCCGTGCAGCAGGCTTGGGACTATGCCATCGACGCGCCGGGCTCGCGCTGGGTTCTGGTGTCAAACTGCATTGAGATCAGGCTCTATGGTTTCGGCCGCGGGCGCGAGGCCTACGAGATGTTCGATCTCACCAAACTCGATGACGCGGAGGAGCATGAACGACTCTGCATGTTTCTTTCCGCCGCGCGATTGCTCGGCGGCGCGACCGACGAGCTATTGCGTGCGACTGACAGCGCCTACAAGACCATTACCGACGAACTCTATGTGCAATACAGAGCGCTGCGCGATAATCTGGTTCAGTTTCTGACCGGCTCCGCGAACGGCCCAAAGCTTGCCTTGGCTTCCGCCATCGAGCCGGCGCAGAAAATTCTCGACCGCATCCTGTTCATCGCCTTCGCGCAACGCACCGCGCTGCTGCCCGACAAGCTCCTCCTGCTTGCAACCAAGGCTACAAACCAGTTTCGGCCAGAACCGATTTGGCGGAATTTTTTGGGGCTGTTTCGCGGCGTCGACGAAGGCAATCCAGACCTGAATATCTGGCCGTACAATGGCGGCCTGTTCGCGCTTGACCCAGCCGTCGATGCGATCGAACTGCCGGACCAGATGGCGAAGAACCTCGCCGCGCTTGGCGAGTGGGATTATCGCAACGACGTTCCGGTGACGCTGCTGGGACACCTTTTCGAGCAGTCGATCACCGATCTTGAGAAACTGCGCGCCGAAAGCCGCGGCGAGGAGGCGCCCAAAGTCTCCAAGCGCAAGCGCGAGGGCGTCGTTTACACCCCCGACATCGTCACCCGCTTCCTGGTCGAGCGAACCATCGGGCTGACCTTGTCCGAGCGCTTCAAGACGCTTTTGGCGAAGCATCGCAAGACGATGCCGGACAACGGCGACCCCATCTTTGCCGAGAACGAGCAAGCGACCGAGCGCGCCTTCTGGCGCGACTACGCCGAGGCGCTGCGCACCCTGCGCATTGTCGATCCGGCCTGCGGCTCCGGCGCCTTTCTGGTCGCCGCCTTCGACCTGCTCGCGGCGGAATATCGCCGCGTGGTCGAGCATCTTGCCGTGCTCGGCGAGGAGATCGACTTCGACCCGTTCGACGAGATCGTCACCCGGAATCTCCATGGCGTCGATCTCAACGCCGAGTCGGTCGAGATCACGCGGCTCGCGCTGTGGCTCAAGAGCGCGCGCAACCAGCACCAATTGCAAAACCTCGAAGCCACCATCAAGGCCGGCAACAGCCTGATCGACGATCCCAAATTCACCGTACACCCGTTCGACTGGCGCGCCGCTTTCCCGGACGTGTTTACGCAGGGCGGCTTCGACATCGTCATCGGCAATCCCCCCTGGGGGCAGAAGGACATCGCCAAGGACGAAACGCTAAAACAGTACCTCTGGCGGCGCTATCCCTCATCGGCCGGCATCTTCGATCTGTTCCGTCCCTTCGTGGAACTCGGCGTGCGTTTGACGGCCCCGGACGGCTATTTCGGCATGGTCCTAGCCGATACCGTGCTCCTTAAGGACTATCCCCAGACGCGGCGCTTCCT
>CAZNSG010000156.1:0-11696 GCA_964575715.1 uncultured Hyphomicrobiales bacterium | reverse complement strand
GCATGCCGAAATCGCCAAGGCGCTGAAAACCCCGGCGCTGAGCGAGCGGCTGAAGAACCTCGGCGCGGACCCGATGGTGCTCAGCCCCGCGCAATTCGATGCGCTGGTGCGCAAGGAGATCGAGGTGAACGGGCAGATCGTGAAGGCAGCGGGCATTGCGGTGAATTGAGGGGCGGGCGCCATCGTTCCGGAAGCCGCCGATCTCGGGTAAACCCGAGATCGGCGGCCCCGGAATGACTATCGAGAGTATTTCCGCAGACTGCTAATTCGTCGCGCGCACGATGCGTTTGATCTTGTCGATGGTGAAGGTCTGCGCGCCGATCGCGAGCAGCGGCGGATTTTGCGTCAGATCGACCGAATCGACAACGCCCTGAACTTCCGTGGAGATTGCGACCGATTGTCCGTTCGCATCCTTGGACGTGATCGACATGGTGTAGGCGCCGCTCGGCCACAGGGTGCCGTCGTTGCCCTTGCCGTCCCACACGAAGCCCTGCGGACCTGCCTGCAGCGTAAAGCTGCCGGAATAGGCGGTCTGGCCGGTTGAATCCTTGATGCTGATGGTCGCGGTCGCCGGTTTCGGGCTGGTGAAGCTCCAGGTTGCTCTGCCATCGGCGAGCGGCGCGGTCGAGCCGTCGACGACCACCGTCTGGCCGACGAAATTGAGCGCGGCGGTGGCCTGCGTGGTTTTTTGCAAGGACACCAGCGTCGCGAGCTGGTCGTTCGATCGAAGCTGCTGCTCGACCTGCGCAAACTGCACGAGCTGCTGGGTGAACTGGTTGGTGTCGAGCGGATCGAGCGGGTTTTGATTCATGAGCTGGGTGGTGAGCAGCTGCAGGAACGTGTTGAAATTACCGGCGATGGACGTTCGATCGATGCCGAGCGAGCCGCTTGTGTTCGCGCTTGACGAGGTCGCCGTACTTATAGCGGCGGTCGCCGATGGATTGATGGCCGGGATGCTGATCGCCATGTGATGTCCTCAAACCCGAATGTCTATGCCGCCGCCGAGGCCAATCATGCGTCCGTAACCGTGCCGCATGGCCTCGAGCGGAACGATGGCGTCCGCTGGTAGGACGAGTTTTGCCGCGACTGGCAGAGAGTCGTCGTTCTGTTGCGCAAAGGATTGATCGCGCAGCGAGAATTGCAAGCCCTGATTGCTGGTCTTGAGGCCGGCGTCTTGCAGTGCGCGTTCGATCTGCGGCGCGTCGCGGCGAAGCAGATCGAGCGTTTCCGGCCGATCTGCCATCAGCCGCGAGGTCACGTGACCATTGCGATCGATGTCGAGCCGCACGTCGATGCGGCCAAGTTCCGGCGGATCGAGCCGGATCTCGAAGCGATGATTGCCGTCCTTAGCTTGCGCGGCGATCTCGATGGGCACGCCCGCCAGCGGTATGGCAGCGGCCGCGATCGGCGGCGGCGCTGCATTCGCCGGCATTGCGGCGTTGACGACCGCCGGCAACGCCGGGGCGGGCAGTTGAACGGTCTCGGCACGATTGCTGGTGAGCGCCGGTTCGACAATTTGACTGGCTGTATCGGTGACCATTCTGGCGTTTGATTTCAGTTCGGTGCCGAGGTGTTTTCCGTTGTCGGCCGCCAACTCGGGCTTCGTGCCGTCGTTCTCGGCGGCTTCGTCGAGCGCGGCGAGGGCGTTCGGGTTGGCATTGGTGCTGGGCGAATCATTCTGGGCCGGGCCATTCTCGTCTTGCGAGTTGTCCGATGCGCGCGCACCAGCCGGTGCGGCATCTGCGATCGGCGCGGCCTTCTGTGCCGGCTGTGCGGGTGTGGCCGGGGTAGCCCGCATGGCATTTTCGGCGGTTTCGGCAGACTCGGTCTGACCGGTGAGCTCGGATTTCTTGGCCGGTTGAGCCGGTGTCGCGGGTGTGGCCGGAGTCGCGCGCGCGGCATTGCTGCTTGGTTCGCCGGGCGCGGTTTGTGTAGCCGACTCGTCGGTGGTGGATTCGACAGATGCGGCGGGCGTTGTGGATGCGGCAATGTCTGCAAGCGCGGCGAGTACGGCCTTTGCACGATCCGATGCGTGAACCGATACGCGCTCCCATGCAGCACTTAATGCGTGATTCTTGGCCGATTCCGGATTACCCGCCGACGCGGAATGATCATCCGCTGTGGATTGATCCGCGACCGGCGGCGAGGCGAGGGAGGTTGCGGTGATCGCAACCGTTGCGGCATTCGGCGAAGCTACGGGTTGGGCCGGCGTCGCATCGCCCGCCAGCGTTACAGGCGCAACGGCAGGCCCAATGACGATTTGGGCGAAGGTGATTTGAGCATTGGCGCCGGGGCTATTCACGGCGGCCTGGTCTGCGATGCCATCATTAGCCGAGACTTGGCTGTTGTCGTTGGTGGTGGCCGTGTCCTCGGATGCTTTGGCAAAATCGTTATCGCTGCCGGTTGCCGCATGGTTGCCGCCATTGGCATTCGGGACGTCGTCCTGCGGCGCGGATGGCGGACGCGCGTCCGCGCGCTGCTCGTCGGCGGGCGGCAAATCGTCGCGACGCTGCGGCGCGCTCTCGCTCCGCGCTGGGCGATCAAAGCATGGAGCGGGCGACAGGGGAGCCGCGGGGTTGTTGGCGTCGAGCAGCATGGCAAATGGGGTCGTATGCTCTCCGGCATTGTCGGCTCCGGCCGACGGACCACGCGGTGCTGGCAACGGATGGAAAAACTGAACGGCACTCGAATCGGACGCCACGCTGGACACGGAACTACCTCATGCGACGCTACTTGCGACCAAAGGCTGGCTGCAAGCCCCGGGCCAGCGTGGCGTGCAAAAAACATTTCATCATTTCAATGTCTTAGATCGCAATCGGGAAAACGCGCGGGCGGCCTCCCGGCAGCCTCTGCTGACCATGGGCAAGATCTGCCGGGCGCCGCGAAATTCCCGCAATGTGAGCGCTAATACTAAGGCGAGCGGGCCGCATTGCGCGGGTACGGACGGCTCCTATAGTACTAAGCGTGGCGCCATCCTCGAATCTGGAGCGCGGCAGCAACCGTGACAGCGATGCGTAACAGTCTCGATCTCGAGGGCCGGCCGGAAACAACCCGCGTGGTTGTCGCCATGTCCGGCGGCGTCGATTCCTCGGTGACGGCGGCGCTGCTCAAGGCCGAGGGCTACGACGTGGTCGGCGTTACGTTGCAACTCTACGATCACGGAACGGCGGTCCACCGCAAGGGCGCGTGCTGCGCCGGCCAGGACATCCACGATGCGCGCGCGGTGGCCGATCGCATCGGCATTGCGCATTACGTGCTCGACTACGAGAGACACTTCAAGGAAGTGGTAATCGACCGCTTTGTCGAAAGCTATGTCACCGGCGAAACGCCGGTGCCGTGCGTCGATTGCAATCAGTCGATAAAATTCCGCGATCTGCTGGCGACCGCGCGCGAGCTTGGCGCCAAGGCGCTGGCGACCGGCCATTATGTTGCGTCGCGCGCCTTGCCCGATGGCTCCCGCGCGCTCTACCGCGCGCGCGAGGAAGAGCGCGATCAGAGCTACTTCCTGTTCGGCACCACGCGCGAGCAGCTCGATTTTTTGCGTTTTCCGCTTGGCGATTTGAGCAAGGCGCGAACGCGCGAACTGGCGCGCGGCTTTGGACTGACAATTGCCGACAAGCACGACAGCCAGGACATCTGCTTCGTGCCGACCGGCCACTACAGCGCGATGATCGAACGGCTCAAGCCAGGCGCGGCAGTCGCCGGCGACATCGTCGATCTCGACGGCCGCGTGCTCGGTCAACATGACGGCATCATCCATTTCACCGTCGGGCAGCGGCGGGGCTTGAAAATCGCGATCGGCGCGCCGCTCTATGTGGTGCGGCTCGAAGCGGCGAACCGGCGCGTCGTGGTCGGTCCGCGCGAGGCGTTGCAAACGCGGCGCATGCGGCTGCGCGACGTCAACTGGATCGGCGAGCGCACGATCGAGGAATCGCTGGCGCATGGGCGGCTTGAGGTGTTCGTCAAGGTGCGCTCAACCCGGCGGCCGCAGCCGGCTTGGCTCGAATGTGTGGCTGGCGGCTACGAAGTCGAACTGGTCGAGGGCGAAGATGGTGTTTCGCCGGGGCAGGCTTGTGTGCTCTATGATGCCGCGGAGGGGCAGGCGCGCGTGCTGGGTGGCGGATTTATTGTAAACGCAGCTGCCGCGGGATTTGCAGCGGTGCGCAGGCGGGAAGACGCGCGCAAGATCGCGGCGCGCGGTTGAGCAGGGGCGTTGCCGCGCAGGCGGCGCGCAAGTCGGAACGCAAGCTTTTTGTTTGAGCATGATCTTTTCCGAAAACCGGTTCCCACTTTTCGGGATCATGCGCTGGACGACACACGAGGGGGCGATGGAAAACGACAAGCTCGACAAGGAAACGATTGCCAAAGCCTATGCGCGCTGGGCGCCGGTCTACGATCTGGTGTTCGGCCCGGTGTTCGAGCGTGGCCGCAAAGTGGCGATCGCTGCGGCGGAGCGGGTCTGTGGCGTTGCGGGCGGGCGCATTCTGGAAGTCGGCGTCGGCACCGGCATTTCGCTGCCCGATTATGCGCGCAAAAATCGTCTGGTCGGCGTCGATATTTCGGAGCCGATGCTGCGCAAGGCGGCCGAGCGCGTGGCCGAGCACGGCTTAAGCAACGTTGAAACGCTCGCGGTGATGGACGCCGCGCATCTGGGATTTCCCGACGAGTGCTTCGATGTGGTGGTGGCGCAGTATGTCATCACCGCGGTACCCGATCCGGAGGCGACGCTCGATGAATTCGCCCGCGTGCTCAAGCCCGGCGGCGAAATCGTGCTGGTCAACCACATTGGCGCCGAGACGGGCCTGTGGCGCGCGTTCGAGCGCTGGTTCTCGCCGATGGCGCGCAAGCTCGGCTGGCGGCCGGAGTTTCCCTGGGCGCGGCTGGCGCGCTGGGCGGCGCGGGTGCGTGGTCCGTTGGGCGTTGAACTGATCGAGCGGCGGCCGATGCCGCTGTTGCGGCAGTTCTCGCTGGTGCGCTTCGCCAAAATCGGGGCGGGCGCGCTGAGCAAGGCGGCCGCGCGCTAGCGGTGCCATCGCGGTTGCTGTTTTTGCGTTCGCCGAGTTGTCTTGGCCGTAATCGTGCAACGCTAGCAATAGTTTAGATGAAGGATCTGGATCCGAAAAGCGGGCAATTTTGCTCTGCGCATGCACGTTGCTGGCGTGCCACACCATGTAAATATCAGGGAGATCGGCGCTTGGGCACCTTGATCTTCCTGCTGAGATTGTAAACGCTTAGGCACTTAAGGGACTTGTATTTAAAATTTTGCGCCGCGCGATGCCTGTCGCTCAACCTGCGCGTCGTGTTGGGAATGCCGTCGTGTAATGAAGTTGTGGGAGTAGGTGCGATGAACAAGATTATTGGCGCAGTCTCGGTTCTGAGTGTGGCAATGGCGTTGAATTTCGCGCAGAGCACACCGGCGTTTGCGGACGTCATCGTCAACAACGTCCTTTCCCCCTTCACAACGATTTATGTCGGACCTGGTCACCGGGGCTACAGGCCATCGTGGTCGCTGCATGATCCTAATTACCACGCTCGCTGCTATAATCGGTGGGATCCATATTACGGCGATTGGCACACGAACTGCGTCCGAATGAGCTATGGGCAGGGTGGTCACTACGGCGATCGCCATGGTGGTCGTTACGGTGATCACTACGATGATCGCCATGGGGATCGCCATGGTGGTCGCTACGGCGATCGTCATGATGGCGGCTACGGAGATCGCTACGGCGACCGCCATGGTGGCCGCTACGGCGGCCGCTACCGCGATCGCCATGGTGGCGCCCATTGAGACTGAGAGTTTAGAGTTGCCGGTGCCGTCGCAGGTGCCGTTGCAAGCGCAAATCTTGGCGGCCTCGCGGTCGCCGTCGTGATGGCGCGCCGCGGTCCGTTCCGATCACATCTAGCCGTCGGCGATCGGCGCGCGTGACGTTGACGACAATTCCCGCTCGAATGACAAGAGCTTTTAACTGCTCCGGGCGATTTGGGGAGCCGCCTAATATTTCGGAGGCGGGGCCGCTTTGTCATGCGCGTGAACGCATAAAAATACTCCTGGAGCAGTTTCCGACACTGCCAATCTTTTTGGAATCACCCCTGCCCTTGGAGTCCCCCACTGTGCCGATGTCACTGCGTCTTCACACAATCCCATATTCGTGTACGTGCCGATATGCGCAACTGGAGTACCCGCCACGATCAAAAATAGATAGACTAGCTCGTGCATTTACCTTCTCCCCTCAAGATTGAAGCTCGCTCCCCTCAAGATTGAAGCTCGCAATTATACAAGCACGGCGTCTGTCAAATGACGAGTGGCTCTAATCTGGGACACCAGCCATTTTTCGAGGAGAGAGCCGGGATCGGGGACCGGATCGGATAAGGCAATGCCAATCGTCCGCGCTCGGCCCGTGCCGGCAGAACGCCTGAAATGTCCTCTGCTATCCACATGCACTGTGGAAACTGGTGGCGTAATCGAACCCAGAATCCACCTTAGCCAAACCGCCAAACTGTCCCGCTTTCCGGGACCGCCTCTGCAATCCTCAAGGCTTTACAACGGAGTAGCCGGCGCGGGTCTTACTGCGCGCCCATGCGTCCATTGCTTACGTTGCTGGCGTGCCACAGTAAGCCGTTATAAAATATTGACATAAATCGATAGCCCTTTGTTTATCGTAGCATTTCCCGTAACGTAGGCGTTTGGATCGCAAGCAATTCAACAGTCGCAACGGGCGTCATGATTATCCGTCGAATTGCATTGAGCATCGGTCTTGCTGCCTCGGTCACGAGTGCAAATCTAGCAATCACAGCACGCGCTCAAGAGCCACCGTCCCAAGCGCCCTCCACCCAAGCACCGTCGACTCGCGCACCATCGACCGGCGCACCGCCGACCCAACCTTCAGCATTGGCGCGGCCTCGAACGGTGCCGAATTTGACCTGTGGCTTCGAAACAGTCCTTGATCCACATTGTCAAGCCACTAAGGCCCTGAACGCTTTTTTTAATAGTCTCGGGCCGCCCGTTAGCTCCCGTAATTCTCCCCCGAGCTGCAACCTCGAGATGATTCGACAACTCAATGATCTCAACTTGAAAGTCAGCACCGCGATCGAGCTGTACAAACATAGCGAGCGAGTCTTAGCCAACGACACGGACTACAATAGAAAGATTTCGACAGCGGAAAAAGCCCTACTCATGCGGGACAACGATGTCGTCCTGCATCATATCGCCATGATATTGACGTCGCATTTTGATAGGCGAAGTTCGTCCCGTCACGCATTTGGGCCCATGATCCATTACAGGGACCTCACGCGACAGGCGGAAGAGGCATTGCGATTAAATATCAAGCTTGCGGAATGGGGCATGGATGCAGGATTTCTTGCTGCGGGACGCGGATATGCGATCTATCATTTCGTATTCAATTGCATCCGGTCACAAGACCCGCATTTGATCGCCTTGCAGATGTCCGCGCGCGCGTTTGCCGTGCGAACCGCTGCTGAAAGCGAGAGCTATTTCAGCGGCCGGTCTCTAAGACTTGATCGGTTCCGACCTCCGAGGCCGAAATTACAGCAATGGGAGGTGGAAAAACAAATAATCGATGGCGGACGCGGTTATGGCGGCGGATTCCCAGAAAAAATCTTTTTGGGATCAGAACACGGTTTCACCAGACCCCGTTTTGGTGGCCAAGATCTCACAACAGCCAGATGCAAAGAGGGGGAAGTTCGCAGCTATTACGGGAACCTAAAGAGGGTGGGTGCAAGCGCTCCGGGCGTCATCCGATTGTTTGAGCTAGACGGCGGGCCCGACATCATCAATGGAGTGGAATCGGATTGCCAGAGCGAAATCAATGCATGGGGACGAGAGGCGATTAGTCTGTTGCTGACGAATGGATTCAGAGGGCTTTTTCCGCAGGGCGGCAAGGACCAGCGCGGGTATGAAATTATGCTTGGCGGCATTGTAGAAGCGATCAACGGTCATATTACGCGCATAACAAGAGATAGGGACTATGAAGCGTGCGTAGAGAGAGGGGATGCGAATTGCGCATTAATTATCGCCGGCGGCACGACCGAAGACCAACGCTCGCGGGCGAGAGAAGCGCGAGAAGAAAGAGATGAAGTCGCCGAACGAGCGCGAAGAGGCGAGGAATATAAGGCGTTGCGCGAGTACGCCGAGGCCATAAGAAATGCGTTGTCGTCTGAACCGATTATCGAAGACCGGCGCAGCTATTTGATCGAAGAACTGCGCCGCCCATAGGGCGGGAGTCTTGCAGTGGGTAGGGGGAGTGTGATGAGGAGCTGGATATATAAAGCGCTGTTGGCTTTCGCGGGTGTCCTCATGATCGTCGACGCTCCGTTGTCAATTGCAGAGACGGTCGTGCATAATATCCTATCTCCATTTACCACGATCAAGATCGTCGGTTCGCGTCCGGGCCCGAAGCCGCACTGGGCGCCGGAATGCAATAAGGGCTTCTCGGAATGGAAACCGGTCTGCGCCGTGACGTTCAATCGCGTGGCCGTCACCTATCCGAACCGATGCATGGCGGAACTCGACAGCGCGTTTATCATCGACAACTATGCGTGTCCGATCGCGGCGACCTGTGCACCAACCTACGAGCCGGTCTGCGGGCGCCCGCTCGATCATCATCCGCATCGCCGACATTCCGGTGGTTTAGGCGGTTTAGAGGAAGCTTTGCGGCCACCCGCAATCCGGCCTTTCATCAATGAATGCTTTGCGAGAGCGCAAGAAGTGGTGCAGCTTACTCAAGATACACCGCCGATCATTGACATCGATTTTTACGGCGACGTCACGATACTCCGGCGGTATGGTGACGATCTCCAGCAATATCCAAAAGATCATAGATATCGTCACTATGGTAAATCGGGACTAGAAGATTTTGGCAACATATGCCCGAAATCCTGCCCGGAAGGCGGTCTCGTGGTCTGCGCGGTCGATCACAACAACGTGCCGAGACTTTATAAGAACAAATGTTCCGCCGTTTTGGCGGGAGCCGATCCGAACCGATTCAAGATGGGCGACATTTCAAGTTGTAAGTGATGAGGGACTTGGCGGATCATGCCTCCGCAATGGCGCGTTTTTACGCAAGCATGTGCCATAGAGCGCAGCCGCAGCGCGGAATTCGTCGCCGCGTAGTGCTATTTTTTGCGAACATCGGCCGCACGTGGACGATTGATTGCGACGATTGATTGCAATTTCCGCTAAATCGCCATATCTCAACGCGGCTGAGGCGGCGTCGCGGCTGCTGAATGGGTTCGCGGCGCGGCGCGGCGCGTGCGGGCAGTGCAGAGGATAGACAATGCCGAGGCGAAGCCATAGAGAAGCTGATCGTGCCGGTGTTGCGACTTAACGCTTTGATCTTGCTTGGATGGCGGGGTAGCTCAGCTGGTTAGAGCAGCGGAATCATAATCCGGAGGTCGCCGGTTCAAATCCGGCCCCCGCTACCACGCCGCCCGTTACCTCGGGGCGTTTTAAGTCGCAAGTAGCTTTGTGCAGATCGGATGGTCCCGTTCGGGCCGGCCAAGCCGGCTGCTGCGGACCAATGGCAATGGAAACAAGGACGCGGATATGAGCGGCTACAAGGATGCCGGGTTCCTCGAACGGCAACAGGCGGCGGCGAAGGCGAAGCAAGCCGCGCTGGATAAGTTTCGCGCGAAGCCCGGCGCGGACGACCCGGTGGTTGTGGAACGCGAGCGAGCCCGGCGCGCCATCGGCGCAGCGCGCGCGGCGCGCGCCGGCGAGCGCGCAGCGGCCAAGCTGGCGAGCGAAAAGGAAATTGCCGAGCAACGCACGCGCGCGGCGGCGTTGGCCGAGCAGGCTGCGCGGGAGGCCACGGAACGCATGGCCCGGGAGCAACGAGAAATTGCCGACGGTGAGGTCGCTTTGGAAGCCGAGCGCAAAGCCGATCGCGATGCCCGCTATGCGGCGCGCAAGGCGCGGCAAAAATAGATCGTCGCGCGAGCGCTAGAGCCTTTTCGGTTTTGATGGAATCGGCGACGGGCTCTAACTTTTTTAATTGAGCATGATCTTATCCGGCCTTTCTTCGCCCGCCGAAGGCGGCTTCGCCGAGGCGAGAGCGGGCTCTTGACCGCCGAAGTCCGCCTTCGGACGAAGGCGCTTCGCGAAGGCGGGAAACCGGTTCCCACCCCGGATCATAGGCGAGCCCTCGGGTATTGCCTTCGGCAAGCCCAAGGACAGGCTCCGCGACGCCGTCCTTCGGACGGCTATGTCCGGGGCAGGCATTTTCGGGATCATGCGCTATGAGGCGCGGGCGTTTGCGGTTACAATGCAGGCTCGCAGACGCCAAGCAAGGAATGGTCATCCGATGGCAACCCGACAGCATCGCCTCGCCGAATTCGGTGGTCTAGGCGAACCGCCATCCGGTGAGCCGATCGAATTGCTGTGCGAAGATCACGTCGGCACCTATACCGTGCCGTTTCCCTGCCATTGGGAGGGCGGCGTGTGGCGCGGCATCAAGTCGGGGGCGCAGATCGAAGCCAATGTTGTCGGCTGGCGCGTCATATAAGCAGCCGACAATAGCTCGGGAGGCGATCATGATGATTGTTCGCTTGGTTACGTTGGCGGCCATTGCTGTGATCGCGGCGGCGCCCGAGCGCGCCTATTCGCAGGCGCAAGAAACGGCAAACCAATATCCCAGCCGGCCGGTGAGCTTCATCGTGCCATTCGCGCCCGGCGGCGTGACCGGATTGCTCGCGCGCCTCTTAGGCCAAAAACTCGAACAGCGCTTGGGAAAACCGTTTGTGGTCGAGCACCGGCCGGGCGGCGGCGGCGTGACGGCGGCGGTTGCCGTCGCGCAGGCAACACCCGACGGCCACACGCTGATGATGGCGTCTTCGACGGTGCTGGCGATAAATTTTACCGTGCGCAAGAACCTGCCTTACGATCCGCGCAAGGATCTCACGCCGATCGCGCTCTTGGCGCGCGTGCCGTTCGTGCTGGTGGTCAATCCCGCGCTGCCGGTCAATTCGGTCGCCGATCTGGTCAAGTACGCCAAGGAAAATCCCGGCAAGCTCAGCTACGGCACGCCGGGGCCCGGCACGTTCCATCATCTCAACGCCGAGCTGTTCAAGAGCATCTTTGCGGTCGATCTGGTGCATGTACCGTACAAGGGTTCGGCGCCGGCGCTCACCGATCTCGTGGCTGGGCACATCCAGCTGATGTTCTGCGACGTGCCGCCGGCGAAGGCGCTGATCGAGGCCGGCAAGATTAGGGCGCTTGGCGTCACCACGCCGCATCGCGTGACGGCGGTGCCGAACATTCCGCCGCTCGCCGAGGCCGGTATCCCAAATTACAATACGGCGTCGTGGCACACGATCACGACGACGGCCGGCGTGCCGCGGGAGATCGTGGACAAGCTCGCCAATGAAATTCGCGCCATCATGAGCGAGGCGGAAATTGTGCAATTGCTTACCAACGACGGCACCATCCCGCAAATCTCGCCGCCGCCCGCCGAGCTGCGGCGCTTTGTCGATGCCGAAATTTTACGCTGGGGCGAGGTGGTGAAAAAAGCCGGCATTGCCGGGAGCGAGTAGCTGAGCACTTCTTCACCTCTCCCCGCTTGCGGCTGTCATATTCACACATCTCGTGCGACCACAGCGGAGGAACGCAAAAAGGTGAGTCTTTTCAGCGTCTGCATACAACCCCGAACCTTGGCTGCTTCCACATCGAGGGTAAGCTAAGT
>CAZNSG010000155.1:0-3839 GCA_964575715.1 uncultured Hyphomicrobiales bacterium | reverse complement strand
CGGCCCTCGAAGGATGAACGGCCCCGACGCTGCAACACCTTGGCCGTCGCCCCACCGATCTCGGGTTTACCCGAGATCGGAATTACAATGCGCAAGTCGGCCAAGGCCGACTTGCGGTGGCTCGCTTCGCTCGCACCTCAGGGTGACGGGGAAAGTGAGTCATTCATTATCGCCGTTGGAATAATTCTGCGCTACGAAACCACAATGTGCCGGTGGCGCAGCAGGCGCGCGCAGATCAGCCCAACGATCAGGATCACCGCTGCGCCGATCAGCATGCTGGGCTCCGGCCCGCCATGGGCAAAGCCGATCCCGTATATGACCGGACCGACAGCCTGGCCGAGATAGAAGGAACACGAGTGCAGCGATGCCGCAGCACCGCGCGCGGTTTGCGAAAGCTCGGTGACATGCACCTGAATAGTGCTGTGCAGCAGGTAAAAACCGAACCCGAACACGCCGAACACCGCGATCTGCCAATACCAGGGAAAATGACCGGAGATGAGAACCAGCCCGGCCGCGGCCATAACGCCGCCGGCGATCATCAGCCGGCGTTCCGAAACGTGGGCGACAATGACCGGAACGAACAACGAATAGACAATTCCGCCCAGCGCGAAAATTCCAAGCAAGAGACCGGCAATCGATGCGCGCGTTTCGCCGGCCATGAGCAGGAGAACCGCCACGTAAGGAAAAAGCCCGTGAATAAAGACCGCCTCGAAGAACACCGCGAGGAAACAAACTTTGGCGCGCGGGTCGGCGAAGATTTGGCGGAAATTGTTCATCACAACGGCGCGATCGAAGGGCGCTGATTTTGTGGTCGCAACCGTACGGAAGGCAAAGAAGGCCGTAATCGCAGTGATCAAACTAAACCCGCCGAGGATAGCAAAAACCCCGCGCCAGCCGAGCAGATCGCCGATGATGCCCGCGATGAGCGAGCCCAAGAGATTGCCCGTAAGGGCCACCGCGAGCAGCCGGCCGATCGCCACCTGCCGCTGATTGATCGGAATGAGGTCCCCAATGAGCGCCATCGCCACCGGAAAGATGCCGCCCGCCACAAGACCTGCCGCAATCCGCATCGCCACCAGCACCGAAAAACTCTCCGCTACCGCGCAGACGAGCGCGCTCAGCGCAATCACAATCAGGCTCACGTTCATCAGCCGGGTCTTGCCGACGAAATCGCCGGCAACGCCAAGCGCCGGCTGCACCAATGCATAGGGCAAGGCGAACACGGTCGAGAGCAGCGCTGCCGTCTTCACGTCAACGGCAAAGTCGGCCGCGATCAGCGGAATGACGGGATCGACCGCGCGCGTGAAAATCGTCTGCGCAAAGACCACCAGGCCAACGATTTTGAGAACGGATGGTATGGCGGAACTCGCTATATTTTCAACTTTTCGCCAGACGATCGAATTCGATCAGCCTGCCAAGAAGCCCATCCATCTCCTTGAGCGCAATCATGTTTGGGCCATCCGATGGCGCCTTGTCCGGGTCCTGGTGGGTTTCGATGAAAACGCCGGCGACGCCAACCGCCACCGCCGCGCGCGCCAGCACCGGCACGAATTCGCGCTCGCCGCCTGATGACGCGCCCTGCCCGCCCGGCTGCTGCACCGAATGGGTGGCATCGAAGATCACCGGCGCGCCGGTCTCGCGCGCCAATATCGGCAGCGCGCGCATGTCGGACACCAGCGTGTTGTAGCCAAACGATGCCCCGCGCTCGGTCACCAGTACGTTGCGGTTTCCCGCGCCGGTAATTTTAGCCACCACGTGCTTCATGTCCCAGGGCGCCAGGAACTGCCCCTTTTTCACATTGACCACGCGCCCGGTCTTGGCCGCGGCCACCAACAGATCTGTTTGCCGGCACAGGAACGCCGGGATTTGCAGCACGTCCACCGCTTGCGCCACACGCGCGCATTGCTCCGCCTCATGCACATCGGTGAGTACCGGCACATTGAGGCGCTCGCGGATTTCCGCAAAGATCGCCAGCGCCTGCTCAAGGCCGATGCCGCGCGCGCTTGTCCCGCTGGTACGGTTGGCCTTGTCGAACGAAGTCTTGTAGACCAGCGCTATCCTGCGGCGCGCGGCGATTTCCTTGAGCGCGGCCGCCATTTCCAGCGCATGCGCGCGGCTTTCCAGCATGCAGGGACCCGCGATCAGCGCGAGCGGCAGCGCATTGCCGAACCGGGCATTGCCCACGGCAACCACGGCGTTGGTGGCGGGATCGGCTTTCATATCCATGCTCGCGTCCAAACCATGCGGTGCGCCCGCCATGAGGTCAACAGGAGCGATCTCATACCAACTCTCTCAATTCGTCATTCCGGCCGAGCCGCTTTTGCGGCGAGAGCCGGAATCCATAACCACCGACTGTGATTATGGATTCCGGGCTCGCGGGCTTATGCCCGCGCCCCGGAATGACAAGTTAAAATTTACGCGGGTTAGTATCACTTCACGACCTGTCCCCAAACCATCAACCATGCTCGACCCGGCACCGAGAACTGGCATAATTGTAAAACGGTGTCGGCGACATGGACTGGAGAATAACAAAATGCGTGCGGGAATGCGGCTGCTCACTGCACTGATCGTTGTCTCCGCCCTATCGCTGCCGGCCGGCGCGGCGGATCGCCTCGGCATCGTGCTCATTCATGGCAAAGGCGGTCTGCCTCAGCAACTCACGCCCATGGCGGAAACCCTTGCCGCGCAGGGCCATCTCACCGAACAGCCCGAGATGTGCTGGTCGCGCCATCGCATTTACGACCGGCTCTACCTCGATTGCCTGCGCGACATCGATGCCGCCGCCGGCCGGCTTAAAGAGCGCGGCGCGACCGCCATGGTCGTGCTCGGCATGAGTCTGGGCGGCAATGCCGCGCTTAGCTTTGGCGCCACGCGCCCCGGGCTCAAGGGCGTGATTACGCTCGTCGCCGCGCATGCGCCCGAATTCATCGGCCTGCGGCCGGAGGTGGCGGCGAGCTTGGCGCATGCACGCGCTCTCATCGCCGCCGGGCAAGGCAATGTCAAAACCACATTCAACGACGTCAACGCTCACACTTCGATCTTCAATTTTTCGGTGAACACGACGCCGAACATCTATGTCAGCTTTTTCGCGCCCGATTCCGCCGGCGTGATGCCGGCCAACGCCGCGCGCCTGACCGCGCCGCTGCTCTATGTCACCGCCAGCAACGATCCCACCCAGCGCGGCCGCGATTACATTTTCGCCCGCGTGCCGGCGCATCCGCTCAACCGTTATGTGACGGTGAACGCCGATCACATCGGCACCCCGGCCGCCGCGCGCGAGGCGGTGTTGAGTTGGCTTGCGACGCTGAAAGGGCCTTAGTCTGTAGGATGGGTTGAGCGCAGCGAAACCCATCGCGGTTGTTAGAACAAATGGTGGGTTTCGCTACGCTCAACCCACGCTACGGGCTGCCGGACTCTTTTGTTAGGAATATTAACAAATCTGCGTGAGCGCTTATCCCCGCCCGCTTGGGCGCCTTTATGTTCGCCCTCGTCCCGCTCACCGAGGGCGCCATCTAGAGGCGTTTATGTGGCGGAGCGGGGTGCGGCGCCTGCTGTTGCGGCTCGTAATCGCAGCACCGGGACGCCTTGGGTCACCGTCCGGCCCCACTATGAGGGTCTGCCTTTAATGGCTGGACGAGGGCCGGATGAACGGCGGCGAAAGCTGCCGGGATCAGGGTAGGGCGAATGCCCCCCGTCCGGCTCCGGAAGTACGGTCCCGAGGCGCAAAGTCGCCGCCGGTGGAGCGCCGCGAGGCGAAGCGCCCTGCCTTACTGGGCGCGCACGCCAAGCAGGCGGTTTGCGCAGACTGCGTAAACTTGTCTGCGCGGCGTGAAGTTTGA
>CAZNSG010000154.1:0-38552 GCA_964575715.1 uncultured Hyphomicrobiales bacterium | reverse complement strand
GCCCAGGGTCTGCCGCAGCTCGGCGCCCGCCCCCACCGCCCACACCAGCGGCATGACGCCGAAGATGAAGGCGAGCGACGTCATCAGGATCGGGCGCAGCCGCAGCCGCGCCGCTTCGACCGCCGCCTCGAAGCGGTCGCGGCCCTTGTCCTCGAGCTGCTTGGCGAATTCCACGATCAGAATGGCGTTCTTCGCCGCCAGGCCAATGAGCACAATGAACCCGACTTGCGTGAGGATGTTGTTGTCCTGCCCGCGCAGCACTACGCCGACAATGGACGCGATCAGGCACATCGGCACGATCAGGATGACCGCAAGCGGCAACGTCAAGCTTTCGAATTGCGCCGCCAGCACCAGAAACACGAAGGCGACCGCAAACACGAAGGCGAACACGGCGGTATTGCCGACGCGCTGTTGCTGGAAGGCAAGCGTGGTCCACTCATAGGCAAAGCCCTCGGGCAGCGTCTCGGCCGCCAGCCGCCCCATGATCTCGATTGCCTGCCCCTGGCTGTAGCCCGGTGCTGCTCCGCCGTCGAGCTCGGCCGCCGGATAGAGGTTGTAGCGCGGCACGCGGTACGGCCCGGAAATGTCCCGCACGGTGGTGAACGAGCCGAGCGGAACGGTGTCGCCACTGGAATTTCTCACACGAATTTTCAGCACGTCCTTTGGTTCCAACCGCGCATCGGCCTGCGCCTGCGCCGTCACACGAAACGTGCGCCCGAACAAATTGAAATCGTTGACATAGGCCGAACCAAGGTAGATTTGCAGCGCGGAAAACACGTCCGGCACGTTGATGCCGAGCAGCTGCGCCTTGGTGCGATCGATATCGAGATAGAGCTGCGGCGTCGAAGTCTCGAACAGCGAGAACACCTGCGAGACACCGGGCGTTTGCGCCGCGCGGCCCATCATGGCGAAGGCCGCGCCTTGCAGCGCCTGCGGCCCGAGCCCGGCGCGATCCTCGATCATCATGCGAAAGCCGCCGGCATTGCCGATGCCCGCGACCGGCGGCGGCGCCACCACCAGGATAAAGGCGTCCTGGATGGCGGCCAGTTGCCCGAATAATTGCCGCTGAATGCCCGATGCGGATTGGTTCGGGTCCTTGGCGCGCGTCGCGAATGAATCGAGCACCAGAAATGTCGCGCCTGAATTGGACGCATTGGTGAATGTAGCGCCGCTGAAACCGACGACATTCACCGCATTTTTGACGCCCGGTGTCTTAAGCGCGATATCGACCACCCGGCGCATCACCGCGTCGGTGCGCGAGAGCGACGATCCTGGCGGCAATTGCGTGACCACAATGAGGTAGCCGCGATCGAGCTGGGGGATGAATCCGATCGGTGTCTTGCGGAACTCATTCATACCGAAGGCAATGATGCCGGCATAGACCACCACCATCAGTACCGCAAACCGCACGACCCGCTTGGCAAGCCGGTGATAGAACTCAGCCACGGCGTCAAAGCCAAAGTTGAAGCGGCGGAAGAATTCGCGGATGTAGGGGTCCCACGGCTTATCTTTTCGCGCCTGCTCGCCATGCGGCTTGAGCAGGAGCGCGCACAGCGCGGGCGACAGCGTCAGCGAAACAATCAGCGAGATGATGGTCGCGCCGGTTATGGTCAAGGCAAATTGACGATAGAACTGGCCCGATATGCCGGTAATGAACGCCGACGGTACAAACACCGCGCACAGCACCAGCGCAATCGCGATCAGCGCGGCGCCCACTTCATCCATGCTGCGGAACGCCGCATCGCGCGGGGAAAGCCCGGCCGCGATGTTGCGCTCCACATTCTCGACCACGACGATGGCGTCGTCGACCACGATGCCGATCGCCAGCACCAGCCCGAACAGCGACAGATTGTTGAGCGAAAATCCGAACATCGACATAAAAAAGAATGTACCAATCAACGAAACCGGAATAGCCACAAGCGGAATAACCGCCGCACGCCAAGTCTGCAGGAACAGCACGACTACCAATACAACTAGTAAAATCGCCTCCGCGATGGTCTCCTGAACCGCGTTGACCGACTGCTGGATGAACTGTGTCGGATCGTAAACGATCGCATATTTAATGCCCGGCGGAAAACGCTGAGAAACTTGCGCCATGGTTGCGCGGATCGCGTTCGCGGTTGCCAGCGCATTCGAACCCGGCCGCTGAAATACCGCGAGCGCGACCGCCGGATCGCGGTCCAGATAGGAGTTCGAAGAATAATCCTGAGCCGCGAGTTCGACGCTCGCGACATCCTTGAGCCGGACAATTGCATTCGAAGTTTGTTTGACCACGATATTGCCAAACTGGTTCGGGTCCGCAAGCCGCCCGAGCGTCAGCACCGAGACTTGGAACGCGCCGGGACGCTCGACCGGCGGCGCCCCCAGCACGCCCGATGCGACCTGGATGTTCTGCCCCTGCAGCGCGGCGGTGACGTCGGTAGCGGTCAGCCCCAGCGACTGCAGGCGGTCTGGATCGAGCCAGATTCGCATCGAATAGTCACGGCTGCCGAACACGATGATCGAACCGACACCATCGACGCGGGTGAGCGAGTCCTTGATCTCGAGCGTGCCAAAGTTCGAGATAAAAAGCTGGTCGCGTGACTTGTCCGGCGAGAACAGGTGCACGACCATCATCAGATCGGGCGAGCTCTTGTTCACGGTGACCCCAATGTTGCGCACATCGGCGGGCAGGCGCGGCTGCGCGATCGCCACGCGGTTCTGCACCTGCACCTGCGCGATGTCGAGGTTGGTGCCGATCTCGAACGTGACCTGGATCGAAAAGCGGCCGTCGCCGGTAGAATTCGAATACAGGTAAATCATGTTCTCGACGCCGTTGATCTGCTCCTCGATCGGGGCGACCACGGTCGAGGCGACAACGTCGGCGCTGGCACCCGGATATTGGCCTGACACGTTGATGATGGGCGGCGCAATCTCAGGATATTGCGCAATGGGAAGGCGCACGAAGGCAACCGTTCCCAAGATAACGAACACGATGGAGACCACGGACGCGAAGATCGGCCGATCGATGAAGAAATGTGAAATCCGCATGGCAGGCTCCGGCCGCTTAATTCGCCTTCGCCGGCGCAACGCCGGACGCCGAGGGCGGAGCAGCCTCCTGTTCCTGCGGCGTCACCTTCTGTCCCGGCCGCACCCGCATCAGCCCGTTGATGATGACGAGATCATCGGGCGCAAGACCATCCTTGATGACTCGCAGCCCGTCGTCGATCTGGCCGGGCGTGACATATTTCGGCGCCGCGACACCCTCTGCGCCGACCACCAGCACGTATTTCCGCACCTGCTCGCTCCCAATCGCGCTATCGGGCACGAGCAACGCCGGATAGGGCGGCGAACCGGGCACGCGCACGCGCCCGAACATCCCGGGCGTGAAGACCGAGTCTGGGTTGGAGAACACCGCACGGCCGCGGATCGTGCCCGACGATCGATCGATGACGTTGTCGACGAAATCCATAGCACCGCTGTGCTTGAAATCGGGCTCGTCAATCAGCTTAAGCGTAACAACTCTGCCATCGCGGCCGGTCACATCCTTGCCGGTGCCGGAGAAGCGTTCGTAGCGCAGATAGGAGGCCTCGTCGAAGGTGAATTCGAAGCGGATCGGGTCGATCGACACGATGGTGGCGAGCAGCGTGGTGTTGCCCCCGGCGCCGCCGGTGACCAGATTGCCGGGCGAGACGCGGCGATCGCCGATACGGCCGCCCACCGGTGCGCGCAGCTCGGTGAATTGCAGATCGAGCTCGGCCTGGCGCACCGCCGCTTCATTGGCTGCGACCGAGGCCTGCGTATTGCGGAAGGCCTGAGTGCGCTGATCGAATGTCTGCTCGGTGATGGTTTTGTCGCGCACCAGCTGTTGACCGCGCGCCAGATCGTTCTCCGCGAACGCGAGATTGGCTTTGGCCTGCTCCAAGGTCGCGCGCGCCTGATCGTGAGTGTTTTGAAACGGCCGCTTGTCAATGGAAAACAGCAAATCACCCTGCTTGACGATCTGCCCATCGCGGAAATGCACTTGTTCGAGATAGCCCGACACGCGCGCGCGGATTTCTACCGCGTTTACGGCGACAAAGCGGCCGACATATTCGTCCTGATCCACGATGATCTTCTTGACCGGCTTGGCGACGGTGACCGCGGGTGGCGGCGGGCCGGCTTGCTGCTTTTCGCCGCATTGCATGAGCACGGGCGCAAGCATCACCGCAATCGCGGCAAGGCGCCCCGAATTTGTAATCGCCCTTGAGATAAAAATGTCAGCCATCGAGTTGCACCGCATCGCGTCAATTTATACGCCAACAGCCACTAACGCAAAGCGCGCGCCATAGGCTCTTCGAGCTACATCTCACCAAACGGTCGCAGTCCACATCAGTCATCCACCGGCGGCGGCACCCGCGGCGATGAACCGTGCTTGCGGCCAAAATACGCAATTATCCATTGCCGGCCGAATATCATGAACACGGTGCCACCATAGACGAGGGCACCCAGCATCGCGAGCACGGCAAGTGTTGCTTCCGCGCGATACGATGACCACCCGGCGAACACCATGGCGGCCACTCGCTCGCCAATGAGAAGCGCCACGACTAGCGCAGCTCCCGCGGCAGCCAGCTTTATCACCGAATTTCGCAGTCGATCATCAAACGTAATCAAGCGTGCACGCGCGGCAAACCAATAGAGCAGCGCAAGATTGACCCAGGCGCCGGCCGAAGTTGCATAGGCCAATCCGACCTGCGAGAGGTTCGTAAAATTGTAAAACACGATCTTGAGGCTGACATTCACGACGACCGAAAACGTCAGCGCGATGACGGGCGTCCACGTATCGCCACGCGCGAGGAAGGTAATGGCCATGCTGCGGATGAGCACGAACGGCAGGAGACCGATCGCATAGGCTTCAAGCGTCGCGCCGGCTGCGGCGGCATTCGCCGCGCTGAACGCGCCGCGTCCGAACAAACCGCTCATGATCAGCTCGGGAACCAGGAGGAATGCGATAAAGCATGGGATTGCAAGCAACAGCGTAAATTCTATGGCGCGATTCTGCGAATTGCGCGCGCCATTCTCATCGCCTACGGCCAACCGGTTCGCCATCTCCGGCAGCAGCACCGTTCCAACCGCGACCGCAATCACACCGATCGGAAGCTGATTGATCCGATCGGCGTAATAGAGCGACGAAAGCGCGCCGGTCACGAGGAAGCTCGCGATGATGGTATCTGCGAACAGCGCGATTTGGGTCTCAGCCGAGCCGACGGTCGCGGGCGCGAACCGCTTGAGGAAAACCTTCACGTCCAGATCGAACCGCGGCCAGCGCAAGCGCGGCAGCACGCCCTGACGCAAGGCATCGCCACCGACCAGCAGGACTTCCAAACATCCCGCGACGAACACGCCCCAGGCCGCGGCATGACCCGGGGTTGGAAAAAATACCGCAACCGCGAGCGCGGCAATGATCGATAAATTGAGCAGAATCGGCGCGGCGGCCGCCGCCGCGAACCGGCCGAGCGCATTGAGAATGCCGCTATAAAGCGTTACCAGCGCGACCAGAAGCAAATAAGGAAACGTGATCCGGGTCAGCTCGACCGCAAGGCCGAATTGCAGCGAATCCTTGGCAAATCCCGGAGCCAGCAAACCGATCACCCACGGGGTGAACAACAGCGCGAATGCCAGCAACACGATCTGGCTCGCCAGCAGTAACGCGAATATTCTGTCGGCGAAGATCGCCACCTGAGCAGTGCCGCCTGCATTGCGCAGCCGCGCATAGCTCGGTACGAAGGCGGCGTTGAATGCCCCCTCGGCGAAGATCGCACGAAAATGATTGGGTAGCCTCAGAGCCACAAAGAAAGCGTCCGCCACCGGTCCTGCACCCAACACCGCGGCCAGCACAATGTCGCGTAAAAAACCGGTGATGCGCGAGCCCAGCGTAAATCCGCTGACCGTGAGAATTCGATTGATCATCGACAGGCTCAAATTGAACGGGCTTCAAGCGCAGCGTAGCACAGCGTACGCTGTCCGAAGCTGGGCACATGCAGCGCAGGATGCCGGGCCCCAATCCCATAGCTGATTCCCGGGAATTGGTGGGCTCAACCGTCAGCGCCCGAGCGCGCTCCGCACCGCGGCGATAATGCGATCCTGCGTGGCTGCGTCGAGATAAGGATGCATCGGCAGACTGATGACCTCATCGGCGATGCGCTCGCTCACTGCAAGCCCGCCTTCGGCCGCCGGAAAATGCCGATAGGCCTGCTGGCGGTGCAGCGGCTTGGGATAATGGATCGCGGTCGGGATGCCCTGCTCTTTAAGTGCTGTTGCAAGCGCATCGCGCCGGCCGCCAGGCAGCCGGATCGTGTACTGTGCCCAGACTGAAGTCGAGCCGACCGGCACCTGCGGCACGGTCGCCACATCGGCGAGCCCCTCGCCATAGCGCCGCGCGATCGTGTCGCGTGCCGCAATTTCATCCGAAAAAATTTTCAGCTTCTCGATCAGCACGGCCGCCTGGATGGTGTCGAGCCGACTGGTTAGTCCAATGCGCACATTGTCGTATTTGTCGCTGCCCTGGCCGTGCACGCGCAGGCTGCGCAGTACCTCGGCAAGATTTTCGTCGTTGGTGAGCACAGCACCGCCATCGCCATAGCAGCCCAACGGCTTGGCCGGAAAGAAGCTGGTCGCAGTCGCGTCATCAAGCGCGCCCAGCTTGCGGCCCTTGAAAGTCGCGCCGAACGCTTGGGCGGCGTCGTCGAGCACGAACAGGCCTTCTGCCCTGGCGACAACGGCGATGGCATCGTGCTCCGCGGGCAATCCGAACAGATCGACCGGGATCACCGCCTTCGGTTTTAGTCCAAGCCCCCTGGCGGTCACGACCGCGCGCGCGAGGCTGCGCGCATCGAGATTGAAACTTGCCGCCTCCACATCGGCAAACACCGGCGTCGCGCCGACCAGAACCGCGGCTTCGGCGGTGGCGCAAAACGTAAATGACGGGCAGATCACCGCATCGCCCGGCCCAATCCCGCGCGCCATCAGCACGAGCACGAGTGCGTCGGTGCCGCTGGCACAGGAGACCGCGTAACGCGCGCCGCAAGAGGCGGCAAGCGCAGCCTCGAACGCTGCCACTTCCGGGCCCATGATGAATTGGCAATGCGTCAGCACACGTGCGATCGCATCGTCAATGGCGCGACCGAGCCGGCGGCGCTGCGCGGCGAGGTCGATGAACGGGATTGGAGCGAAATCTACGCGGGCGTGCTTGTTCATTGGTCTCATCAGGGTCGGCGATGGCGAGATGCCGGCGGCGTCAGCCGGCCACCTTTCGCGGCCCCTTGCGTTGATGCAGCGGGACGGCCAACGGCCGTGCTTCGAGGCAGCGGGTCGCAATCTCAAGGCTCGCCACCGCTTCCTCGCCCGAAACCGCAGGGGTCTTGCCTTCGCGGATGGCCGTAACGAAGGCATGCAGCTCGGCGCGCAGCGGTTCCTCATAGCCGACGGAGAGATGCCGCATCGAATACGAGCCGTCCGGCTGAAAGCCGAAGCACTCGGTCACTTCGCGCGTGAGCAGATCGCCCATCACATATTTGCCGCGCGTTGCCACGGTGACGTTGCGTGCCTTGAACGGCGTAAGCCAATTTGTGTTGATGTGGGCAAGAACGCCGGAAGCGGTGCGGAACTGCAGCAGCGCAATGTCTTCGCGTTCGGCCACCGCGCTCGAAAGCTGCGGCTGCACCTCGATGATGTCGGAATCGGTGAACCAGCGGATGAGGTCGATGTCGTGGACCGCAAGGTCGATGACGATGCCGACATTCGACATGCGCGGCGGAAACGGCCCGACGCGCGTAATCGCAATCGAGAGAATATCTTCGTCTCGGATGGCATCCTTGATTGCCTGCACAGCGGGATTAAAGCGTTCCACGTGCCCAACCATCAGCGTGACGCCGGCGCGGCGCGCAGCCGCGATGATTTCGCGCCCCTCTTGGACTGAAGAGGCGATAGGCTTCTCGACCATGACATGAATACCGCGCGCGATGCAGATCAGAGCGATTTCGCGGTGCAGATGTGTCGGCGCCGCGATCGTAACCGCGTCGACCCCCATCTCCAACAGCGCGTCAAGATTATCGACAGCGGGGCAGCCCAGCGCGCTCGTGACCAGTTCGCGCTGCTGCGGATCGGGGTCGGAAACGCCAACAAGCTGCACTCCCGGAAGCCCGGCCAACACGCGCGCGTGATTGGAGCCCATCACACCGACTCCCACCACGCCTATGCGCAGTAATTCGGCCCCGCGTCGTTTCGTCGTCTTCTGGATATGCAAAGAACTCCCCCATCCATATTTATTAATACTAGCATGGTTATTCCGCCCCCGCGAACGCAACCTGCCAGGAGAGTGAACACGTTTTGATTCAGAGAGTTACAACCGATCGTCGCGGCCAGGAAACGACCAAAAAACGGCCCGGAAGCGACCAGGAAGCTGTCAAGCGAACAGGTCGCGATCCGGCTTGGCCCGGCCGCACAGGCCCGAATCGGCCGCATCGGCCGTGCGGTACTGATCTGCGAAGCACGCGAGCATGATCCCGAAAAGTGGGAACCGGTTTTCGGAAAAGATCATGCGCAAACAAGAAGCTAGGGCCTAGTTCCGATTCCACCGAGATGGATAAGGCCCTAGGCACCATCCTCATCAACTTGGCTGCCAGCGCATTTTCTCTGAATGCATGCACCGCGTCGAATGATAGCTCGGATAATCTCGAAATCCGCCGTCTTGCGCGCGACAACCTGCTCTGATGTAAAGCTCGCGGTCAGCATTATTTTGACGCGCGCGCGTGCGTGGGCTCGCTTTCAGGTTCGGCGGTAATCGTCTTCGAACCGCACAATATCGTCTTCTGCGAGATAGCTCCCGGTCTGGACCTCGATCAATTCGAGATCGATTTTTCCAGGATTTTCCAGGCGGTGTCGCGTACCGATTGGAATATAGATCGATTCGTTCTCATGCAGCGTTTTGATCTCGTCGCCGACCGTCACCGTGGCGGTGCCGCGCACCACGACCCAGTGTTCGGCGCGGTGGTGGTGCATCTGCAGCGACAGCCGGCCGCCGGCCTTCACGACGATGCGCTTGACTTGATAGCGGGTGCCGACGTCGAGCGACTGGTACGAACCCCACGGCCGGTGAACCTTGAGATGTTCCTCGGCGATCTTGGGTGCGACCGATTTGAGCTCGCCGATCAGTTTTTTCAATTCATGGGCTTCATCGCGATGCGCGACCAGAATCGCGTCCTCGCTCGCGACCACCACCAGATTCTCAACGCCGAGCAGCGCCACCAGCGCTTTGTCGGAAGAGACATAGGAGCCGAGCGCTTCCACAAACACGACGTTGCCCTGCGCGGCGTTGCCGGCAGCATCCTTTTGCGCGATCTCCCACACCGCGCGCCACGAGCCTACATCCGACCAGCCGTAGGACACCGGCACGACGGCGGCGCGCCTGGTCTTCTCCATCACCGCATAATCGATCGAATTCGCGGCTGCCTGCTTGAACGCGTCCGCGTTAAGGGTGACAAAACCGAGGTCGCGGCCGGCGCGTTCGACCGCAGCCGCCACCGCCGCAGCGCTTGCGGGCTCGAAGGCGCGATATTCTTCCAGCAGCACGCTCGCGCGGAACACGAAGTTGCCCGAGTTCCACAGATAGCCATCGGCGATGTAGCGCGCCGCCTTGGCTTCGTCCGGCTTCTCGACGAATTTGTCGACCGCAAAGACTTCGCCAAGCTTGCTGCCCGGGCGGATATAGCCGTATTCGGTCGCCGGCCGGTCGGGGCGGATGCCGAAGGTGACAATGCGGCCGCCGGCCGCGGCCTCCCGCGCAATACGGCAGGCGTCAGCGAAGGCCGCATTGTCCTTCACGACGTGGTCAGCCGCGAGCGCCACAATAATCGGGTCGCCGCCGCCGGCGAGCGCGAAGGTGGCGCCTGCCATGATCGCGGGCGCGGAATCGCGCCGCATCGGCTCGAGCAGGACGTCGGCCGCGACCCCGATTTCGGCGAGCTGCTCAGCCACCAGAAAGCGATATTGGCCATTGGTAATGACGATGGGCCGGCCGAACAGCGCGGCATCGGCCACTCGCAGCAAGGTGTTCTGGAAAGTTGAATGCTTGCCGAACAGCGGCAGGAACTGCTTCGGCCGGCTCTCGCGCGAAGCCGGCCACAGCCGTGTCCCTGCTCCACCACACATGATGAGCGGGATGATAGGTTCAGACATTGCGAGTCGTCCTTACGGCGGTGCGCGGCATCATATCTTGTGATAGCTCCGATACCAGGCGACGAAGTGGCGGATCCCCTCTTCGATCGTCGTTTTCGGACGGAAGCCCGCATCGCGCATCAGATCATCAACGTCGGCGCAAGTTTCAGCAACGTCGCCCGGCTGCATTGGTGCCATCTCTATGATCGCGCGGCGGCCGAATTCTGCTTCCAGCAGCGCTACCACATGCTCGACCTCGATCGTGCGATTGTTGCCGACATTGTAAATGCGCCAGGGCGCCGCGCTCGTTGCCGGATCGGGAGCCAAGCTGGAGAAGGCCGGATTTGCAGTCGGAATGCGATCGACCAGGCGCACGACCGATTCCGTAACGTCATCCACATAGGTGAAGTCCCGTCGCATCTTGCCGTTGTTGAACAGCTGGATCGGCCGGCCCGCGAGGATCGCCGACGCGAAGATGAACATCGCCATGTCGGGCCGCCCCCACGGCCCGTAAACGGTAAAAAAGCGCAGCCCTGTCGCCGGCAGCCGAAACAGATGGCTGTAGGCATGCGCCATCATCTCGTTGGCCTTCTTGGTGGCGCCATAGAGGCTCATCGGGTGATCGACGTTGTCGTGAACCGAGAACGGCAGCTTGCTGTTGGTGCCATAGACCGAAGACGATGAGGCGAACAGCAGGTGGCAGCATCCGTTATGCCGGCAGCCTTCGAGAATGTTGGCAAAACCTTGCAGGTTGGCATCGACATAGGCGTGCGGATTGACCAGCGAATGGCGTACACCCGCTTGCGCCGCCAGATGCACCACGAACGGAAAGCGCTGCTCGAAAAACAGCGCTGCCGTTGCGGCCCTGTCGGCAAGATCGAGCTTGACAAAGCGGAAGGCGGCAAGCTTGGCGAGTTCGGCAAGCCGCGCCTGTTTGAGCGCGGGATCGTAATAGGCACTGAGATTGTCGACGCCGATCACCGTCCGGCCGGCCGCGGCCAGACGTCGCGCGACATGGAAACCGATGAAGCCGGCCGCTCCGGTAACGAGAACAGTTTCGCCCGCCATGCGTCTTGTCCTATGACCGCGAGCAAGCGGCGGCGATCGCCATCAAAGCCGCCACAGTTCGATCCCCTTGGGTTGCAGAGCACGATCGAGCTTTGATCTCACATCCAGCACAACACCCCGGCCATCCTTGAGCAGTCGCGTGACCAGCGGCCAGCCGCCGGTGACATATTCGTCGTGCGCCACCGCCAGGATCACCGCATCGGCGGGCTTGAGGGCGGCAAGCTGCAGCAGCGAGATGCCATATTGCTGCTCGGTCTCCTCATTCGCTGCCAGCGGATCATGCACCTGGACCGTGACCCCGAACGCGCGCAACTCGCGCACGATATCGAACACCTTGGAATTGCGCGTGTCCGGCACATTCTCCTTGAATGTCATGCCGAGAATAGTGACGGTCGCCCCCCCCGCCCGTTCGCGCTGAAACAGGCGGCGGATGCATTCACGCGCGACTCTTTGCCCGACGCCATCGTTGATGCGCCGGCCTGCCAGGATCACCTCGGGATGGTAACCGGCCTTCTGCGCGCGATAGGTGAGGTAATAGGGATCGACCCCGATGCAGTGCCCGCCGACCAGACCGGGATGATAATTCAGGAAATTCCATTTGGTCGCCGCCGCCGCCAGCACATCGCCGGTGTCGATGCCGAGCTCCTGAAAGATGGCGGAGAGCTCGTTCATAAAGGCGATGTTGAGATCGCGCTGCGTATTCTCGATCACCTTGGCCGCTTCTGCGACCTTGATCGAGGGCGCGCGATGAATGCCGGCGGTGACGACGGAACCATACACGTTCGCAATGATGTCGAGCGTGCGCGCATCCTGGCCGGAAACCACCTTGGTGATCGTTTCGAAGCGGTGCTTCTTGTCACCGGGGTTGATGCGCTCGGGCGAATAACCGACGGTGAAATCCCGGCCGGCGCGTAATTTCGAGACGCGCTCCAGCACCGGCACGCAATCCTCCTCGATCGCGCCGGGATAGACCGTGGATTCGAACACGACGATCGCATCTTTGCTCAGCGCGCGGCCGACGGTCTCCGAGGCGGAGAGCAGCGCACCGAGATTGGGCCGGTGGGCGCCGTCGATGGGCGTCGGCACGGTGACGATGAAAAAATCCGCATCGCGCAAGCAAGCCGGCTCGTTTTCCAGTCTCAGCGTTCGCTGCGCAAGCTGGCCCTTCTCAATCTCGCGCGTCCGGTCATGTCCGGAACGCAGTTCCTCGATTCGCCGCCGGTCGACGTCGAATCCGATCACCGGCACACCCGATCGCGCGAAGGCGACTGCAACCGGAAGGCCGACATAACCCAGCCCAATCACCGCGATCTTGCGTCCGTGGCTCACGCCGTAAACCCCAATATGCTCTGCGCGTTCAAGCCGCGACGTGCTTGTTTAGCCACGCGTTGGCATAACCCGCAATAGGCCCGGCCCGCGCCCCGCCGGTTGCGGCTTAATACCCGGCATGGCATCACGGTGCACTGTCCACTCTGGACCCTCCCACGCATGGTGCGGCGATCATTTTGGTCATCCGCCGGGCGTGCAGAAGAATGCGCGCCGAGATGAAACGTTTGCTTGCCCTGGCTGCCAAGGTCGCGATTTCCGCTGCATTGCTCTACTTTGCATTTTCGCGTGTGGACATCGGCATGATCGGCAGCCGGCTGCAGCAGGCAAAAATATCCTGGCTCGTAGCGCTCATGCTCACGCTTGCAGTTCAACTCGTGCTGGTGGCATTGCGGTGGCGGAAGATCGGTACGCAATGCGCGGCGCCATTTCCGGCCGCAAAAGCATTGCGCTATATGCTCATTGCATCGTTCTTCAATCAGACGCTGCCCTCCATCATCGGCGGCGACGCAGCAAGAATCTGGTTCGTATCGCGCGCGGGCGCCGGCTGGAAAGCCGCGGCCTATTCGGTAATCGTCGATCGCATCATCGGGCTTTCCGTGCTTGTGGCGATGGTCGTTGTGTGCCTGCCATGGCTGTTTGAATTGGTGCCGGACCCATTGGGCCGCGCGAGCATACTCCTGGTCGATGGCGCTGGCGTAATTGCCGCGATTTCTTTCCTGATCCTGGGCCAGGCCCGTTGGCACTGGCTCGAACGCTGGTGGATCACGCGCCATATTGCCGGCGCCGCTGCGGTCGCGCTCGATATCCTGAGTAACCGCCGCAGCGCGGCCATGGTCGTGGGGCTTTCGATCGTCATTCATCTCTTGACGGTCGTGGCCGTTGTGTGCGCGGCGCGCGCGGTGGCAGCGCCGCTCGAATTCGGACAGGCGTTGTTGCTCGTTCCCCCCGTCATGCTTGTGGCGACGATCCCGATCTCGATTGCCGGCTGGGGGTTGCGCGAGGGTGCCATGATGACGGTCTTTGCCTATGCCGGTCTGCTGCAAGCCGACGGGTTGATTGTCTCGATCCTGTATGGCGCCAGCCTCTTCACGGTCGGCGCAGTGGGCGGCGCGATCTGGATTATGAGCTCCGAGCCGCGGATCGGGTCTGCCGACGAGTCGCGCAAGACTTAATCTCTGCATTGAATATTTGCCCACCCCAGCGGCCGCGCCGACTTGCGCTTGGTCCGCCGTCAATGCGTGCCTCCGCGCTACAATGGTTAATCTGAACGTCCTCGCGATTGCAGTCAACTCATTGATTTTACTTATGTATTTATCTGTTTTGCGCGCGACTCGGTCACCTCCGGTTTCCATGCTATGTGACCTTCTCCACGATAAACGCCCAGCGATTTGGATTAAGCCCGCATGGCCGAACCGCACGTGCGAAACGAAAAGCAAGCGATGAGTACGCATGCGAGCGCTTTCATCGAATCTGCGCTGCGCACGCTCGAAGCCGAGGCCAGTGGTATCCACGCGCTCTCGGCGGCAATTCACGACGGGCTCGGTCAATCATTCATTGCCGCGGTCGAGTTGATCCGCTCCGCGCGTGGCCGCGTGATCGTCACCGGCATGGGCAAGTCCGGGCATGTCGGCCGCAAGATCGCGGCCACTTTCGCATCCACCGGCACTCCGGCCTTCTTCGTCCATCCCGGCGAAGCCAGCCACGGCGACCTTGGCATGATCACCGCCGATGACGTCATCATGGTGCTCTCCTGGTCGGGCGAGACCGCAGAGCTAAAAAGCCTGCTCGATTATTCGCGCCGCTTTCGCATTGGACTGATCGCCATCACCGCGGACGCCAAGAGCACGCTGGGACAATCAGCCGATGTGGTCTTGGCAATGCCGCAGGCCCGCGAAGCTTGCCCGCACAACCTCGCGCCCACCACCTCCTCGCTCATGCAGCTTGTGCTGGGCGATGCGCTCGCCATTACGCTACTGGAAAGCCGCGGGTTCACGGCTGTCGACTTCGGCATCCTGCATCCAGCCGGACGCCTCGGAGCGCTGCTCAAATTCGTGCGTGACCTTATGCACACCGGGACCGCCGTACCGCTTACCCCGCTCGGCACCCGCATGTCCGATGCCATCGTCGAAATGACCGCCAAGGGATTTGGCTGCATCGGCATCACCGATACGGGCGGGCAGCTCGCCGGCATCATCACCGATGGCGATCTGCGCCGGCACATGCGCGCCGATCTGCTCGCTGCCCGCGTCGAGGATGTCATGACCAGGAATCCAAAGACGATTCGGCCCGATCAGCTTGCCAGCGAGACGCTTGAATTGATCAATGCCACGAAGATCACCGCTCTGATGGTGGTGGAGGCCGGCAAGCCCGTCGGTATCGTGCATTTCCACGACCTGTTGCGGGCCGGAGTTGCCTAGCAGCGGGCTCCCAATGCAGCGCGGCGAGCTTTGGCTCCATCCATGAACGAGGGCGTATCGACCGCAGAATCCGGGCGCGCATCCGCGCCGCGCCTGCTCTATGTCGTGACCGAGGATTGGTATTTTCTCTCGCACCGCCTGCCGATGGCGCGCGCCGCGCGCGCGGCGGGTTTCGAGGTTCATCTCGCGACCCGGATCGTGGACGGAGCCGCGGCAATCGAATCGGAAGGCTTCGCCGCCCATCCGGTTCCATTTGTCCGCGGCAGATTGTCATTGATTGCCGCGCTGCGCACCATTGCCGCGCTGCGCCGAATTCAACGGCAGGTCGCGCCGTCGATCACCCATCATGTGGCGTTGCAAGCATCCATCCTTGGATCGCTCGCCGCGATCGGCCGGCCGGGTGCGCGGATTAATGCGCTCACCGGATTTGGTCACACGTTCATTTCGAACAGCCTGCGCACGCGCGCCTTGCGTGCATTGATCGGGATCCTGCTGCGCGCTCTGGTCAATCGCCCGACATCCATTGCGCTGGTGCAAAATCCCGACGATCGGAAAAGTCTTCTGGCGCTTGGCATTGATCCCAATCACATCGTTATCATCCCCGGCTCCGGCGTCGACACCGACGTGCTGCAACCGCAGCCCGAACCGGCGGGACCGCCGACCGTTGCCTTTGTCGGGCGACTGCTCGACGACAAGGGCATCCGCACGCTGGTGAACGCCCATCGACTGCTGCGCGGCTCAAACTCAAACATCGAATTGCTGATCGCCGGCACTCCCGACCCGGCCAATCCCGCATCTGTGAGCGAACAGGAAGCGGCGCAATTCAACCGCGAGCCCGGCATCACCTGGCTTGGCCATGTGGATGACATCGCCGCATTGTGGGCGCGCGCCCATATCGCCGCGTTGCCCTCGCGCCGCGAAGGCCTGCCGAAAAGCCTGCTCGAAGCCGCCGCCTGTGGGCGCCCCATGGTGGCGACCGACGTCCCGGGCTGCCGGGAAATCGTGCTGCCGCAGGAGACCGGCCTTCTGGTGCCCGCCGATGACGCCCCCGCGCTTTCCGTGGCGATCGGCAAGCTTGCGGCATCGCAGGAACTGCGCATGCGCTTTGGCGCGGCGGCGCGGCGCCTCGTCGTCGAGCGTTTTTCAGCCGAAATAATCGGCCGGCACACCGTTGATCTTTACCGCCGTTTTGTCAGTGTAGGTGTGCCGAATTAGACCCGCAGCGCGATCGCTGCGAAAGGCTTGACCGATAGTCAAATGCTCATGATCAGCGGCATCGAGACATGGCGGATTGCCGGCGGGCTTGGCCTGCTGATCGGCGCCGCAATCGCTTGCAACGTCTTGGTCGTGCTGTTGCGGCCCTGGTTGCAGCGCTATGCGCTGGCGCGGCCGAACGCGCGCTCCTCCCACGCCACGCCGACGCCGCAGGGCGGCGGAATCGCGGTCGTGATCGCAACCGTTGGTCTCACCGTCATCATCGTAACCACCGGAGGGATGTTCGGCCCGGACGTGACAGCACGGCTGTGGCCGGTGTTCGCCGCCACCGTCTTGATCGCCCTCATCGGCGCCATCGACGATATCCGCACGATTGCGATTGCACCGCGGCTTCTGTTGCAGACGATTTCAGTTGCCATCGTGATTGCCGCGCTTCCGGCCGACCTGCATGCGGTCCCGCTGCTGCCGTGGTGGATCGAGCGCATGCTGCTGCTGCTTGCCGGCGTATGGTTCGTCAACCTGGTCAATTTCATGGACGGCATCGATTGGATGACGGTGGCCGAGGTCGTTCCGGTCATCGGCGGCCTCGTGCTGATCGGGTTGCTTTTTGGCGCCTTGCCTGCACCGGGCATGGTGGTCGCGCTTGCACTTTGCGGCGCCATGCTGGGTTTTGCACCGTTCAACCGCCCGGTGGCGCGGCTGTTTCTGGGCGATGTCGGCAGTCTGCCGATTGGCCTGCTGCTGCTGTGGCTTCTCGTGCTTACGGCTGGAAGCGGCCATCTGGCCGCGGCATTGATCCTGCCGCTTTATTATCTTGCCGACACCACGCTGACGCTGCTGCGGCGGCTGCTTAACGGCGAACCCTTCTGGCACGCCCACCGCTCCCATTTCTATCAGCAAGCAACCGATCGCGGTTTCAGCGTGTCGGAAGTGATCGCGCGCGTATTCGCCGTCAACCTCGCACTCATTGCGCTCGCGCTCTTGACCGCGCTCATACCCGGGCTTGCGAGCGCGATTGCCGCGCTTGCCGCTTCCGCCTTGCTCGTTGGCTGGCTGTTATTCGTCTTCGCACGAGGCAAGCGATGAGCGCGCGCGTGCTGGTCACCGGCGCCTCCGGCTTCATTGGCCGCGCCTTGGTCGAGGAACTCAGCGTTGCCGGTCATCGCGTCCGCGCCGCCATGCGCCAGCCGGCGGATGTTTTTCGGCGCGAAGTCGAGGTGGTCGCGGTCTCCGATCTGACCCGGCCGGTGGAATGGCGGCTGCTCCTCAAGGACATGGATACGGTGGTTCATCTCGCCGGCATCGCGCATGCAGGCAAGGGAACTGCCGAACAGACCTATGATCGCATCAATCGCCTGGCCACGGCCGAACTCGCCGCTGCCGCGCGCGCCGCCGGCATCCGCCGTCTTGTTTTCATTTCATCCATCCGCGCCCAGAGCGGCCCGACCGGCAATCATCCCCTCACCGAAGCCGACCCGCCGCAACCGACCGATGCCTATGGCCGCTCCAAGCTTGCCGCCGAAGCGGCGATACGCGCCGCCGAGGTGCCGTTCACAATTCTGCGCCCTGTACTCGTTTACGGTGCCGGCGTTAAGGGCAATCTCGCCCGCCTGATGCAACTCGCGCGATCGCCATGGCCGTTGCCGTTCGGCAGCTTTACCAATCGCCATTCATTGTTGGCGCGGCAAAATCTGATCGCCGCCATTCGCCTTGCGCTCGATGCGCCGGTGACCATCGGTGAGACCTATGTCGTGGCCGACCCGATACCGCTTTCGCTTGTGGAAATTATCGCCGCCTTGCGCGCGGGGCAGGCGCGCTCGCCGCTGCTCGTGCCGGTTCCTCCCGCGCTCATTGCGATGGCGCTCAAGGCACTGCACCAGACGGATGTATGGGATAGGCTGGGCGGCGAGCTGGTGGCCGACCCGAAAAGACTTCTGCTCGCCGGCTGGCTTCCGCCCGTCGATACCCGCGCCGGTCTAGCCGCGATGGTTCAGGCGACCTCGCCGCGGAAGTCCGGCACCGCGTCGCGCAACACGCGATAGATCGCCGGGCGTTCCTCGCGTACGAGCGCCTGCTCGAGCGTCGCCAGCCAGCCGCGCATGGCTTCGAGCGACGGATGCGAAGGTTTTGCGGCAACGATGCCGGCAATTCCAATTTCCAAACTGTCTTCTTCACGCGTGAATAATATCTCGTGCAGCCGCTCCCCCGGGCGAATGCCGGTGAACACGATGTCGACATCGCGGCCCGGTTCCAGCCCGCTCAGACGGATCAATCGTTCGGCAAGATCGACGATCTTCACCGGCTGCCCCATGTTGAGAACGTAAACCGATACATTGGTGGGCTCCGGCGACAGCGCGTGGCTGGCCGCGGTCACGACGAGGTCGCACGCCTCGCGGATCGTCATGAAGTAGCGCACCATATCGGGATGCGTGACGGTCACCGGGCCGCCGGCTTCGATCTGCGCCTTGAATTTCGGCACCACCGATCCATTGGAGGCCAGCACATTGCCGAATCGCACGGCGATCAGACGCATGACGGCGCGGCCACCAACGCCGCGACGCACGGATTCGGCGTCGAGCGCCTGGCAATACATCTCGGCAAAGCGCTTGGTCGCGCCCAGCATTGAAACCGGTTCGATTGCCTTGTCGGTCGAGATCATGACCATGGCTGCCGCGCCCGCGGCCGCGGCTGCATCGGCGACGTTGATCGAGCCGAAGACGTTGGTTTTGACGGCCTCGCCCCAATCCTGTTCGAGCAGCGGGACATGCTTGAGCGCGGCGGCGTGAAACACGATGTCCGGCTTGAAATCGGCCAGCAGGCGGAAGATGCGGTCGCGATCGCGCACGTCGGCGAGCCGGCCGGCGACGAGCGCTGGCGCCTGCTTGGTCGCCAGCTTCTCCTGCACGGCATAGAGCGCGGGCTCGGAGTTTTCGATCATCAGCAGCCGCGCGGCGCCGAAGGCGATGACGCGGTCGCTGATCTCAGCGCCGATCGAGCCGCCGCCGCCGGTGACGACCACCGACTTGCCCTGCATGAAGGTTTCCAGTCGCCGGTAGTCGATCCGCACACTCGGCCGCAGCAGGAGATCCTCCACCGCGACCGGGGCGAGCCGCAGCGCTTCGCCGCCCTCGTCGAGGGCCGGCAGCCGGCTCGTGATCAATCCCAGCCGGCGCGCCTGCATCAGAACCGCTTCGGGCATGGCCTCCGGCGCCAAGGCGGAAGGCGTGAGCACCACCCGCGCGACCCTTGTGCCGCGCGCTGCCAGATCGCCAACAATGCTCTCGATCTGGCCGAAGTAACCTTCGACGGCAATGCCGCGGATCGACTGGCCTTGATCGGATGCCGAGGGCGAGAGGATGCCGACCGGCCAGATTTTTTTTACCGCACCGCTCTCGATCGCCCGCAACAGCACTTCGGCATCGGCTGCGCGGCCGAGAATCAGCGTCGGAGCGGATTCACCCGCCATGGCCTTTTGCCGAATGCGCGTAAAGTGGAAGTAGCGGTAGGCGACGCGCGGCCCGCCCAGGAACGCCATCTGCAGAAACCAGTAGAGAATGATCGTGATCTTGCCGAAATAGAACGTGCCGTAAAAATTCGGCGACAGCAGGATGTAATCCAACACCAGCAGCGACACTGCCAGCACGCTCGAAGCACGAAAAATATTGTTGAGATCCGGCAGCGAGGCAAATCGCCATTTCGCCTTGTACAGTCCAAAGGCAAAATAGACGAACCCGGCATAGACGACGAAGGGCGGCAGCAATACCACGAGCCCATCGAGGCGGATGCGCAACTGCTCGTCTTCGAAGCGGATGAAGAAGGTCGCGATAATCGCGGCCGCCGTGATGGCAAGATCATGCAGCACGATCAGCCATTGCCGCGGCGTGAGCCTCGCGTGCGGGATCATGGCTTCACCGAGGGGAGCGGCATATCGCCCTCCATACCGGTCTTTCTACCGCCGCGCCACCCGCTTCCCCGCTCCCGCGACCAGGCCAGCGCCTGATCGACCGCGACAAGCACATGGTTCGCGGAAAGTTCGTCCAGACACTGGCTACGGCTGTCGAGGTGGCCATCGCACCCGAGTTTCTCGCATGGCAGGCAGGGCAACGGATTCTGTACCACCCAGACATTTGCGCGCCGTTGAATGGTGCCGGCGTGCGCCCAAGGCTCGGTCAAACCGCCCACCGGCCACGGCCCAATCAACCGCGGGCTGGTTGGGCCGTAGAGCGCAACTGTCGCGCAGCCGCTGCCGGCCGCCAGATGCGTCATCGAAGTGTCCGGCCCCACATAAACCGACGCATCCTTCAGCAGCGCGGCAAGCCCTGACCAATCAAGCTGGCCACGCTCCCGAATGACGGACTCTGTTTTCCCCCACAGTGAATCGACATAGGCGCGTTCTGCCGGATCGCGGCCTTCCGTTGCCACGACCGCCAGCCCGCGCTCGGCAAGCCCGCGTGAAAGTTGACGCCAACCCGTGTCGTTCCAACGCTTGTACCGGTAGAGCGGATTGGCATGCAGCACAGCATAGGCGCCCTTCGGAGCCACCGCATCCGCTGATGAACCCTGCGGACATACGATATCGAGCTGGCGAGCCAGTCCAAGCGCGTCCGCGAGTCCAAACAAGTGTTCGACGCGGTGGCAATCGGGTTTTGCGGCGACCGCACGATGATAGACCCGCCGTTTCCACCATTCGCCATGCCCCGCGTGCGGCACTAATCCAACGCGCCGCCGTCCTGCGACCAGCGAAAAAAACGTCGGACGGTCGCCGCCTTGGGTTGAGACGACAAGATCGTATCGCCGCCATAGTCTCCCGATCGTCGCCAATAACTCAATTGCCGAAGGCCGCTCCGACATCGTCAGCACATGATCGACGTCGGGATTGCCCTGCAGAATGCGGTCGCTGCCGCGAAATACCAGCGTATCCAAAATCGCATTTGGAAAACCATTACGCAGTGTCCGTAGCAACGGTGTCGTCAGCAAAACATCGCCAAGACGGCGCAGCGTCACGACCAGAATTCGCGGCCGCTCGGGCAGATTGAAATCAACGCTCATGCTGTCCTTGTACCGTCGTACTCGGTGCGCGTCCCGTTCCCGATTAAATGCTCACACGCGTTGCAATCCGCTTCCCGGACCTGCTATTTGAACCGCCATAATACACCGAATGGGCTATTTGTAAGCGAAGCAACGATCGATGCCAAACTCGAAAAAAACCTTAACGCAAATCTTCGCGCCCATCGCCATCGGCGAATTGATCGATAAAATCACCATTCTCGAGATTAAATCGGAGCGCATTTCCGACCGTGGCAAATTACGTAACGTCTCCAATGAGCTCAAAATATTAGATAAACTCAAGCGCACCGCCGGTCTGGACACTCCCGATATGAAACCATATTCGCGGGAACTAAAGTCGCTCAACGCGGCACTTTGGGAGATCGAGGATGAAATCCGCGAGCTGGAGGCGCGGCAGGATTTCGGACCGCGCTTTGTCGAGCTTGCCCGCAGCGTTTATCAGACCAACGATCTCCGCGCCCGCGTGAAACAGCGCATCAACGCTGCATTCGGGTCCGCGATTGTCGAGGAAAAGTCCTACAAAGGCACCTGACCTCGCCGCTTCTCCGTCGCCCGTTCCGCATTGAGCGTACTCTGCGAGGCGTTACGCAGAACAATCCCGCCGGCAATTCCCACGCCAATGACATAGCCCCAGCCATGAGTAAAATCGAACAGATGGGAGTTGAACAACGAGCCAACCATGTTCTGAACGACGACGGCCAATCCGATCCAGACTGCAAGCCCCTCGCCGCGGAACAACAGGAGATGGGCAATCCACATGGCGAAAAGCACAATCGTGCCAACGAGTCCAAGTTGAATTGCCACCGCCAGCGTCTGATTGTGCGGGTTGCCTGTAACGTGAGATGAGGCTCCACTTTCGCCCGTCGCGGCGCGGCGGAACTGCTCACGAATCGTTCCGGTGCCGTGCCCGATCACCGGCGCCTTGGCGACAATTCCCATCGATTTTTTCCAGTATTCCAACCGCTCTCCGGCTGAGGTGTGGGCATTCGCTGTTCGATATTCGTGTATCTCCTGCACGATTGTTGTCACACGCTCGCGTAAATATCCCGAAACCGGCCATGCCGCCGCCGCCAAAACAATGAGCCCGGCCAAGAGCCCAACCGTTCCCTTCCAATCAAGGCGCTTTAGGCCAAACAACAACAGCAGGATCGGCAGAACGACAAGCGCGGTACGGCTGGTCGCGACGTAGAAAATATTGGCAATAAAGGCAAGCGCCAGCAGCACAAAAGCGAGCGCGACATCAATGCGCGCATTTCGCCAAGCCTTGAGCGCAAGATCGATTAAAATCGCAATGCAGACAATGAACATCGCGCTTTGAGAAATATAGTCCTTGACCGGCACGCCGGGTGTCACGCGTTTGGTTCCGGGAATATCTGGGAACACATAAGATGCCCAGGAGACAACAAGCAGGACGCCGCATGACAGCAAAAACCCCTTCATTACCATTAGTCCGCGCTCGGAGCGGCGGAAATGAATCAGCAACAAAGGAATGACGAGCAGTTTGTGGAACGAGCTGAGCCCATCCAATCGTTCCGCCCATGACACGCCGGCCCACAGCATGCCGACCACTCCGAGCACCCACAGCAACACTGGCAATCCGCCCGCGAGCGTGGATAGCTCGCGTCGCAACACCGCGGCATCGAGGGTTGGAATGAGCGCCATCACCCACAGGCCGACAAGAATGCCGGTCGCCGAGGTCGACCACGGCAGCACCACCGCGAGCGCAACCGCGAGCCAATCGCATATAGCCACCAGACGCTCGCGGTCGAACACTTTGGCAGCGATGGTCCCTTGCCTCGACTGAGCCATCATTGTCTTTCCTGCGTTCGCGTCATGCCGGCCGGTTCGCGGTCAGAGTTCACTTGCGCCCCTTCGGTCCCGCGTGCCGGATCGGTCGCAAGCGCCGACAATCCGCGCTCAGCGCGCACCCGATCGCCAGCGACAACCCGATCCAGCCGGCGCTCGTTCTCCTCCAGCCGCGAGCGATCGGCTTCCGCATGCCATAGGTGCAAGACCCCGGTCGCGAACATGCCGTCCTTGCGGCGCACGCCGCTGCGAAGGAGCCGTACCAGCAGATCGGAATCTTCGCGCCCCCAGCCGCTGAAGTTTGCGTCGAAGCCGTCAACGCGATCGAGATCGGAACGCCAGATCGCAAGATTGCAGGAGCGAGCACCTTGCCAGGCGCGCGCTCTGAGCTTGCGCAACGGTCCAAGCGGTAGCCGAAGAACAGGGCCCAGCCGGTTGACGCCGGCGCGCCAGCGCTGCGTGATCCAAGCATTTAGTCCCCAAGTTTCCGGCGCAACGCCGTCACCCAGCACGCGCGCGGTGAGTTCGGCCGAGAGCAGTGCGCGATTGCCGCTGACAAACCATCCACGCTCGGCCAGCCGGCGGTGGGTGGCGATGAAATCGGGACGCACCAGGCAATCTCCGTCAAGGAAGACGCAATATGCGCCGCGGCTCGCGTGGATGGCGCGATTGCGCATTTCGGCCGCACGAAAGTCGCGATGCTCGTGCCAAACATGTGTCAGCTCGACACCGGCCCGCGCCCGCCAATCGGCCACCACAGCGGCCGTCGCGGGCCCCGAGCCGTCGTCGGCCACAATCACCTCGAACTGCCGATCGGTCTGGCACGCAAGCGAGCGCAGCACCGCCGCCAGCGCGTCCTCGCGGTCATAAGTCGTGAGGATGACGGAGATCAGCTCAGCCACGGCTCAAAGCCTTTCGCGCAATGCTTGAACCATGTTTTACACTCCGGTGCCAGACCCGGGGGGTACGCAGTTAAAGCCCTCAAATGCCACACAGATCTCATCGTCCGAACGGCTGAAAATACGCCGCGTGCGATGGCCATGGCGGGCAAATATGGCTACAAGTGACCAGCAATCACGCAACACCGACGATGCAGAAGATATCCGTCTATATTCTTGCCTATAACGAAGCCGCCAAGATCGAGGCCGCGGTCGCAAGCGCGCTGTGGGCGGATGAGATTGTGGTCGTCGATTCGCACAGCACCGACCGCACGGTGGAGCTGGCGCAGGCGCTCGGCGCGCGCGTGGTACAGGTCCCCTTCGAGGGTTTCGGAGCGCTGCGCAATTGCGCCATCGAGGCCTGCCGCCACGAATGGATTTTCAGCCTCGATGCGGACGAGCGCTGCACGCCGGCGGCCAGGGATGAAATTCTTAAGCTGCTCGCTACCAGCCCCGCGCCTGATGCGTTTCTCGTCCCGCGCCGCTCCTATTTCATGGGACGCTGGATCCGTGGCTCCGGCTGGTACCCGAACTACCGCCAGCCCCAGCTCTTCCGCAAGGGCGCCATGCGCTATAGGCCCGATCCGGTGCATGAAGGCTACCAGCTCCTGACCGGCAAGCCGCTCGGCAAGCTTGAAAACGAAATCTGGCAATTTCCATTTCGCAACCTCGAACAGATCGTCGATAAAGCGAATCGCTATTCGACGCTCGGCGCGGGCAAACTTGCCAACAAGCGAGTCTCCATGTGCGGCGCGCTCGGACATGGCGCCTGGGCCTTCCTCAAGCACTACTTCGTCAAGCGCGGCTTCAAGGATGGCTGGGCTGGATTCATGATCGCACTGGGAAATTTCGAGGGCACTTTCTATCGCTACGCCAAGCGCTACGAGCAAACCCAATCCTGGGGCCCGCCACCGAGCGAAAAGCTGACGCGGCCGGGCGTGAGTTCTACCAACTCTTGATTGCGCGTCGAAGCGCCCGCAAAGCATTGCGCGCCCAGCGAAACGGCAGACCCAGATAATATTTGCGCAGGATTTCCCAGCGATCGCGCCAGCCGATCTTGAACGGTTCGGCCGCGGGAATGTACCAGCCATTGTTGCCGACGCGGCGAATGAGGCGATAACCGCTGCTTTGCAGATACCAGTGCTTTGCAAGCCCGCTGACATGGTCCTCGATCATGATCAGACGCGGCCGCCAGCGGGCAAAATCAAAACCGTGCAGAACCTCGAGTTCATGGCCCTCCACATCGATGGAGAGCAAATCGATGGGTGAAGGCGCATTCGCCTCCGTCAAGATGTCATCGAGCGTGCGCACGGGCACCTCGATGACGGTCTGCGGCTCCGCTCCCGGCGCCATGCGGTCACGATGCAGCGACGACAACGGACCCGCCACATGCAGCGGCAATGCGCGGCCGGCATTGTCCGGAGACGAACACGCCACCGCGAACACCATCGCCGTGCGCGTTTTGACGAGTTTGACCGCAAGATCGGGCTGCGGCTCGATCAGCGCTCCGGTCCAGCCTAATTGTTCAAGGTGCCAAGTCTGCGAGCGCTCGAACGGATCATTGGCGCCGACCTCCACGAAAAACCCGGTTCCTGCGCCATTGAAAAATGCGCGCACCAGCCGCCGTTCCTCTTCAAGCCCGATCTCGGCTGCGCGCACTTATCTCGCCTCTCGCGCGCCTAGCGGGACTTGCGCGTCCGGCGCACAATGTTCGTGGTGCTAAAACCCGGCACCAGATCGACCAAAATGACCTCTCCGCCGCCGGCCTCGACCAGCTCGCGGCCAACCACCTGCCTGCCCCGATAGTCGCTGCCCTTGACCAGCACGCTCGGACGCACTCGGCGGATCAATTCAAGCGGCGTATTCTGCTCGAACACCACCACCAGATCGACGGCTTCCAGCGCCGCCAGCACTTCGGCGCGCGCATGCTCGTTCTGCACCGGCCGCCCGTCGCCTTTGAGGCGGCGCACCGAAACATCGCTGTTGATTCCGACCACCAGCCGGTCGCAGGCCGCGCGCGCTTCGGCCAGCACCCTGATGTGGCCCGGGTGCAGAATGTCAAATACCCCATTGGTAAAGCCGATGCGCAGATGCTGCGCCCGCCATTGCGCGAGCGGCTCATCGAGCTCACGCCAATCGAATATGATTTTTTCCTCCGGCGCCAGCGCCGCCGCCGGCAGGATGCGCGCGCGCAATTCCGCTGCCGAGACGGTGGCGGTCCCGCGCTTGCCGACCACCACGGATGCCGCCGCATTGGCCGCGCGCATCGCGGCTTCATAGTCCGCGCCCGCGGCCAGCATCAGCGCGATCACCGCCACGACCGTGTCGCCCGCGCCCGATACGTCGCGGATTTTCACCGAATAGGCTGGCACATGAATGGAAGCGGCATTACGCATGTGCAGCAGCATGCCCTCCTCGCTCATTGTCACCAGCACCGCCTTGCTGTTTACGGCGCGCGCAAGCTCTGCGGCCGCCGCAACCAGTTCGGCCTGGGTCGCAGCCGGCCTGCGCGTCGCGACGGCTAACTCCTTGCGGTTGGGCGTGATCATGGTCGCGCCGCGGTAGATCGAAAAATCCGCTCCCTTGGGATCGACCACGACCGGCTTCTTGAGCTTCTTCGCTCGCTTGATCACGGCACGGATAAGGTGCGGCGTGAGCAGACCCTTGGCGTAGTCGGAGAGCACCACCGCATCGACTCGCGGCATGGCCGCATATGCGCGCTTGATCAGCGCCGCTTCGAGTTTGGCGTTAATCGGCAGTACCTGCTCCCAGTCGGCACGCAACAGGTGCGTCGAAAAATGCTCCGAGACGAAACGCAGCTTGCGCGTCGTCGGCCGAGTCTTATCGATGATCAATTGCGGTTTGATCTTGCCCCGGTATCGGGCGAACGTGGATTTCAGCGTCTTGCCGGCGAGATCGTTGCCAATGACGCCGAGGAATATGCAGCGCGCACCCAGCGCTGCGATGTTGCGCGCCACATTGCCGGCGCCGCCGATCGTCACATCCTCGCGCTTGACGGCGATGACCGGCGCCGGCGCCTCGGGCGAGATGCGCGAAACATCGCCGTAAACAAAGTCATCAAGCATCAGATCGCCGATGCAGAGCACCGTCTGGCGGCCGAGCCTGGAAAGCTGTCTTTCAAGATTGAGCATCGCGATCACTCGTTGCGCCGGCACGGTTTCAACGGTAGCGGTCGGCGCGATCCAAGAATTGCGTCACATAGCGTCCGACCGAATCTTCCAGCGATGCGAAGCCGCTGTTGTAGCCGGCGCGCCGCAGATTTTCGACCTCGGCTTGGGTAAAATACTGGTATTGATCGCGGATCGCCTCCGGCATCTCGATATATTCGATGTTGGGTTTACGCCCGAGCGCCTGGAACATGGCGATGATCATGTCGCGAAAGCTTCGCGCCTTGCCGGTCCCGACATTGAAGATGCCGTTCACGGCAGGCGTCTCGAGCAGCCAGCGCACCACCGCCACCGCATCGTCGACATAGATGAAGTCGCGCCGCTGGTCGCCGTCTTCGACGCCCTGCTTGTGCGACTTGAACAGCCGCACCGCGCGCCCGGCCTTGGCCCCATCGAACACCCGAGCGAGCACGCTCGCCATCGCGCCCTTGTGGTATTCGTTCGGCCCGAACACGTTGAAAAACTTCAAGCCCGCCCATTGCGGCGGAAGTTTCTCCTTCTTGGTGACCCGATCGACCACGGCCAGGTCGAACAAATGCTTGCTCCAACCGTAAAGATTCATCGGCTTGAGCTTCGCCAGCGCAGCCGGCGACCAATCGTCGAAAAAACCGGCAGAGCCATCGCCGTAGGTCGCCGCGGACGAGGAATAGATGAATCGAGTGCGCGTATGGGTGCACCAGTCGAGCAGCCGCAGCGAGAGACGAAAATTATTGGCCAGCACCAGATCGGCATCGGTCGCGGTGGTGTCGGAAATCGCCCCGAAATGCACCACGGCATCGAGCTTGCGGCCATCGAGCCAGTCGAACAGTTCAGCCGGCGGCACCACGTCGGCAAACCGGCGCTTGCTCAAGTTGCGCCACTTGCCGTCCGCGCCCACCATGTCGTTGACAACGATATCGCTGCGCCCGGCCTCGTTGAGGCTGGCGACGAAATTCGATCCGATGAAACCGGCTCCGCCGGTAACCAGCAACATCCGCAACCCGTTAGTTTTTTTTGCTCAGGAGCGAAATTGTTTTAGATCGAATCCGGTCTCGCCGCGCACCTTGCTTTACCTCTCCCATTGGGAGAGGTCGGATCGCAACGCAAGTCGCATTTATGCGACTTGCGCATCAATATTGTCGAACTCGGGCAAGCCCGAGTTCGATTGCGATCCGGGTGAGGGGTAACAGCTTATCGAGAGGTATAGACCCCCTCACCCCAACCCTCTCCCCAGCCGAAGTCGGATTTATCCGACTTCGGCCAGTCTAAATGCCGAACTCGGGTAAACCCGAGTTCGGGTGGGGAGAGGGAGCGCGCCACCATTGCGACAACCACTTCGATCTAAAAACAAACACGCTCTAGCGCCCTCCTTTGCCCCAGTACGATTGAGCGTGCAACTTGCGAGCCGTGGTGGGGTAAATACGCAAAGCATGGCGATTGGAAGAAACCGGCCTGGACAGCCCCGTAGCGGCGGGTTACCGCCTCAATTGCGCAGGCCATGAGAAATGAATCCTAATTCCAGCCACCCCCAAGCCGCCACTGAAGTCGCTGCAAGCGCGCCGGTGCCGGCCGATCACCGGCCGATTCTGCTCGTGCCCTACATGTGGATTGGCGACTTCGTGCGCTGCCACTCGGTGGTAAGATTGCTGAATCAGCGCGCACCGGGCCGGCCGATTGACGTTCTCACCACCTCACTTTGCGCACCGCTCGTCGACTACATGCCGGGCGTACGCGCGGGCATCGTTTGCGATCTTCCGCGCCGGCGATTGGCGTTGCCCGAGCATTTCGCGCTCGCCCGCCGGCTGCGCGCGGCGAACTACGGCAGCACGCTTATTTTGCCGCGTACCTGGAAGGCGGCGCTTGCGCCCTACCTTGCCGGCATCCCCGAGCGCATCGGCTTTACCGGCGAAGCCCGCTTCATTTTGCTCAACGATCTTCGTTTCGGCGAACGCAAATTGCCTCGCATGATCGACCGCTGCGGCGCGCTGGCTCTGCCCAAGGGCGCGCCGCTACCCGCCGATTGGCCGCTCCCCGAACTCAAGGTGCCCCTGGCCGAGGCGCAAACCTGGCGCACGCGGCACGGCCTCGACGATGATGGCCGGCCCGTGGTCGTCTTCGCACCTGGCGCAGTCGGCGCGAGCAAGCGCTGGCCGATTGCCGCCTATGCCGAGGTAGCATCCCAGCTCACCACGCAAGGAGTTGGCGTCTGGGTTCTGGGCAGCCCGAACGAGGCTCCACTTGCCGCCGAAATCGTGCGCCATGCCGGCCCGCGCGCGCGCGATCTCACCTCACCCGATCTGCGCAATGCCATCCTCGCGCTCAAGCTCGCGCACGCCGCGGTGTCGAACGACTCCGGCTTGCTCCATGTCGCCGCCGCCATTGGCACGCCGTCGATCGGAATTTTCGGCCCCACCAGCCCCTGGCATTGGGCCCCGCTCAACCCGCTCGCGGCAACGATCGAGACCCGCATGCAGCTGCCCTGCCGGCCCTGCCACAAGCCTACCTGCCGGCTCGTACACCACCGCTGCATGCGTGACATCCCGGCCGAGCAGGTGCTCGAAGCCGTTCGGCAGGCGCTCGCAAACATGCGTCCGCAAGCGAGCGATGGCGCCTTGCGCCCGCCCGGTGCGCCCGGTACCAACGCTTAGAGTTGGGAGCCCGCCATGGCCGATCCACGCGAACAAACCGTACTCGACTTCTTTCGCCGCTCCCGTGAAACGCTCGAGCGCGCCACCAGCGAACGCGAACTGCTGACCGCGACGCTTGCCATCGCCGATCGGATCACGCGCGCGCTGCGCGACGGCGGCAAAGTCATGCTTGCCGGCAACGGCGGCAGCGCGGCCGACGCCCAGCACATTGCCGCCGAATTGCTCGGCCGCTTCACCATCGATCGCGCGCCGCTGGCCGCCATCGCGCTCACCACCGACACTTCCGCGCTCACCGCGATCGGCAATGACTATAGCTTCGACCAGATCTTCGAGCGCCAATTGCGCGGCCTCGGCCGCAGGGGCGATATCTTTCTCGCCATCTCCACCTCCGGCCGCTCGCGCAACATCCTGGCGGCGCTCAAAGCGGCGCGCGAGCTTGGCATCGTCACCGTCGGTTTCACTGGCAGCAAGGGAACGCAGATGCGCGCACTGTGCGATCTCACGCTCGTTGCGCCCTGCGATGAAACCGCCCTGATTCAACAAATTCACATCACCGCCGCGCACGCGATCTGCGGCCTGGTTGAGCGCGAGCTGTACGGCGCGCCAAGCCCGGGCTAGCGGTTGAGCGCTGGGCGCCTGCTCGTCGCGACAGGTGCCGGCTTATAATGATCACGGCCTTGTCCGCGGCAACACCAAAACTCGCTCCACCTCCGTCGCCACTTGCGGAACAGAAGGTGGAATAGCCTTTCCTCCAAGAACAGCAATTGACCCCGTCCCCATCGGCCCGGTCAATCCCGGTTCGCTGCCGACGAATATCGCGACCAGCGGCACGCCGAGCGCGGCGGCCAGATGCAGCAAACCGGTATCCACACCAACCACAAAGGCAGCGCCGGCGATCAGCCGCGCCATCGCATCGAGCGGCTGACGATCGGGGACGCGCGCGCGCGCAATGCCGGATGCAATACGCTCGCTGCGCGCTCGTTCAATCTCGCTGCCGAACGGCAGCACAAGTTCGAAGTCGCGCCCGAGCAATTGAGCAAGCTCCCGCCAATATTCCTCCGGCCATTCCTTTTCCAGCCGCGCCGTCGCATGCAGCAGAATGCCGTAGGGTGCAGATTGCGCCGCGGCAAGCCGCGCGCGATCAAGTCCAAAATCGGGCGCTCCCGCAGGAGCATAACCAAGCGCAAGCGCGGTGAGCCATCGGTTGCGCGCGATCGCGTGCTGTTCGCGCGCGACGCGATGCTGCACGTCATAGCACCACGCTGCCGGACGCTCCTTGATGCTGTCCGCGTCGTAGCCATGCGCACGCCCGCGTGCGCAATACGCGATCAGCGCCGAGCGCATGAGACCCTGCGTGTCGATTATTTTATCATATGTCTTGGCGCGAAGCGCGCGCCGGAAGCTTCGCATCTCTCGCCAAGTCGCGGCTTGATGCAGCGCACCGCGCCACCGGCGCGAGGCGATGGGTAGCACCGATTCGACTGCGGGATGTAATCGCACCAGCGGCGCATAAGCCTCCTCCACCACCCAGGCAAATCGCGCATCCGGCCGCCGGATACGTGCCTCGGTCAGCGCCGGCATATGATGGATCACGTCACCGAGCGAGGAAGTCTTGATGAAAAGAATGTCCGCCATTGGGTTGGGATTGGGGCTGCTTAAATTTCGTCGATACCGGTGACCGGCGTTGATATACGCGGCATTTGGCGTTCCCACCACTGGAGTCGCTGCTCAATTGCATGGTCGGGCGGGTCTCGAGCGAGTATTTTGACTTGATATAATCCCAGGCGACGGGCAAGGAATCATGGGGTTTTGGCCGAGCGCAATCGTTAACGACCCCCGGCTGCAGCGGTAGTCAAACGTCCAGGCCAAAGCGAATGTCAGGATCGAAATCCAAGCTCTCGCTCGCCAACCCCGGCGCGCTAGCAATGGTCAAGCGCCTCCTGAAGGAGCAAGCCAAACCGCTATGGAAGCGCTACGTGCTGACGGGCGCCCTGATGTTGGCCGCCGGCGGCGCGACCGCGCTCGGCGCTTACCTGATCGGCGACCTCATCAACGCGGCTTATGTCGATAAAAATCTTCCGGGGATCATCTTCCTCGGCATCGTCACATCCTGCATTTTTATGGTCAAGGCGATAACCACCTATCTTTCGCAGGTGGCGCTCGCGAAAATCGGCAATCGCATCATTGCCGACAACCAGCGGCGGATGTTTCGCCGCGTGATCCGTCAAAACCTCGCCTTCTTCGCCGACCGTCATTCCACGGATTTTCTGGCCCGCGTGACCACCGGCGCGAACGCCGCGAGCCAAGTACTCAATTTGATCTTCACGGCATTCGGCCGCGACTTGTTCACCTTGATCGGCCTCCTTGCGGTCATGATCTACCAAGACCCCGTGATGTCGTTCATCACCTTCGTGGTCGTGCCGCCGGCGTTCATCGTGTTGCGCAAGATGATCCGCCGCATTTACAGCATCGCCAAGAACCAGTTCCATGGTGGTACGCGCATTCTCGAAACCATGCAGGAGACGGTGCAGGGTATCCGTATCGTCAAGGCGTTCACGCTCGAAGACGTCATGCGCGCGCGGCTCGAAGCAGATGTCGCTGCACTTGAACACGAATCGAACAAATGGGCGCGGGTCGCCAACCGTGCAAGCCCCCTGATGGAGGCGCTCGGCGGCTTCGCCATCGGCGCCGCCATGATTTATGGCGGCATCCGCGTGCTCGAAACCGGCGCCACGCCGGGCCAGTTTTTCTCGTTCCTCGCCGCCTTCATGCTTGCTTACGCGCCGGCCAAAAAACTTGCGCGCCTCAACATCGATCTCAACACCGGCCTCGTCGGCGTAAAAATCCTGTTCGACATCATCGACACACCGCCGACCGAACCCCGCGATGATGGCCTGCCGGCTCTCAAGCTCACGACCGCCCGCGTGGAATTTGCCGATGTCCATTTTGCCTATCGGCCCGGCGAGCCGGTCATTCGCGGCATGAGCTTCGTCGCCGAACCCGGCAAGGTCACCGCGCTGGTCGGCCCCTCGGGCGGCGGAAAATCTACGATCTTGAACTTGATACTGCGCTTTTACGAGATCGATCGCGGTTCGATCAACATCGATGGGCAGAGCATCGCTTCCGTGTCGCGCGCCTCGCTGCGCGGACAGATCGCCTATGTCGGCCAGGACGTATTTCTGTTTCATGGCTCGATCCGCGAAAACATTGCACTCGGCAAGCCCGGTGCGAGCGAGGCGGAGATCGTCGCCGCCGCCAAGGCCGCCCACGCGCACGAATTCATCACCGGCTTCCCGGCCGGCTACGGCGCACCGGTGGGCGAGCGCGGCACGCAGCTCTCCGGCGGCGAGCGCCAGCGCATCGCCATCGCCCGCGCGCTCATCAAGAACGCGCCGATCATCCTGCTCGACGAAGCGACCGCTTCGCTCGATTCCGAATCCGAGCGCCTCGTGCAGGATGCGATCGCTCACCTTTGTCAGGGGCGCACAACGCTCGTCATCGCGCACCGGCTTCACACCATCACGCATGCAGACCGTATTCTTGTGATCGAGAACGGCGCCATTACGGAGGCTGGACGGCACGAGGAACTCCTGCGCAAAGCTGGCCGTTATGCCGCCTTCTATCGGCTGCAATTCATGCAGCAGGAACCGAGCGGCTCCGAAGTGGCACTTGCGCCGTCGAAATGAGTCGAGACATCCGAATTTTGTGCCTCGCGAACGCTTGACGTTGTTCGTCCCTGTGTTATTCGACTAAACGCACCCAATGGCCTCGCCGTAATCCCCTATAAACCGGGGCCGCCGATCAATCCCCACTCAAACCCACGCGGCTTAAACATGTCTGAAAAACGCTTCGCCATTTCTCCGCCACCCCAGCCGGCTCTCGCTATCGCAGGCTCCGCCGATCTCTTCCCAGTCCGCCGCATCTGGTGCGTGGGCCGCAATTATCTCGAGCACATCAAGGAGATGGGGCAAGACGAGCGCGAACCGCCGTTCTTCTTCGCCAAGCCAGCCGACGCCATCGTGCCGGACGGCGGAACGGCGCCTTATCCTTCGCTCACCAAGGACATGCACCACGAGGTCGAGCTGGTTGTGGCGCTCAAAAGCGGCGGGCGCAGCATCAAGCCCGAGCAGGCGCTCGATCTGGTCTACGGCTATGGTGTGGGAATCGATCTCACCCGGCGGGATCTGCAGATCGCTTCGCGCGACATCAAGCGGCCGTGGGAAATCGGCAAGGCGTTCGACGCCTCCGCACCTTGCGGGCCGCTGCAGCCGGCGAGCAAGATCGGCCATCCGAAAAAGGGCCGCATCATGCTTAAGTGCAACGGCAAGCTGCGCCAGGACGGCGATCTTGCGCAATTGATCTGGAACGTGCCGGAGATTATCGCAAAGCTGTCCGAGATGGTGGCGCTCGCGCCCGGCGACATCATCATGACCGGCACGCCGTCAGGTGTAGCCGCGACCGTCGCCGGCGACAAGCTGGAATGCGAGATCGAAGGCGTCGGCAAACTCACAGTCACCATCGGCCCGCAGGCGAAGTGACACGTTAGCGCCAATTCGATCGGCCTCATGCTGAGGAGTCCGCCCAACGGGTCCGGCCGAAGGCCGGCCCGATGGTAAACTCCGCCCGAAGGGCGAAGGCGTGGTGTCTCGAAGGATGAGGGCGAGCGTTTGATCTACTATATCAGACCTTCCGCCTTCATCGCCTCCTGCACCTTCGGCCGGGCGGCGACGCGATCGACAAACGCCTTCACGTTCGGCCATTGGCCCACATCGAATTGAATGCGCGGCGACCAGCGCAATACGGTGAACAGATAGGCGTCGGCGACCGTGAATTTGTCGCCGGTCAGATATTGTTTTCCGGCAAGCTGCTTGTTGAGCCACTCCATGCGCTTGCTCAAGTTCTCCTTCGACAAAACTTTATATGCATCGGGCGTGGTTGGCCGAAAGATCGGCGCATAAACCTTATGCAGCTCGGAGCCGACGAAATTGAGCCACTCCTGCACGCGCACCCGCTCCATGGTCCCGGTGGGAGGCGCAAGCCCGGCGGCGGGCTTCTGATCGGCGAGGTATTGCACGATTACGGCGCCTTCGGTGATGCGCTCGCCGTCGTCGAGCTCAAGCACCGGAACCTGGCCCTTGCCGTTGACCGACCAGTAGTCAGTCCCCGACTTGGTCTTCTTTTCCTGATTATTGACCTGTTCGAGGTCGAACTCGTACCCAGCCTCACGCAACACGATATGCGGCGAGAGCGAGCAGGAGCCGGGAGAAAAATAGAGCTTCATTGCCGAAAATCCTCCAAATAATACCGACGACAAACGCTCCAGGGCTGGAGCACGCACGCCCTCTTATAAGAACAAATGCCGCGCTGAGTCACGTGAACACTTACCCCGCGAACAACCGCTCGACCGCCGCCGCGATGTTGAAAAGCCGCCGGTCGTGGCCGTTGCGCGCCACCAGCATCAGACCGATGGGGTAACCCGTAACGGGTATCGGCAGCGAGATCGAACACAGATCGAAGAAATTAACAATCGCGGGATTGCGCAACAGCAGCATGTTTTTCGCGAAAAAGGTTTCAGAAGTAGCCACCTCCGACATTTTCGGCGCCCGGATCGCCGTAGTCGGCAACACGAGCGCATCGAGATCGGACAGCCGCGCATCCATGGCCCGCACCAGCCGCTGACGCGCCGCAATCATCTCGGTATAATCGGCGGCCGAAATTCTACTGCCACGCTCGATGCGCATGCGCACATTCGGATCGATGCCCTGCCCCCGCGCTATCAACCGCTCGTGGTGAATGGCGTAAGCCTCCGCCGGTGAAAATCCCCCCTTCGCGTTGATTTCCATCATGTCGTCGAGCAGCGGCATTGCTTCGTCGGAGCGCCGCGCGCCGGCCATCTCGATTTTTCTTATCGCCTCTGCGATTCCGGCCTTAACCGCTTCGTCAAGATCGTTGAACGGCATTCCAAGTGGAACGCCAATTCGCAGTCCGTGCAGCGCGGCCGGTTCCAATTCCTGCCAAGCTTCGCCCGCCATCACCGCGTCGGCGCGCGCGCAGTCCGCAACCGTGCGCGCCATCGACCCGATGGAATCGAGCGTGCTCGAGAGCGGAAACGCGCCTGCGGTCGGCACCCGCTGCTTGCTCGGCTTCCACCCGACAATGCCGCAGAGCGCCGCCGGAATGCGGGTCGAGCCGCCGGTATCCGAACCGATCGCGATCTCGCACATGCCGTCGGCCACCGCCACCGCCCCGCCGGACGTCGAGCCGCCCGGGATTCGGCTGCGATCCGTGGGATTTCCTGGTGTACCGAAATGTGGGTTGAGCCCAACGCCGGAAAACGCGAATTCGGTCATATTGGTCTTGGCCACGATCACGCCGCCGGCCGTGCGCAGGCGCGCCACCGCCGGTGCATCGGCCGTCGCAACCTTGCCCTCTGCCAGCAACACCTTGGAACCTGCCCGCGTCACTTCGCCGGCGACATCGAACAGATCCTTGATGCTGACAATCGCGCCATCGAGCGGCCCGAGCGACATCCCGGCGCGCGCCCGCCCATCGGCGGCATCTGCCGCAGTTCGCGCGGCCCCGGCATAAACGGTGAGGCAGGCGCGCTGCCCCTCGCCCTTCGGATCGGCGATGCGGGCGAGCGCGAGTTCAAGTCGATCGCGGCATCTTTCGACTTGCGGTGATGGGTGTGCCATATTCCGCGATGCGCGGCCTATCCGATGTCGCGCCTGGCCTCCGCCAGAACCGGAGCGAGGTCGCCGGACGGCACGTCGGCAGTGTCGTCGATCTGGGCCGCGAACGTCTTGGGCGGAGCGATCTGATTGTGCCGCCAGATTCCGACGCAGACAGCCACCGCCACGACCACGGCGACCGCCGCCGACATGTTCATGTCGGGATGGAACATCACCACGAATGCAACCGCCGCCAGCAGGCAGCGCAGCACAATGTCGAAAGTCGGATTGCGATGGCAGCGCCCGAACATCGAGAATGTGATGCCCAAGGTGCTGACAAGCACCAGCATGGTGTCGGCGATCTGCAGCCAGCCCGGATTCACCACCATGTTGTAACGAGTGAAAATCGCGAAGGTCATGAGCGTGATCGGCGCGCAGATTTTGAGCGCCTCGTACATGGTCTTGAGGAACGATGCGTTGGCGATGCGCGCGGACACCGCCGCCGTGAGCGAGGTCGGCGGCGACAGCTCGCCCCAAACCGACAGCAGGAACACGAAGAAGTGCGCGACCCAGGGATTGATTCCGAGTTCCACCATCGGCCGCACGATCACGACCGCACCGATAATGTAGGTCGCGGTCGGCGGCAAGCCAGCACCGGCAAGCCAGCCAAAGATCCAGGCCATGCCGATCATGGCGATGATGTTCCAGGCGCCCAGGTCGATCAGGATCGCGCCCATCCGGATGATGAAGCCTGTGACGGTGAACAGGCCGATCATGATGCCGAGCGTGGCGAGCAGCAGCGTCAGATAGGACGTCATCTCGGCATGGGTTTCGATCGCGCGTCTGATGTTGCCGAACAGCGTCTCGCTTACGAGCGCGGGATCCTTCAACACATGCTTGAAATAAAGGAAGACCGCGAGCAGCAGGACAAACATGAAGGTCGCGGTATAGAGCGCGGCCAGCAATTCACCCTTGCCGACGATGCCCATCAGGTAGATCAGGTAGAGCACGGAGGAGAAAAAGATGGTGGTCTTGATCTTGTCGTAGAGCGGAACCTGCGGCTTATCGATGGCATCGCGCGGCAACAAGCGCACGCACAGCAGATAGACCGCAACGCCGATAGAGACATAATAGACGAAGGCGAGCGCAAATCCGCGCACCACGACATCCCAATAGGGCACGCCCAGGAACTCCGACATGAGGAAGGCGCCTACCCCCATCATCGGCGGCATGATCAGGCCGCCCATCGAGGCCGCGGTCTCGACCGCGGCGGCAAAGGTGCCCGGAACGCCATAGCGAATCATCAGCGGAATGGTGATGGTGCCGACCACCGCGGCATTGGCCGAACCGCTGCCGCTGATCATTCCGATCGCGCTCGATCCAATTACTGCGGTTTGCGGGATCAACTGCCGCGATCGGCCAGCAATGAGCCGCACGACGTTGATCATCGCGCGCTGCGCCTCAAAGCCGTTCGCAACGCCTGCCAGCAACAGGAAGGCCGCGATCAGCGTGAGCGCGAGCTGGCCATAGAGGCCGTAGATGCCGGTCGAGAACTCGACCGTGCTTGAGGTAACGACGCGGTAGAAGCTCGTTCCGGGATGCCAGAAGAAGTCGATCGGGCTTAGAAATCCCCAGAGCGTGTAAACGACGAGAATGACGTTGGTCCAGAACAGCACGGCATGCGCGAGCCGGGACAGCTCCATCACCACAAGGAAAATCAACAGCCCGACAATGTAATCTTGCCGCGTGAAGGAGCCTTGCGCATAGATCGCGATGCGTTCGAATTCATAATGGAAATAAACGAAGGAATAAACGCAAATGCCGACATAGCAGGCAACGATGATGTGGTTGACGACCGGCGGCAGCCATTTATAGAAATAGCGCTCCTGGTACATGAACAGAATTTGCAAGATCAGCGCGATCGCCAACACGCGCGACACCAGTTCCTGCGAACCGCCGAAGCCGGTATAAAAAAACCAAATCAGCCAGACGGTCTGTATGAGCGCGAAGATAAATGTCAGGTTCTTGAGCGTGACGTAATTCTTGAACGCTT
>CAZNSG010000153.1:0-6015 GCA_964575715.1 uncultured Hyphomicrobiales bacterium | reverse complement strand
GCCGATCAAGGACTACGAGTGCTTGTGCGGCAAGTACAAGCGCATGAAGTACAAGGGCATCATCTGCGAGAAGTGCTCGGTCGAAGTGACGCTCTCGCGCGTGCGGCGCGAGCGCATGGGCCATATCGAACTGGCGGCGCCGGTCGCGCATATCTGGTTCCTGAAATCGCTGCCCTCGCGCATCGGCTTGCTGCTCGATATGACGCTCAAGAATCTCGAGCGCATTCTCTATTTCGAATATTACGTGGTGCTGGAGCCGGGCTTGACCGCGCTGCAGGATCGCCAGCTGCTGAGCGAAGAGGAATATCTCAAGGCGCAGGAAGAGCTCGGCGCCGACAGCTTCACCGCCATGATCGGCGCCGAAGCAATCCGTGAAATGCTCAAGGCGCTTGATTTGGGAAAGATGGCGGCCGATCTGCGCGTGGAGATCGCGGAATCGAAAACCGAGCTGAAGCCGAAGAAGCTGGCCAAGCGGCTCAAATTGATCGAAGCGTTTGTGCAATCCGGCAACAAGCCGGAATGGATGATTCTGACCGAGGTCCCGGTGATCCCGCCGGATTTGCGGCCGCTGGTGCCGCTCGACGGCGGCCGGTTCGCCACTTCAGACCTCAATGACCTCTATCGCCGTGTGATCAACCGTAACAACCGCCTCAAGCGGCTGATCAAATTGCGCGCACCCGACATCATTATCCGCAACGAAAAGCGGATGCTGCAGGAAGCTGTCGATGCGCTGTTCGACAATGGCCGGCGCGGGCGCGTCATCACCGGCGCCAACAAGCGGCCGCTGAAATCGCTGGCCGACATGCTCAAGGGCAAGCAGGGCCGGTTCCGGCAGAACCTGCTGGGCAAGCGCGTGGATTATTCCGGCCGTTCGGTCATCGTGGTCGGCCCCGAGCTGAAATTGCACCAGTGCGGGCTGCCGAAAAAGATGGCGCTCGAATTGTTCAAGCCGTTCATCTATTCGCGGCTCGACGCCAAGGGCCTGTCCACGACGGTCAAGCAGGCCAAGAAGCTGGTCGAGAAAGAAAAGCCGGAGGTCTGGGATATTCTCGATGAGGTCATCCGCGAGCATCCGGTGCTGCTCAACCGCGCGCCGACGCTGCATCGCCTCGGCATCCAGGCGTTCGAACCAGTGCTGATCGAGGGCAAGGCGATTCAGCTGCATCCGCTGGTGTGCGCGGCATTCAACGCCGATTTCGACGGCGACCAAATGGCGGTGCACATTCCGCTGTCGCTGGAAGCCCAGCTCGAAGCGCGCGTGCTGATGATGTCGACCAACAATATTCTGCATCCCGCGAACGGTCAGCCGATCATCGTGCCGAGCCAGGATATCGTGCTCGGACTCTATTATCTCACGATCATGGCCGAGGGCGGGCCGGGCGAGTGGAAGCTCGAATTGCACAAGCAGGAGGATCTCAAGCGCGATCCCAAGAAGAAGAACATTGTCCGCGGGTTCTATCGCGACATCAGTGAAGTCGAACACGCACTGCATGCGAAGGCCGTAGGCCTGCACAGCAAAATCAAGTTTTACTGGGAAAGTGTGGACGACAAGGGCAATTCCACGCACAAGTGGTACGAGACCACGCCCGGCCGCGCCTTGCTCGGTCAGGTGATGCCGCGGTCGCCCAAGATTTCCTTCGACATCATCAACAGGCTGATGACCAAGCGGGAAATCTCCAGCATGATCGATCAGGTCTACCGCCATTGCGGGCAGAAGGAGACGGTGATCTTCTGCGACCGGATCATGGCGCTCGGTTTCCACCACGCGTTCAAGGCCGGCATTTCGTTCGGCAAGGACGACATGGTGGTGCCGACAACGAAATGGAAAATCGTCGATCAGACGCGCGGACTCGTCAAGGAGTTCGAACAGCAATACAACGACGGTCTGATCACGCAGGGTGAGAAATACAACAAGGTGGTCGACATCTGGTCGAAGTGCACCGAGCAGATCGCCGACGAGATGATGCGCGAAATTTCCACGGTCAAGAAGACCGAGAGCGGCAAAGAGGCGCAAGTCAACTCGATCTACATGATGGCGCATTCCGGCGCGCGCGGCAGCCCCGCGCAGATGCGTCAGCTCGCCGGCATGCGCGGCCTGATGGCGAAGCCGAGCGGCGAGATCATCGAGACCCCGATTATCTCCAACTTTAAGGAAGGGCTCTCGGTGCTCGAGTACTTCAACTCGACGCACGGCGCGCGCAAGGGCCTTGCCGACACCGCGCTCAAGACCGCGAACTCCGGCTACCTCACGCGCCGGCTGGTGGACGTGGCGCAGGACTGCATCATCACCACTGAGGATTGCGGCACTACCGGCGGCATCAAGGTGCGCGCCATCATCGACGCGGGCCAGGTCGTGGCCTCGCTCGGCAGCCGCATTCTCGGCCGCACCACGGCGGAGGATGTGCGCGATCTGGCGAACCACAAGGTCATCGTCAAGGCCGGCACCCTGCTCGAGGAGCCGCAGGTCGAAGCGATTACGACTGCCAACGTGCAGGAATTGCGCATCCGCTCGGTGCTTACTTGCGAAACCACGAGCGGGGTGTGCGGCAAGTGCTATGGGCGTGACCTTGCGCGCGGTACGCCGGTCAACATGGGCGAGGCGGTCGGGGTGATCGCGGCGCAGTCAATCGGCGAGCCAGGCACGCAGCTCACCATGCGCACATTCCACATCGGTGGCGCCGCGCAGATCTCGGAGCAATCGTTCATCGAGTCCAATTTCGAGGGCAAGATCAAGATCAAGGCCAAGGGCAAGAACCAAGTCGTCAAGAACTCCGAAGGCGATATTATTGCCATGGGCCGCAGCATCGTGATTGCGGTGCTTGACGCCGACGGCACGGAACGCGCCGTGCATCGCATTCCGAACGGCGCGCGGCTGCGCATCGAGGACGGCGAGAAGATCAAACGCGGCCAGCGCATCGCCGAATGGGATCCCTATACGCGGCCGATCCTGACCGAAGTCGAGGGTACCGTTGCCTTCGAGGACCTGGTCGAGGGCCAGTCGATGTCGGAAACGCTCGATGAATCGACCGGCATCGCAAAGCGCGTGGTCATCGATTGGCGCACGTCAACGCGGGCGGCCGATTTGCGTCCGGCGATCGTGATCAAGGGCAAGGACGGAAAGATCGTCAAGCTCGGCCGCGGCGGCGACGCGCGCTATATGCTTGCAGTCGATGCGATCCTGTCAGCCGATACCAACGCCAAGGTGAAGGCAGGCGACGTCGTCGCCCGCATCCCGACCGAGAGTGCCAAGACGCGCGACATCACCGGCGGCTTGCCGCGGGTGGCGGAATTGTTCGAGGCGCGCAAGCCGAAGGACGCGGCGATCATCGCCGAGATTTCCGGCACGGTGCAGTTCGGCAAGGACTACAAGAATAAGCGGCGCATCATCATTACGCCGAACGAGAAGGATGCGGAGCCGGCGGAATATCTGATCCCGAAAGGCAAGCACATCCATTTGCAAGACGGCGACGTGATCGAGAAGGGCGACTACATCGTCGAAGGCAATCCGGCGCCGCACGATATTCTCGCCATCAAAGGCGTCGAGGAGCTGGCGAACTTCCTGGTCAACGAGATCCAGGAAGTCTACCGGCTGCAGGGCGTTTTGATCAACGACAAGCACATCGAAGTGATCGTGCGGCAGATGCTGCAGAAGGTCGAGATCGACGAATCGGGTGAGACCGAATTGCTGCAAGGCGAGCAGATCGACAAGGTCGAGTTCGACGAGATCAATGCCAGAATAAAGGCCGCGGGCAAGAAGGAGGCGGTCGCGCATCCCGTGCTGCTCGGCATCACCAAGGCGAGCTTGCAGACGCGCTCGTTCATTTCGGCGGCGTCGTTCCAGGAGACCACCCGCGTGCTCACCGAGGCCGCGGTCAACGGCAAGGCCGACACGCTCGACGGGCTGAAAGAAAACGTCATTGTCGGCCGGCTGATCCCGGCTGGTACCGGCGCCATGATGAATTCGCTGCGCGAGGTAGCGGTCAAGCGCGATGCGCTCATTCTGGAAGAGCGCGAGCGGGAAGCGGCAAAAGCAGCCGCCGTCGCCTCTGCTGCTGCCGAGGCGGCGGCTGCCGCTGCGGCACCACCGGTGCAGTTGCCGGCGCTGCCGGCGGCGGAGTAGCGATTGCCGCGCTACGGGCGATGAAACTAAAAAAAATCAAGGGCCACCTTCGGGGCGGCCCTTTTTGCCGGTCAAAACCCCTCGAACAGCGCAGTGGAAATATAGCGCTCGGCGAAGGAGGGAATGATCGTCACGATCAGCTTGCCTTTCATTTCAGCACGACGGGCGACCTTCAATGTGGCCGCAAGCGCCGCACCCGAGGAGATGCCGCCGGGAATGCCTTCGCTGGTCGCAAGACGGTGCGCCATGGCGAAAGATTCTTCGTTGGTGACCTGCACGATCTCGTCGATCTCCTTGGTGTCGAGAATTTCCGGTACGAAACCTGCGCCAATTCCTTGAATTGGATGCGGACTCGGCTTGCCGCCGGAGAGCACCGGGCTCGCGGTGGGCTCGACCGCGATCATCTTGAGACCCGGCCTGCGCGGCCGCAGCGCCTGTGCGCAGCCGGTGAGCGTGCCGCCGGTGCCGATACCGGAAACGATCGCGTCGACCCTGCCGTTGGTGTCGAACCAGATTTCCTCCGCCGTGGTGCGGCGGTGAATGTCGGGGTTGGCCGGGTTGCCGAATTGATTGGGGATGACCGCGCCCGGATTTTCCGCGAGCAGCGCTTGCGCGCGCTCGATCGCGCCCTTCATGCCTTTCTCGCGCGGCGTGAGCTCAACCTTGGCGCCAAGGAATTGCAGCATCTTGCGCCGCTCGACCGAAACCGACTCCGGCATGGTCAGGATCAGGCGATAGCCGCGGGCGGCGCACATGAAGGCAAGCGCAATTCCGGTATTGCCGGACGTGGGCTCGACAATGAGCGAACCGGGCTTGATGCGGCCGTGCGCCTCAAGCGCCTCGATCATGCTCACCCCGATGCGGTCCTTGACGCTGGCAATCGGGTTGAAAAACTCAAGTTTAAGGCAAATGTCGGCAGTAATGCCTTCTTCGGCGCTGATTTTGGGGATGCGCACCAGGGGCGTGTTGCCGATGGTCTCGGCAATGCTGTCGTAGATCCGGCCGCGCAAGGGGCGATCAAGCTTGAGGGGAGGACGGGCGTGCGGTGAATCCATCGCGATCTCCATCATTTCAAATGGATTAGTCCCACCGCGGAGTCAGCGGGAGGCAGCGAACGATTATTCGATACGCTTTATACGCTCCGGCAACACAAAGAGGCAGATTTCACCGCTGTTTTACTGCGCCGCGCTTGACTTGCCGGCCCCCCACCGATACATACCGCGAACTTTCGGCAGGCGGTGAGCTTTACTAGTTCGGAACGGCACGCCCGAGTCCCTCATAAGCTATTGAAAGTCAAAAGCTTTCCTGGCTCATCGGATTTGGCGCAACGGCCTCGACGAATGAAGCTCAAACGCTGCCTCTGACGTCGATCGATAGTCAGATCATTGGGTGCACGCGCGCTAGCGTCCTGGCGTGTCGTGATCCGCTGGATGGAGAAGCGTCATCCCGCTACCGGGGCGGATGGCGCGGTTTTATTTTGCGCGCAGGTCCGGGCTGCTTCCATGCGCTGCCGGCTGGCCAAAAGCCTGCGTGCGAGAGTGAAGGCGAGCGATGCCGACGATCAATCAGCTCATCCGCAAGGGTCGGGTGGCGCAACACGCGAAGAAAAAGGTGCCGGCGCTGCAGCAGAGCCCGCAAAAGCGCGGCGTGTGTACGCGCGTCTACACCACGACGCCGAAGAAGCCGAACTCGGCTCTGCGCAAGGTTGCCAAGGTGCGCCTGACCAACGGCTTCGAGGTGATCGGCTACATCCCGGGCGAGGGCCACAACCTCCAGGAGCATTCGGTGGTGATGATCCGCGGCGGCCGCGTCAAGGACTTGCCGGGCGTTCGTTATCACATCATCCGCGGCACGCTTGATACCCAGGGGGTCAAGGATCGCCGCCAGCGCCGCTC
>CAZNSG010000152.1:0-6149 GCA_964575715.1 uncultured Hyphomicrobiales bacterium | reverse complement strand
CCGACCGGTTTTCGGAGTGGGACAACCGGCCCGGCAGCACCATGACCAACGCCAATGTCGCAACGACCGTCGCCGGCAAGGAGGGCCAGGATCTATTGGTCAAATACAAGGACGGCGAGAAGAAGGTCGTCGTACCGCCTGGTATTCCGATCGCGAAATATGTGCCGGGCAGCGCCGCAGACCTCAAGGTCGGAGCCAAGGTTTTCGTCGCCGCCGCGAGGAAGGAAGCGGATGGAACGCTGACTGCGCCCAATATCGCCGTCGGCCGCGATATCGATCCGCCGCAGTGAACGGCTGCCGCGCCTGAGCCGATAGGCATAACACAGACGGCAAACGCTTCGTTTAACTAACGCGCCGTCGGGGACCGGTGGCGCGGATACCTTTTAGGGGGACACGTCGTGATCAAGAAAATTGGAATCATCTTCGTTGGTGCAATGCTGGCGGCGGTACTGCCAGTTTCAACGGCGCCTGCCCAGCAGCAAACCCAACGCGTCGCCGGGACGATCGAGGGCGTGGACGGCTCGACGCTGATCGTCAAATTGCGCCAGGGCGGCGAGGTGCGGGTAGGCATGACCGACAAGGTGGCAGTGTATGGCGTGGTTAGCGCAACGCTCGCCGACATCAAACCCGGCGCCTACATCGGCGTCGGCGCCATGCCGCAGCCGGATGGCAGCCAGAAGGCCATCCAGGTGATGATTTTCGCCGAAGTTCAGCGCGGCACCGGCGAAGGTCACCGGCCATGGGATCGGCCAAACACCACAATGACCAACGCCACCGTCGATAACGCCGTTGCTGGCGTCGACGGCCAAGTGGTTACGGTCAAGTACAAGGACGGCGAGAAGAAGATCGTCGTCGGGCCTGACTCCGTCATTCGCGCTTATGTCGTCGGCGACAAGAGCGAACTCAAGGCCGGCGCAAATATTCTGATCACACAAGCGGTGAAGAAGCCCGACGGAACGCTTGAGACGAACCGCGTGAATGTCGGCCGCGACGGAGTTGTTCCGTAACGGCGATAGCACGTCCGCTCTATAGCGTGATCGGCTTGACTGGAAACATGTGTCCCGGGTGCAGCGCAGCGCGAAACGAAGTGGAGCGGTGCGCTGCTGACCCGGGATCGTTGCAAACTCCGAGCCTGGAACGATCCCGGATCAGCGGTGCACCGTTTCGCGCCATAAGCGCGTTCACGCGCGTCTTCGACGCGCTATGGCGCTCACGCTGCACCGCATCCGGGACACGTGATTCAATTCTAAACGATCATGCTCTAAGCGCGTGAAACTCTAAGCGCGTGAAAAATTGTCCGGCGCGCGGAGCCGGCGTGAGCGAATGTCGGCTGCCGGCTGCTCAGCCGTCCCAGGCCTGCACGACCGTCTGGCGCGCGATCTTACCGCCCTTCAGATCGATCATGGCCGAGCAGAACACTTTGGTTCCGTCAGGATAGGTGCAGCTCTGCGTGAATGCGATGCGCTTTTTGTCGGCGACTCCCCCCAAAATCTTATGGGTCATGTCGCGACCGCAGACGTCGTTGAAAAAAGCGCTGATGGCTTTCTTGCCCTTGATGCTGTTTGGTTTGCTCGGCGGGTTGTCGCGATCGATCACGCGCAAAACCGCATCGCTGGCATAGAAACTGGCGAGCGCGCGGGAGTTGCGGCCTTCGATCGCGCGTTTGAGGTCTGCAACAGTGAGGGCGGTGGATTTAGCCATGGACTTATTCCTCCTTCAGGGTCGAGTTTGCCGGCGGGAACGATCGCGCGAGTTCTACCGAATTAGACCGCAGCGCCTATTTGATGATCCAGCTATAGCGCCGATTGCCTACTTTTGCGCCATTGTTAAATTGAAAGGCATTTGCCTAATTTACAGGCGCTAGCATCCCTAACTGCATACAATAACCAAGGAATTTCCGGGCGGCAAACAAAAGTGCCGCATCACTCATGATTGGCACGTCCATTGCTAATCAAGTTCCGGTGCAAACAAGAACGATGCCGCGCTCGGACTTTAGGCGCGGCGTCAACCATGGAGCGTGTCATCATGTCTACCTTCGACAACCCATTCGATGCCAAACTTCGGCTGAAGCAATCGGGCTGCGCCTGCGGCAAACACGCCAGCGAATTGGAGCACGAGCGAGACGCGCAGGCCAAGTTTGAATGCGTGCCGGCCGCGAATGACGAGACGCGCTATGAGGGCGTCGTCGCCTCGGCGGTGATGCGCGCGATATTCCCAAAAGATTCGGCGCGGCGCGCGTTCCTGCAGTCGCTCGGGGCTTCGACCGCGCTTGCCGCGATCAGCCAATTTTTTCCGCTCAAGACCGCAACGGAAGTATTTGCTCAAGGCGGGGCGATCGAAAAGAAGAATCTGAAGGTCGGCTTCATCCCAATCACCTGCGGAACGCCTATCATCATGGCGCATCCGATGGGCTTCTATAAGAAGCACGGACTCGACGTCGAAGTGATCAAGACCGCCGGCTGGGCGGTGATCCGCGACAAGACGCTGAACAAGGAATACGACGCCGCCCACATGCTCTCGCCCATGCCGCTCGCGATTACGCTCGGTGTCGGCTCCAATGCGATACCCTATACCGCACCCGCGATCGAGAACATCAACGGCCAGGCGATCACGCTTGCGATCAAGCACAAGGACAAGCGCGATCCTAAGCAATGGAAGGGATTCAAGTTCGCGGTTCCGTTTGACTACTCGATGCATAATTATCTCTTGCGCTACTACGTCGCCGAGCATGGCCTCGACCCGGACCAGGACATTCAAATCCGCTCCGTGCCGCCGCCGGAAATGGTGGCGAACTTGCGCGCCGACAATATTGACGGGTTTCTGGCGCCCGATCCGGTGAACCAGCGTGCGGTTTATGACGGTGTCGGCTTTATCCATCTACTGTCGAAGGAATTGTGGGATGGACATCCTTGCTGCGTGTTTGCGGCATCCAAGGAATTCGTGACTCAGACGCCAAACACTTATTCTGCTTTGCTCAAGGCAATCATCGACGCCACCGCATTCGCGTCGAAAGCAGAAAACCGGAAACAGATCGCGGAAGCCATTGCGCCTGCAAATTACCTCAACCAGCCGGTGACAGTGATTGAACAGGTGCTCACGGGCACCTTTGCCGATGGCCTCGGCACCGTAAAGACAGACGCCAAACGCATCGACTTCGATCCATTCCCCTGGCATTCGTTCGCGATCTGGATCATGACGCAAATGAAGCGCTGGGGGCAGATCAAGGGCGACGTCGACTACAAGACGGTTGCCGAACAGGTGTTCCTGGCAACCGACACGGCCAAGCTGATGAAGGAGGTCGGTCTCACGCCGCCATCCACGACCTCGAAGACCTTCGTGGTCATGGGCAAGACCTTCGATCCCAGCAAGCCTGAGGAATACATCAAGAGCTTCGCGATCAAAAAGGCGACTTGAGAGATGCCGACATCGATGACGTTGCGTGCAGCCGTCGTTTCGGTTGTGCTGTTCCTTGCGTTCGTTCTGACGTGGCACATCGGCACACGCGGCATCGGCGCCGTGCAGCAAATGGACCCGGAATACGCCAAGCTTATGGGTGTGAGCGCGACGCAGGGTAAATCGGCGATGCCCGGGCCGCTCGACGTCGGCGCGAAACTCTGGGAGCACGTCCAGCGACCGTTCTACGACAACGGGCCCAACGACAAGGGTGTCGGGATTCAGCTTGCGTTCTCGATCGCGCGGGTGATGTTGGGCTATCTGCTTGCGATCGCGGCCGCGATCCCGATTGGATTTCTCATCGGCATGTCGCCGCTCATGAGCAAAGCGCTCGATCCTTTCATCCAAATACTCAAGCCGATCTCGCCGCTCGCCTGGATGCCGCTTGCGCTCTACACAATCAAGGATTCAGCCCTGTCTTCAATCTTCGTAATCTTCATCTGCTCGCTGTGGCCGATGCTCATCAATACTGCTTTCGGCGTCGCTTCGGTGCGCCGGGAGTGGCTTAATGTCGCTCGCACACTCGAGGTGGGAACGTTCCGGCGCGCGTTCACCATCATATTGCCGGCGGCCGCGCCGACCATTCTCACCGGCATGCGCATCTCGATCGGGATCGCCTGGCTGGTCATCGTCGCCGCCGAAATGCTGGTGGGCGGAACGGGCATTGGTTACTTCGTTTGGAATGAATGGAATAATTTGTCGATTACGAATGTGATTACGGCGATCCTCTTGATCGGCCTTGTCGGCATGATGCTCGATCTGATGCTGGCGCGCTGCACGCGGCTGGTGACGTTTCCGGAATGAGCCCATGACGCAAAAATTCATCGCCATCGAGGGCATCGCCAAGCGTTTTCCGGCGGCGGGCGGCGGCATCACCACGGTGTTCGAAGAGCTGTGGCTGGCGATGCCGCGCGGGGAATTCACCTGCATCATCGGCCACTCCGGCTGCGGCAAGACCACGGTGCTCAATATCCTGGCCGGTCTCGACGTGCCGTCGGCCGGCACGGTCATCGTCGACAATCAGGCGATCGAGGGGCCGAGCCTCGACCGCGCGGTGATCTTCCAGACGCACGCGCTGCTGCCGTGGCGCACGGTGATGGGCAATGTCTCCTACGCGGTGTCGTCGAAATGGCGAAAATGGAAAAGCGCGCGGGTGCGCGAGCGGGCGCAGAAATTCATCGATCTCGTGGGCTTGACCGGCGCGGAAAGCAAACGCCCGGCGGAGCTTTCGGGCGGCATGAAGCAGCGGGTCGGGATCGCGCGCGCGCTTTCGATCGAGCCGAAGATCATGCTGATGGACGAGCCGTTCTCGGCGCTCGATGCGCTCACGCGCGGCACGCTGCAGGACGAGGTGCGGCGCATCTGCCTGGAGACCGGGCAGACCGTGTTCATGATCACGCACGACGTGGACGAGGCGATTTATCTCGCCGATCGTATTGTTTTAATGACCAACGGCCCGGGCGCGGTGCTGGCCGAGATCGTGGAAAATCCGCTGCCGAAAGAGCGCACGCGCGCCAATGTGCATCGCCATCCGCTGTATTACGCGGTGCGCAATCACATCATCGATTTTCTGGTGGAGCGCAGCAAGAACTTTGCCAGGGACATGCGCGGCAAACACGATCCGCGGCAGGTGCCGACGGTGCGCCCAAGTCTGGCCGAACCTGCGCTTGCGGCCGACAGCAATGTCCGGCGGCTGGGCGGCCATGCGCCCTAGCATGCCGCAACATTCCGGGGTCATTCCGGGGCGCGAGCGCAGCGAGCGAACCCGGAATCCATACTCGCGGAATCTCCGCATCATCGATACCGGGGTTATGGATTCCGGATCGCCGCTGCGCGGCGTCCGGAATGACGACAGATTCATCATGCTGGGAGAACGAAAATGAAGCGCTCGGACTTGACGGAGAAGCTGCTCGACATCAAGCGCGAGAAGAATTGGAGCTGGAAAGCCATCTGCGAGCAGATCGGCGGCATGTCGCCGGTCATGATCACGGGCGCGCTGCTGGGCAATCATAAGCTGACCAAGCCGCAGGCCGCGGCCGCGGCCAAGCTGTTCGGGCTCTCAAAGAGCGAGCAAGCCATGCTCAACGAGGTGCCGATGCGCGGCGCCGGTGTGCAAATGCCGCCGAGCGATCCGCTGATCTATCGCTTTTACGAGCTGGTGCTGATCAACGGCCCGGCGTGGAAGGCGCTGATCGAGGAGGAATTCGGCGACGGCATCATGTCGGCGATCGACTTCGACATGACGATCGAGCGGCAGCCCGATGCCAAGGGCGACCGCGTGAAGATCGGCATGACCGGAAAGTTCCTGCCGTTCAAATATTATGGCGCGACGGGCAACGCGCAGGCGTATGGGTATAAGGAGGAGTAATTGTGGTGTGGCGTGCCGCGCGTTCGCTTCCCTCGCCCCGCGGAGCGGGGAGAGGGTGCCTGAGCGGAGGCGAAGCCGAGCGAGGGCGGGTGAGGGGCTGTCAACCGCTCGGCGATTGCCCCTCACCCGGCTCGCCGCGCCTTCGCTCCTTCGGAGCTACGGCGGGCTCGCCACCCTCTCCCCGCTATGCGGCTATACGATTCACACATTTCAGAAGCCAATAGAAATTGACTCTGGATCAAGGACTTAGCTTACCCTCGATGTGGAAGCAGCCAAGGTTCGGGGTTGGATGCAGACGCTGAAAAGACTCACCTTTTTGCGTTCCTCC
>CAZNSG010000151.1:0-14763 GCA_964575715.1 uncultured Hyphomicrobiales bacterium | reverse complement strand
TGAGCTGACGGCGCATCATCATCAAAAAATAGGCCCGATCCTCCGCGCGCAGAATCAATCCGCTCATGCCGACAGCGAATCACCGCGCCGGCTCCGCGTAAACTAAAAAAACAGCTTCCTTCGGATTCGGGGTATACCAACGGCGATAATATTTGACCCGTCATCCTGAGGTGGCCGCCATAAGCGCGTTCACGCGCGTCTTCGACGCGCTATGGCGGCCCTCGAAGGATGAACGGCCCCGACGTTGCAACACCTTGGCCGTCGACCCACCGATCTCGGGTTTACCCGAGATCGGAATTACAATGCGCAAGTCGGCCAAGGCCGACTTGCGGTGGCTCGCGGAGTTTACCATCGGGCCGCGCTCGCGCGGACCCGTTGGCTCGCACCTCAGGGTGACGGAGATGAGTCAATGATTGCGCCCGTGGGTATAAGCTTGATTTAAACTGCGGCATTGGTGGTGGATCGCGGGTCGCTAGCGAAAATGCGCTCCGGCCCATAGAAGGGCCGCATTGACGAAGGGGCGCCGGGGGGCAAGGCTTGCGGCCGCCGGCTTTGCAGGCAGGTCCAGGGATATGGCGATGAAGCGGATATATCGATGAAGTTCCGGCGTCTTTTTGTTTTCATCTTGCTCGCCGTCACGCTCGCCGCCGGCTCCGTTCGGGCGCAGAATCTCGACAAGGTCCGCTTTGCCACCAATTGGCTGGCGCAAGCCGAACACGGCGGCTTCTACCAGGCGCTCGCCGATGGCACCTATCGCAAGCATGGCCTCGATGTCACCATCGTGCAGGGCGGGCCAAACGTGAACCACCGCCTGCTCTTGACGGTCGGCAAGATCGATTTCTACATGAGCGCCAACTCGCTCCAGGCTTTCAATGCGGTTGCCCAGAATATCCCCACGCTGGTCGTGGCCGCCATATTCCAGAAAGATCCGCAGGTGCTGCTCGCCCATCCCGGGCAGGGGATCGAGAAATTCGAAGAGCTCAAGAAGCTCACGCTTTTCGTGTCCAAGGAAGGCATGGCCTCGTACTTCCAATGGCTCAAGGCCGATTACGGCTTTCGCGAGGAACGGGTGAAGCCCTACACCTTCAACCCGCAGCCGTTTCTCGCCGACAAGCGCAGCGCAATGCAGGGCTACGTGACGTCGGAACCCTATGCGGTCGAGCAGCAGGGCAGGTTCAAGCCAATAATTTTCCTGCTCGCCGACCAGGGCTTCGACAGCTATTCGACCCTGATCGAGACCCGCCGCGATCTGGTGGAGAAGAACCCCGATCTGGCGCAGCGCTTCGTCGATGCCTCGATCGTCGGCTGGTACAATTATCTCTACGGCGACAACCGAGGCGCCAACGCGCTGATCAAGACGCACAACCCGGAAATGACCGATGCGCTGCTGGCCTATTCCATCGCCAAGATGAAGGAGTTCGGCATCGTGGATTCCGGCGACGCGGCAAACCTTGGCATCGGCGCCATGACCGACGCCCGCATGAAGAGCTTTTTCGACAAAATGGTGCGCGCCGGCGTGGTCAAGGCGGCGGTCGATTACCGCAAATCCTACACCTTGCGATTCGTGAACAAGAATGTAGGGCTCGAACTGCGGCCAAAGCGTTGAATACCGTCACCCCTTCACCTGCGCACGCGCCCATCGTCACCCTGCGCGATGTCGGCAGGACATTCGGGAGCGGTACCGTCGCGCTTGACGGCCTCAATCTGGATATCCACGGCGGCGAATTCATCTCGCTGCTCGGACCCTCCGGTTGCGGAAAATCCACCGCGCTCCGCATCATCGCGGCTTTAAGCGAGCCGACGCGCGGCTCCGTTACTTGGGCGGGCGGCAGGACGCATCGCGACCAGACCGTTGGATTCGTGTTCCAGGAGCCGACGCTGATGCCGTGGGCAAATGTATTTGACAACGTCTTTCTGCCGCTGCGGCTTGCCGGCGCGCGGCGGACGACGGCGGGCCCGCGCGTCATGGAGTCACTCACGCATGTCGGACTTGGCGAGTTCGCGCAAGCCTATCCGCGCGAACTGTCCGGCGGCATGAAGATGCGGGTGTCGATCGCGCGCGCGCTGGTCACCGGCCCGAGCCTGCTGCTCATGGACGAGCCGTTCGCCGCGCTCGACGAGATCACGCGATTCAAACTCAACGACGATCTGCTTGCGCTCTGGCGCACGCTCGGGAAAACAGTGGTGTTCGTCACCCACTCGGTGTTCGAGTCGGTCTATCTCTCCCAGCGCGTCGTCGTCATGACCGCGCGCCCCGGCAGCGTGTCCGTGACGCTCGCCATCGACGCGCCCCATCGCGATGCGGGCTTTCGCACTTCTGCCGAGTACGCAAACTTCTGCCGGCTCGCCTCCGAAGCACTTGGCCGGGCCATGAATGTGCGTCCGGGAGCCGCGGCATGAGATCCTTTCCTTCATTACGATCCTCTATCGGCCTCATGCTGAGGAGCGCGGCGATGTCGGGCTTGCCCGACATCGTTTTTGTAGGGGCAAATCGGCAAGAGCCGATTTGCGCTGGTGCGCGTCTCGAAGCACCGCAAGTCGGCTATAGCCGACTTGCGTATTGTACATTGCCGATCTCGGGTAAACCCGAGATCGGTGGCCGCCCTCATCCTTCGAGACGCGCCCATCGCAGCCAAGTATACGCAGGCTGCGCCTGCTGCGGGGCGCTCCTCAGGATGAGGGCGGTAGGAGCCGCGGCATGAGCAAAGCGCCGCACCGATCCAATGGTCTGCGCGAGCGGATACTCGGCGTTCTGCTGCCCTTCGCGGTACTCGCGCTTGGCGTTCTAGCCTGGGATGTTGTGGTGCGCGCCAATGCGCTACCGCCCTACATTCTGCCGGGGCCCGGACTTGTGCTTGCAACGCTTGTCGACGATTGGCCCATCCTCTCGGGCTCGCTTGGCGTCACGCTGATGACAACCTTCGAGGGGCTGGTTCTCGCCCTGGTGGGCGGGATCGCACTCGCGGTGCTGTTCAATCAATCGCGGTTGATCGAGCATTCGCTCTATCCCTATGCGGTGATCCTGCAGGTGACGCCGGTGGTCGCGATCGCGCCGCTTTTGCTGATCTATCTGCCGCAACCGGCGGCGGTGCTGGCCTGCGCCTGGATTGTTGCGTTCTTTCCGGTGCTTGCCAACACCACGCTGGGACTCAATTCCGTCGATCGCAATCTCGTCGATCTGTTTCGCCTCTATGGCGCCTCGCGCACGCAGGAGCTGTGGTATCTGAAATTGCCGGCGGCGTTGCCGTACATGCTGGAAGGTTTGAAAATCGCCGGCGGCCTTGCGCTCATCGGCGCGGTGGTAGCCGAGATCGCCGCCGGTTCGGCCGGTGCCGGCTCCGGGCTGGCCTATCGCATTGCCGAATCCGGCTACCTGCTCAACATCCCGCGCATGTTCGCGGCCCTGCTGCTGCTGTCGATCGCCGGCATTGTGATCTTCTTTCTGCTTTCCGCGTTCTCCCATCTCATGCTGCGCCGCTGGCACGAGAGCGCGCTTGGCCGGGAATCTTGATCCGTCATCCTGAATGCGTGCCGGTTGCCGCATTGTAGGGTGGGCTGAGCGAAGCGAAGCCCACCATCAGCGGTGTCATGTAAGCAAACATGCGTGGGCACGGCGCGGAGCCTGTCATCGGGCCGCGCTTCGCGCGGACCCGTTGGCGCCTTTGCCCACCCTACAGACTGAAAATATATTGCATCGCGATCCCGAGCGCCGCCATCACGGCCACCACCTCGATCAATCCGCGGTGAAATCCGAATGCCAGCACGGCCGCCACGGCCGCAAGCGCGCTGGCTTTGAGATCGAGCGCCCAAGGGTCGAACGCGTACCAGCGCAATGGGCCGCTGTGCATTTCCGTGACCTTGCCGAACAGCACGTGCAGCGCAAACCACACCGTCAGATTGAGAATGACGCCGACCACCGCCGCCGTGATGGCGGCCAGCGCGCCCGAGAGCCGCCGGTTGGAGCGCAGCCGCTCGACGAACGGCGCGCCGGCGAAGATCCACAGCATGGAGGAGGTGAACGTGACCCACGTCGTCATCGCCGCGCCGATAATGCCGGCGACAACCGGCGAGAACGGCTGAGCGTCGCGATAGGCGGCGAGAAAGCCCACGAACTGCGTCACCAGAATGAGCGGCCCCGGCGTGGTTTCCGCCAGCCCCAGACCGTCGACCATTTCGGGCGCGGTCATCCAGTGATGGGTCTCCACCGCCTCTTGCGCCATATAGGCGAGCAGCGCATAGGCGCCGCCGAAGCTCACCACCGCGAGTTTGGAGAAGAACGTGCCGATGCTCACCAGCACATGATCGCTCCCGAGCGTGATGGCGGCGAGCGCGACCGGCGCCCACCACAGAACGAGACCGCACGCCGTCGCAACGGCGAATTGACGCCAGCGGCCAGGCGCGGGCTCAGGCACCGCGACGGCATCGGCCTTGAGCCCCAGCAGCGCCGGTGACGACTGCGCGAGCAGATAACCGATGACGGCCGCGGCAACGACGATGAGCGGAAACGGCAGGGCGAAGAAAAAGATGCCGACGAAGGCCGCCGCCGCCAGCCCGTTGAGCGCAGAGGTTTTGAGCGCGCGCTTGCCGATGCGAAGAAGCGCCTCGACCACAATGACCAGCACGGCGGCCTTGATGCCGAACAGCGCGCCATCCACCATCGACAAGCCGCGCCCGAGCGCATAGAGCAGACTCAAGCCCAGCATTACGAACGCGCCCGGCAGAACGAACAATATTCCCGAGACCAGTCCGCCGCGCACGCCGTGCAGCAGCCAGCCGATATAGGTCGCGAGCTTCTGCGCCTCCGGCCCCGGTAGCAGCATGCAGAAATTGAGCGCGTGCAGAAAGCGCGCCTCCTCGACCCACTTTTTTTCATCGACCATGACGCGATGCATCATCGCGATTTGGCCCGCCGGCCCGCCAAAATTGACGCAGCCGATCTTGAGCCAGACCTTGAAGAAATCGCCGAAGCTTGGATGCGCGTGTTGCATGGGTAGCGATCCTTATCTTCACCTCTCCCCATTGGGGCTAAGGCATGCACACAACTTCATCGCATACTGGCGAACTCAATTCACTGGCCTCATGCTGAGGAGCGCCCCCGCAAGTCGGCTATAGCCGACTTGCGGGGGCGCGTCTCGAAGCATGGCGACAAGCTCCAAGCGCGCGGCCATCCTTCGAGACGCCACGCCTTCGCCCTTCGGGCTACGGCGGGCTCCTCAGGATGAGGTCGGAACAAGTTGTTCGCTCGGCACACTGCTCCAAAAAAGATGTGCGCATGCCTTAGCCCCATTGGGGAGAGGTGAAGGGAAAGCTATGACCAATCGTCAACGTCATGCCACCTTGTCGCTGGCAGATTTGGCCGGCCAGTTGTGCCGCTCGCCGGCGGCATGCCGCAGCCAGGCGAACAGCGCATCGTAGACCATAAAGCCGTTGCGCAGCAGGCCGTGATCGTCGTCGCCGGCCAGCGCGGAGAGCCCGAGCGAGATGGCGTGCAGGCCGGCCGCTTCCGGCGCGAGATCGGGCCGCGCAGTGTCGGCGCCGCGCACGATCAGCGCCAGCCGCGCGAGCGCGGGCTCGCTCTCGATCCCGAATAGCTTGAGCATGGTGTCGAAGCTGCAACGCGGGCCTTCGTGGGAAATTTCCACGCCTTCGATGTCGAACGGGATTGCGCCGGTTTGCTTGGCGACCTCCGCGACCTGATCGGGATCGACAAAGAGCATGCGCGCCTCGGCATCGATGAAGCGGCGGATCAGCCAGGGACAGGCGATGCGGTCGATCTTCGGCCGCCGCCGTGTGACCCAGACGCTTGGGCGATTTAGTGCGAAACGATCAAGCGCGGATTTATTCACCAGCGGCAGTTTGGCCTCGGCCCAAGCGGCATAGCCGCCGGCCAGCACGCGGGCGTCATAGCCTTCGCCGCGCAGATGGGCGGCCGGGGTCTGGCTCATGTTATGGGCGAGCCGGCAGGCGAACACGAGCGGCCGGGTGCGGTCGAGCGTCTTTGACCATTGTGCGATATCGGCGGTGTCGCGCCAGATCGCGGTCGGCAAAAGGCCCGGCGCCTCGTCGTAGACCGCGCGCCTGCGCGTATCAATGATCAGCGGCGCGGCCGCGGTGCCGATTTGAGACCAGAGTTCCTGTGGTGTGATAAAAAAGCTCGCGGAATGCATGAGCCCCCTCCGTTTTCGAGGAGACGGTGCTTGGGCGCCAAGCTTTGGGCTCGCGAGCCTTGCAGAGAGCGGGGCGACCGCCGTAGGCCCCACAATTGCTTTATAGCTTGCCCTGGCTATGCATTCAATGGTTCTCGTGCATTGCAATGGCGCTGGATTTCTTGGTTGCTCGCCACGCCGCGGCGGCTTCGCCAGTTTTGAGGCACTGCGCGGCATCCGGATAAGGTTCCCCTTTGATCGACGCAATGCACCAGCGCCGCGCCCGCCTCATCGGCATCGCGCTGATGTGCGGCGCGGTCGCCTGTTTCGCCTGCCTCGACGCAATGGCGAAGTATCTCGGCGGCCACATGCACACGTTGCAGGTGGTGGGCGTGCGATTTCTCAGCGCCTTCGTGCTGGCGCTTATTTTCTTCAATCCGTTCAACCGGCCCGCATTGCTCGTCACGTCGCGGCCCGCGCTGCAGATCGGCCGTGCGCTGCTCATGCTGGGCACGACCATCTTTAATTTTCTCGCGTTCCGCTATCTGCAGCTCGACGAAGCGCTGGCGATCATGTTTGCGACGCCGTTCTTGGTTGCACTCATGGCTGGCCCGCTGCTCGGCGAATGGGTGGGATGGAGGCGCTGGGCGGCGATCGGCGTGGGATTTGCCGGTGTGCTGATTGTGATCAGGCCAGGTCTCGGCGGTATGCAATGGGTCGCGCTGCTTGCGGTCGTTGCCGCGCTCTGTTACGCCGGTTACGGCATTACCACCCGGAAGCTCTTGCTTTCCAGCCGCGATTCCAGCGAAACGACGCTGTTCTATTCCAATTTTATCGGCATGCTTGTCATGCTTCCGGTCGTTCCGTTCGTCTGGACGACGCCATCCACCGTGCTCGATGTCGTGCTGTTGCTGGCGGTCGGCGGGTTTGGCTCACTTGGCCATTTCCTGCTCATCGTCGCCCACCGCAAGGCACCGGCATCGGTGCTCTCGCCATTCATCTATACGCAACTCGTATGGGCGACCACGCTCGGCTATCTTGTGTTCGGCAATCTGCCAAGCACTTGGACGCTCGCGGGCGCGTGTATCGTAGTCGCCTCCGGGCTCTACCTGCTCTATCGTGAGCACAAGGTAAAAGGCGCCGTTGCCCCCCTCGATCCCGGTTGACAAAATGTGCCGGCAACGCCTGATACGGGCGGCCAAGCCCGCGATCGCGACCTGCCTGTTCCGAGGACTTAAATCATGTTGAAAAAATCGAGCCAGAGCCCCGCCGGCTTGAATGACGATATCGGCGAGGAAACGCGGCTGCGCCTGTTCCGCATTCAGGTCGAGATCCGGGAGGCCGAGCAGCGCGCCTTCGACCTGTTCCTGCAGAATCTGGTCAAGGGCACGAGCCACTTATCGCTGGGCCAGGAGGCGGTCGCGGCCGGCTTTGCCGTCGCGATGAAAAAAGGCGATCTGAGCTTCTGCACCTACCGCGGTCACGCCCATACGCTCGCGCGCGGCGTGCCGGTCGAGCAGGTGCTGGGCGAGCTGATGCAGCGCGACAACGGCCTGATGCGCGGCAAGGGCGGCTCGATGCATCTCACCTCCGTCGAGCACGGCGTCATGGGCTCCTACGCCATCATCGGCGCGCATCTTCCCATCGCCTGCGGCGCGGCCTGGCGCGCGCAATACAAGGGCGCGGACGATGTCTCGGTCTGCTTCTTCGGCGACGGCACCACCAACATCGGCGCGTTCCACGAGGCGCTCAACTTTGCCGTAGTCTGGAAGCTTCCCGTCGTGTTCGTGTGCGAGAACAATCTGTACATGGAATACACGCCGATTGGCGAAGTCACTGCGGTCGAACATCCGGCGGCCGGCCGTGCGTCCGCCTATGGGCTTGAGCAGATCATTGTCGATGGCCAGGACGCCGACGCGGTTTATCGAGCGGCTCTCACTGCGTTTGTAAAGGCGCGCGCGGGCAATGGGCCGTCGCTGATCGAGTGCAAGACCTACCGCTACAGCGGGCATTCGCGCGCCGATCCGGCGAAATACCGTCCCGAAGGCGAGCTCGACAAATGGAAGCAGCGCGACCCGATCATGATCTATCGCGAGCGGCTCAAGCAGTTCGGCATCCCCGAATCGACAATTGCCGCCATCGAAACGGATGCCAGGCGCATGGTCGATGAGGCAACCGAGAAGTGTAAGGCCGCGCCGCCGCCGTCGCTCGATATTCTGACCACCGATGTTTATGCCGATGGAGGCTTCGCATGGCGGAACTGACCTATCGCGACGCGGTCGCGCGCGGCATCGCGCAGGAAATGGCGCGCGATCCCGACGTCGTGTTCCTGGGCGAGGATATTGGCAAGGCCGGCGGCGTGTTCAAGACCACGGTCGGGCTCTATGAGCAGTTCGGCCCCAAGCGCGTGCGCGATACGCCGATTTCCGAGCAAGCGATTCTGGGCGCCGCCATGGGCGCGGCGATGACGGGCTTAAAGCCCATCGCCGAAATCATGTTCTCAGATTTCTTCGCGGTGTGCTTCGACTATATCGCCAACGAATTTCCCAAGAGCCGCTACATGACCAACGGGCAGGTCAAATGCCCGCTGGTGGTGCGCACCGGCAACGGCGGTGGCGCGCGCTTTGGCGCCCAGCACAGCCAAAGCGTGGAAAACTGGTGCATGATGATTCCGGGCCTCAAGGTGGTGGCGCCGTCGAGCCCGATCGATGTGATCGGACTGCTGGCGGCGGCGGTGCGCGATCCCGACCCGGTGATTTTTCTGGAGCACAAGTCGCTATACGCCACCAAGGGCGAGGTGCCGGACGGAGAAATCGTGGACCGGCTCGGCCTTGCGAAAATTCTGCGGCCGGGCCGGGATGCCACCATTCTGGCGCTGGCGTTGATGGTGCCGCGCGCGCTGGAGGCCGCGGAAAAACTTAAAATCCAATACGGTATCGACGCCGAAGTGATCGACGTGCGCTCGCTGGTGCCGCTCGATACGCAGACGATTTTGGGCTCGGTGGCCAAGACCCACCGCGTGTTCACCGTCGAGGAGAACCCGCGGCTGTGCGGCTGGGGCGCCGAGCTTATGTCGATCATCGCCGATGAAGCGTTCTACGATCTCGATGCGCCGCCGGTGCGCATTACCACGCCGCATGTGCCGCTGCCGGCCGCCGACATTCTGGAAGACGCCATCCTGCCGAACGTCGATCGCATCGTCGATCGGGTGAAGAGGACGTTGAACGGTTGAAATTGATGGTCCGCGACTATTACATAAGAGGTGCATTGCTTATGGCGTTCCTCCTATCTGGGCCGGCGACCGCGCAAACCGTCGAGGAAACAGTTGAATTTATTTTCTTTGGGACAAACCTGCCGCAGGGGTCTTCCATACAAAAATTGAGCGACTGCAAATTTCGCGTAGCATCAAAAACTGATAACTTTATCGTCGATATCGCCTTACTTGTCGAAGCGAAGGCCGCTCAACGCGGTCCTTCTGAGGTCCATGTTAGTTTTCTCGGGTCAACAAACGATTTCGTTCGTCTTCAACCGAGCGGCGAGCAGTTGGATGTATATGTAATTGGGGGTAAAGGTGGCTCGGCTGACCGCATAAACAAGGCAATTGGAACAAGGCAATTGGCTATTTCCGATCAGCCTTCTGCAAGGGGCGCGCATTCTAGGATGCGTGTTGATGAAATTTACCGCTGCACAAGTGAGACATGCGCAAGCAGTTAACCGACAACCAGGAACAGGCACATGAACATCAAGCTTTCATCCGAACAGCAGAAATGGCTTGAGGACCAGGTTGCCGCCGGACATTTCGGATCGGTTGACGAGGCATTGGCGTTGGCGGTGGCCGATCTGATGGCGGCCGATGCCGGCGATCTGACCTGGGCGAAGCCATATGTTGATCAGGCCCGCGCCTCGGTCGAGCGCGGCGATGTGATATCCGGCGAGGACTACCTGGAACGCCTCGATAGCAAGTTGACGAACCTGCGGTCTCGATGACGCGCCTGGTCGTAACGGCCGATGCTGAAGCAGACACCGGCGACATCCTCTCCTATCTCACCAGGGTAGCCGGCGCTGCCGTTGCCGAGAAATACGGCAGCCAGTTTCGCGCCGCGATAACGGGCCTGCTTCGTTGGCCGGAGAGCGGTGCGCCGAGGTCAAATCTGGGTCAAGCCGTCCGCATCGCAATCGTGTCTCCCTACATCGTCATCTATGAATACAGCCGTGACGACGATACACTGACACTCCTTCGCATCTTGCATGGCCGGCGCAATATCACGCACAGGCTGCTCCGCCGCTGAGCGTCAAAACTTGGAGTTGGCCCACGTCGATGAATCTTTTCTAAACTTGCGTTAGACAAGGGTGAGCAACATGTACGACAACCTTCTCGCGAATGTTCCGACCGATCTGTGGATCGGCGGTAAATGGCGCAAATCCTCCGACAATGCGCGCTTCGATGTGATCGATCCGGCGACCGAGAAAAAAATCGCTTCGGTCGCGAGCGCCAGCGTCGAGGACGCCAAGGCCGCGATCGATGCCGCGCAGGGCGCCTTCGAGGGCTGGGCGGCGCGCAAACCGCGCGAGCGGGGAGAAATTCTCCGCAAGGCCTTCGAGTTGATCATCCGCGACGCCGAGCGGCTGGCCAAGCTCATCACCATCGAGAACGGCAAGGCGCTCTCCGACTCGCGCGGCGAGGTGGCGTATGCGGCCGAGTTCTTCCGCTGGTTCGCGGAAGAGGGCGTGCGCAATCTCGGCGAGGTTGGCCGGGCGCCGTCCTCGGGCGCGCGCATGTTCGTGCATCATAAGCCGGCGGGCGTTGCCGTGCTGGTGACGCCGTGGAATTTTCCCGCGGCGATGGCAACCCGCAAGATCGGGCCGGCGCTCGCCGCCGGCTGTCCGGTGGTGCTCAAGCCCGCCTCGGAGACGCCGCTCACTATGCTGGCGCTGATGCCGATCCTGGAAGAGGCCGGCGTGCCGGCCGGCGTCGTCAACGTCATACCCTCTCGTCGCTCCGGCCCGGTGGTCGATGCCATGCTGCACGATCCGCGCGTGCGGGTGGTTTCCTTCACCGGTTCGACCGAAGTGGGCCGCAAGCTGCTGCACGCCGCCGCCGACAACGTGCTCAAGACCGCGATGGAACTCGGCGGCAACGCCCCGTTCATCGTGTTCGACGATGCCGACGTCGATGCCGCGATCGACGGCGCGATGATTGCGAAAATGCGCAACATGGGCGAGGCCTGCACCGCCGCCAACCGCTTCTACGTGCATGAGAAGGTGCACGATGAGTTCTCCAAGAAACTCACCGCCAAGATGGCGGCGCTGAAGATGGGCAACGGCCTCGACGACGGCGTGGCGCTGGGTCCGCTGGTCAACGCGGAAGGCCGCGACAAGGTGGTCGAACTGGTGCAAGACGCCGTCGGCAAGGGCGCGAAAATCCTGACCGGCGGGAAGCGTCCGGATGGCCCGGGCTTCTTCTATCCCGCGACCGTGCTCACAAACGTTCCGAACGACGCCAATATGCTGAACGAGGAAATTTTCGGGCCGGTCGCCTCGCTGCAAACTTTTAAGTCTGAGGATGAGGTGATCAAGCGCGCCAACGACACGATCTACGGTCTCGTGGCCTATCTCTACACCAAGGACATCGGCCGCGGCTTGCGCGTTTCCGAGCGGCTAGACTTCGGCATGATCGGGCTCAACCGCGGGCTGGTGTCCGATCCGGCAGCACCCTTCGGCGGCATGAAGCAAAGCGGCATCGGCCGCGAAGGTGCGCACGAGGGACTGATGGAATTTATGGAGACTCAGTATATCTCGTTGAACTGGTGAAGCTGATATGTCTTTCGCTTATGTCGCGCTCAAAAATGATTCCCACCTCATTCCTCCCCCTTGCAGGGGGAGGACGACGGTGCGGCACGCTTCTCCCTCCCCCTGAAAGGGGGAGGGTTGGGGAGGGGGTCAGCTATTGTGGGAATGTCGAATGGACGTCTTGATGCCGCAGCTCGGCGAAACGGTTGCGGAAGGCAAAATCAGCGTTTGGTTCAAGGCGGTCGGCGATCCGATCAAGCCGGGCGACAACCTGTTTGAGATCGAGACCGACAAAGTGTCGATGGAAGTGCCGGCGATCGCGGCCGGCGTGCTCATTGAAATCCGCGTACCGGCGGGCGCTGTGGTGCCGGTCGGCGCGGTGGTGGCCGTGATTGGCGGCGCCGGCGAGCAGGTTGCGTCGGTCCGCGCCGAGCAGACCAAACAGGCTGATGCTTCTCATCCGCTCATTGCCGCGAAAGCGGCAATACAGACTTCCCAAACGCTGGGTCCCCGCTTGCGCGGGGACGAGCGGGAGAGAGGTCACGCTCCTGGCGAGCCTATCAAGCTCGATCCGTTCTTCGAGGTGCGCACGCCTGAGCATAATTACGGCGCGGCCAGGCTGCCCGGCGGCACGACGATTACGCCGCTGGCGCGCCGGCTTGCGGCCGAAAGCGGCATTGATCCCGGCAGCCTCACGCCTTCCGGTTCGCACGGTCGCATCTTTGCCCGCGATGTGGAGGTGGCGCTTGCCAAAGGCGGGGGTGCACCAGGCATCGCAGCGACAAGCCTGCAAGTCGGCGCGAGTGCCGAACAAGTCTCTAGACAGGTCTTGGCGCTCTATCAGGGCGTGCCGTTCACCGAACTGCCGCTCGATAGCATGCGCGCGACCATCGCGCGCCGCCTGGTCGAGGCCAAGCAAACCATCCCGCATTTTTATCTGGTCGCCGATGTCAGGATCGAACAGCTCTTGCAGCTGCGCGAGGAGGCCAATGCGGGCGCGCCCAAAAGCGCGAGCGGCGAGGGCGCCTACAAGCTCTCGGTCAATGATTTTGTGATCAAGGCGCTGGCGCTGGCGCTGCAGCGCGTGCCGGCCGCGAATGCGGTGTGGGCGGGCGATCGTATGCTGCGCTTCAAGCATTCCGACGTCGGCGTTGCGGTGGCGATCGAAGGCGGCCTGCTCACGCCGGTGATCCGCAAGGCGGAGGAAAAATCGCTCTCGGCGATCTCGAATGAAATGCGCGAGTTGGCTGAGCGCGCGCGCGCGAAAAAGCTCAAGCCCGCCGAATATCAGGGCGGCGCCAGCGCCATCTCCAATCTGGGCATGTATGGCGTGCGCGAATTTTCGGCCATCATCAATCCGCCGCACGCGACAATATTGGCCGTCGGTGCGGCGCAGCGCCGTGCCGTCGAGACCGCGGACGGCGGCGTGAAGTTCGCGAGCCAGATGACCCTGACGCTGTCGTGCGATCACCGCGTTGTGGACGGTGCGCTTGGCGCCGAGTTGCTGGCGGCGGTACGGCAATTGCTCGAAAGTCCGGTGCGGATGCTGGTGTGAGTCCATCACCGTCATCCTGAGGTGCGAGCGCGACGCGCGAGCCTCGAATGATGACGGGCACCGCACGGGCCGTTCATCCTTCGAGGGCCGCTTCGCGGCCACCTCAGGATGACGGATTGCAGGCTACGTCTATTCGCAGGGCTCCCGACCTGGATTTACCGGCCGTTTTCTCCTAAAACAAATTTGGGGAGAAAGACTATGAACATCGCGTCCTTGCAGCTTTCGCTCATCCTGTTGGGCCTCTCGTGGCTGCTCAAGTTCAAGGCTTGGCGGCATCCGGCATTTCGCGCGCGGCTCAACGAGCGCAATTTGGTCGCGCAAGTTATGGCGCGCGACGAGGAAATTGGACGCTGGTTCGAATTTCGCGATGGCCAGTTGCGATCCGGCGCGGGCATTCATCCCAAACCCGATGTGACGCTCGCCTTTAAGAACGCAGCGCTCGGCGCTCACCTGCTGATGCCGCCGATCAACTGGCTCGACCAGATCAACGCGCAAAAGGAGTTCGCGCTCACGGTGACGGGCACCGACGACCTCGCCAACTGGTTCGCGCAGACCATCATGATGGGCCAGAGCGTGGGGCTCAAATTCGGCACCCGCATGGGCGACGGTACCATGCGCTATTGCAACATGGCGAACGGCGGGCCGCTGTTCATCTATGTCAAGGACGGAAAAATCATCCGCACCACGGCGATCGATCTCGACGCGAGCGACGGCGCATCGTGGACGATCGAAGCGCGGGGATTGAAACTGACGCCGCCGCGCAAGACCACGCTTGCCCCGCACGGACAGAACTGCAAGTCGATCGTCTATTCGCCCGACCGGCTGCTCTATCCCATGAAACGCGTCGATTTCGATCCCAATGGCGCGCGCAATCCGCAAAACCGCGGCAAGTCCGGTTATGTTCGCATTTCGTGGGATGAAGCGCTCGATCTCGTGGGCAACGAGATCAAGCGCTGCAAGCACGACCACGGCCCGGGCGCCATCGCCACCTCGCACGGCTCGCATCATACCTGGGGCAACATCGGCTACTACCTGTCCGCGCTCTATCGCTTCTCCAACGCGGTTGGAATGACGCGCGTCCACCACAATCCCGACTCCTGGGAAGGCTGGTACTGGGGCGCAGTGCACCATTGGGGTTATTCGCTGCGCGTCGGCCAGTCGGAGACCTACGGCACGGTGGAAGACTGTTTGCAGAACGCCGACATGATCGTGTTCTGGTCGGCCGATCCCGACACCACCAGCGGCTCCTACGGCGCGCAGGAAGGCACGGTG
>CAZNSG010000150.1:0-40162 GCA_964575715.1 uncultured Hyphomicrobiales bacterium | reverse complement strand
GCCGGCCCGCGCGGCGTTGCGGCAGCTTGCCTTTCAGCCGCATGACGTAGCCTATCACCTCGGCCACCGCCCTGAAATGCTGCTCGGGCACGAAACCGTCGAGTTCGACCGCATCGTGCAGCGCCCGCGCCAGCGGCGGGTTCTCCACCACCGGCACATTATGCGCAGTGGCGACCTCCCGGATTTTAAGCGCGATCAGGTCGAGACCCTTGGCGAGACAGACCGGCGCATTCATGCCGGGATCGTATTGCAGCGCGACCGCGTAGTGGTTCGGGTTGGTGATGACCACGGACGCCTTGGGCACGGCCGCCATCATGCGCTTGCGCATGCGCATCTGACGCAATTGCCGCATCTTGGCCTTGATGGCGGGGTCGCCTTCACTCTGTTTGAACTCCTCGCGCAATTCCTGCATCGACATTTTCTGCCGCTCAAACCATTGCCGGTACTGGAACAGATAATCCGCGGCCGCGACGATCGCGAGAATGGCCACTACCGTGCCGAGGATTTCGAGCGAGAGCGACTTCGTCAGCGGCAAGATGGCGGCGAGATCGACCGCCACCATGCCCTCGAGCCGGTGCCGATGCGGCCACATCAGCGCCGTCATGACCGTGCCGATCAGCGCAAGTTTAACGAGGCCCTTGACGAAATTCATCAGTGCCTGCTTGGAGAACAGCCGGCGCAGGCCCGCGATCGGCGAGATCTTGCTCACGCTCGGCCGCATCGGCTCGGCCGACCAGACCAGCCGGTGCTGGATGAGGTTTCCCCCGATCGCCGCCAGCATGAGCAAAACGAGCGGGATCGCGACCGCCGCGACCGTCTCGCTCCCGAGCCGGTATGCGATGGCGAGCACTCCGCGCCCGTTCATCGGAATATCGTGCGCATTGGCCAATAGCCCGCGCAATGTCATGGCAAGGCTTGTGACCATCGAGCTCGAGAAGGCGATGAGGATGAGCGTCGCGCCGGCCAGGATGAACCAGGTATTGACCTCCTGGCTCTTGACCACATCGCCGCGGCCGACCGCCTCATCCAGCCGTTTCTGGGTCGGGTCTTCTGTGCGGTCGGTATCGTTGCGGTCTGCTTCGGCCATTGCTGATTCCTAGAGCATGATCCCGAAAAGTGGGAACCGGTTTTCGGAAAAGATCATGCTCAAACAAGAAGTGTTATGAATTCGGCGCGAGCGTGCGCAGAACGCCCTCCAAATATTCGAGGAATGTGCCCATCATGGCGCCGACCACCAGCAGCAGGATCAGAAATCCGACCAGGATCGACAGCGGCACGCCAATGAAGAAAACCTGCATTTGCGGCATCAGCCGCGAGAGCACGCCGAGTCCGAGATTGAACAGCAACCCGAACACCAGAAATGGCGCGGAAATCTGCACGCCGATGCGAAAAGCCATACTGATCGTGCGAGTGAACAATGCCGCCACATCGCCCGTGGGCAGCATCTCACCCGGCGCGAACAGCGTATAGCTGTCATGCAAGGCAGCGATCACCAGATGGTGCATGTCGGTGGCGAAGACCATCGTGACGCCCAAGAGCGTGAGAAAATTGCCGACGATCATGCCTTGCTGACCTTGCGTGGGATCGACGGCGGTGACGAAACCCAAGCCCAGCTGCTGCGCGACCACTGAGCCCGCAACCTGCAAGGCCGAGATCGCAAGCCGCGCGACCAGCCCGAGCACGGCACCGACCATCAGCTCCTGTCCGAGCATAAGCAGCAGCGGTCCCAATGATCTGAGATCGATCTGATAGGCGCTGCGGTGCAGCGGCAGCAAGATCGCGGTAAGAACGAGCGCGATCGCAAGCCGCACCCGCATCGGCACGCTCAGTTCGCCAAGCCCCGGCAGCAGCATGACCATGGTGCCGACGCGCGCGAACACCAGCATGAAGGTGGCTGCTATCACGGGCAGAAACGAGACATCGATGCGCACGCGCGCGATCCTCTCTGTCGCCTCCCGTGAGCGCGGGGAGGGTTGATCGGGTAAATCAGCCGCCCGCGATCCGGGCGGCGAGCCGCATGACGTGGGCGTGCAGCGCGTCGGCCATGAAGGGCAGCGCCACCAGCATGGTGACGAACATCACCAGAATTTTCGGCACGAACACCAGCGTCATTTCCTGAATCTGGGTCAGCGCCTGGAACAGCGAGATGATGACACCGACCGCAAGCCCGACCAGCATCAGCGGAGCAGCGACCAGCACCAGCGTCAAAATCGCATCGCGGCCTATATCGAGCACCTCCGGTCCGCTCATCGATCCTCTCGCCTGCACTCCGCGCCCGCGCACCGGACGTGAAAAAAATCAAATCGGCATCTTCATGATATCTTCGTAGGCCTGGATCACCTTGTCGCGCACGGCAACGACCGCATTGATGGCGACCTCGGACTCGGCCACCGCCGTGACCACATCGACAATGTTGGCCTTGCCGGCAACCATGGCCTGGGCCTGCACATCCGCCTTTTGCCCGACCTCCTTGACGCCGCCGAGCACATCCTTGAGCAACGTGGCAAACCCCCCGCCCGCCGCCGTATCGCTGCCAGCCTTGGCAAGACTGCCCGCGTCGGTCAGACGGGCAAGACTGGCGTAGGCTTGGGCAGCGGCGTTTGCTGTTGGCATGGCGTTTCTCCGGATTAGGATTTGAGGATATCGAGGGTGCGCTGGATCATGCGGCGCGAGGCGCCGACGACATTGAGATTGGCTTCATAGGAACGCTGCGCTTCGCGCATATCGGTCATTTCAATGAGCGAGTTCACGTTCGGATATTTCACATTGCCGTTGACATCGGCGGACGGATGTCCGGGCTCGTATTTCACCCGAAAGTCGGACGGGTCGGGCCGCACCCGGCCCAGCCCGACGACCTGCGCTTCGAGCGCTTTGTCGACCTCGTTGCGGAAGGTCACGACCTTCCGGCGATAGGGATCGGAACCCGGCCGTGCCGCTGTCGAGTCGGCATTGGCGAGGTTCTCGGCGATGATGCGCATGCGGCCGGCCTGCGCGCGTAACCCCGAGGCCGCGATCGCGATCGATTTGAGAAAATCCATGGCCTGCTCCTTGCCCGGTCGGAACATTATTTCGCGTCATAAGAAAGCGTCAACGCTTGCCGAGTGCGGTCTTGAGCAGGTTGAGACTGCGGCTGTAGAGCGTGGTCGCCGCCTGATAGTCCATCTGGTTCGTCGCCACTTTCATCATCTCGTCTTCGAGATCGACCGCATTGCCGGAGGGACGAACTTCATAACCTCCCCTGCTCGTTCGAAACTGCGCTCCGCTGTTGCCGGAGAGTCCCGCGAGATGGCCCGATTCAGTGCGCATCAGACCGAGCGGAGCGTCCGATGCCTGCAGCGGCCGGTTGTTTTGCGGCGCCACCAGATCGCTCGGCTTGAATTTCGGCGTGTCGGCATTGGCCACGTTGTTGGCCAGCACCTGTTGGCGTTCCTGGTGCCAGTGCATCCGGGTGCGCAGCATGGAAAACAGCGGGATGTCGGAAATGGGCATGTCTGGCTCGCGATCGTCTCAAAAGGCCACGGCCGGAATGGCGGCCTACGCTCGGCAGACTTTGCCCGGTGTATGGTTAATGGCGGGTTAAATCACCGTAATACCTTGCGTTTGCCGGTAATCGACGGTTTACCATCGCAATGGCGTCAAACCGGCAAATTGCCGACGAACTGGCCTTCCCCGTTAATAATTTGTTAGCATTGGGGGCGGCACATATTGCCGACGGCGTTAACCAGTCGGGCTCCGCTCATCTGGGCGAGTTCGCGAGCCTTGTGCGTTCCAGGGAAAATCCCATGAACAGTTTCTTCGGTGTTGAGCTGCCGCCCCCCGTGACATTCATTATCGCGTTCGTCATCGTCCTCGGTCTCATCGGCGCGACCTTTTGGCTGGTGCGCCGTTTCGGCGCCGGACGGCTCGCGGCCGGTCGCGGACGCCAGCCCAGGCTGGCGGTCATCGATGCCGCCGCGGTCGACAGCCGGCGCAAGCTCATCATCATCCGCCGCGACAACGTCGAGCATCTGCTCATGATCGGCGGGCCGTCCGATGTCGTGGTCGAGACCAATATTCTGCGCGCCGCCCCTGCGAACCAGCGCGATGCTGCGACGACCCGCACCAGCGTCGACACCTTGCCGCGCGCGGTATTTCTGCCCGACGCCGCGGCCTGGCCGCCGCAACCGGAACCCGTCATGGCGCCGCGCGCGGAACGCCCGCGCATAGTGGCGGAGGAGCCGGCGCCGATGGCGCCACCGCCGCCGATAGCGGCGCCATTGCGTGCACAGTCCGAACCGCCAGCGCGCCCGCAGGTTCCACCCGATCCGCTCATGGGGCTCGCGGCCGAGCTGTCGCGATCAAGACCGGAAAGCAGCATGCGCCCGCCCGAGCCGCCGCGCGTACCCACGGCACCGCAACATCACATCGGCGAGACGCCTGTACCGTCGGCGCCGATCACGCCAGTCGCGTCAGCGTCCGCGCTTCCTGCCGACGCACATCTCGCGGAGATGGCGCATCGACTGGAAACCGCATTGCGCCGGCCGATCGCCACGGGTGCTCCATCGGCCAAAGCCGAGACGGCTCAGCGCCCAACTGCCGCCAGCGAGCAAAAACGCACAGAATCAAAGCCTCCAGCGCCGATTACCGGGCCAACAAACGGGCCCGCCAACGGCAGTCCCGGCAATGGCGCGCAGGGCAGAAGCCCTTACGAGAATCTCGAACAGGAGATGGCGAACTTGCTCGGCCGTCAATCCGGAAAGACGTGAGGACGGGCCCGCTCGCCGCCTGCGTCCGTCTCGCGACGGCGGCGGCGATTGCGCTCCCGGTAGCCACATTGCTCGCGGCCTCCGCACAGGCCCAGGACATCAGCATCAATTTCGGCCAGGGCGGCGGTCTCACCGAGCGCGTGATCCAGCTGATCGCGCTGCTCACGGTGCTTTCATTGGCGCCGTCGATCTTGGTCATGATGACGTCGTTCACGCGCATCGTGGTGGTGCTCTCGCTGCTGCGTACCGCGCTCGGCACCGCCACCGCCCCGCCCAATGCCGTGATCGTTTCGCTTGCGCTGTTTCTCACCGCATTCGTCATGGGCCCGGCTTTCCAGAACGCCTATGATGTCGGCATAAAGCCTCTCATCAACAACGAGGTCACCGCCGAGCAGGCCTTCGAGCGCTCCTCCGAACCGTTCCGAGTTTTCATGCTCAAGAATGTGCGCGAGAAGGATCTGCAATTGTTCACCAACCTTTCGCGCGAGAAACCGCTGGAGCAGCCGCAAGATCTGTCGTTGCGGATTCTGATACCGGCCTTCATGATCTCCGAACTCAAACGCGCCTTCGAGATCGGATTCCTCCTGTTCCTGCCCTTCCTCATCATCGATCTCGTGGTGGCGTCCGTGTTGATGTCGATGGGCATGATGATGCTGCCCCCGGTGGTGGTGTCGCTTCCCTTCAAGTTGATTTTCTTTGTGCTGGTGGACGGCTGGTCGCTGGTGGCGGGCTCGCTCGTCCAGAGCTACGGCCCTGGCTAGCGAGCGCCCACCGTCCTATCATGCGCAAGTGGAGCATGCCGGAACGGCGCCGGGCAAAACTGAATTTATCTAGACCGGCGGTGCCCCGGCCGAAGCGGGCTTCGCCGGAGGCGGCTGCGTGCCCGCCGCCGGTTGCAGACTGTCTGACGGCGGCATGGTGCTTATCTCCGGATAGCGCGTTCGCATGTCGCGCAGGAAGATTTCGAGCAGATCCACCGAGGCAGTCGCACGCACGACATCCCTGAATTCGGCGCTGTTGGTGCCGTATCCGCCGGTGACGACTTCGAAGGCGCGCCGATCAAGCCCGTCTGCCATCTTGCCCGCATATTTCTCTTTCAAGCGCGCTATCCCGATCGCATCGTTGCCAAGCGCATAGCCAATCCCCGCGCGCAGAACATCGATGCGCTCGATATCGGACAGCGGCTCGAACGCCTTCCAACGGTCGCCGTAAAGCAGTTCGATCTGTTCGGCCGCTCGCTGCCAGCGGCGCGCCGCCCAGAGCACGTCGGAGCGAAGCCTCATCGCCTCCCGGCTATCGAGACTCGCGACCACCTCAAGCGCAAAGTCATGACGACCGAGATCCGATAGCGCGCGCGCCTCGATCAGCAGGCGCTGGTTGCGCATTTCATTGGAGAGATCGGCTGTTCGCGTCGCCCGCAGCACGGCCTGCGCCATATCCGGCTTATGGTTGAGCAGATACACCACGGCGAGCTTGGTCGCCACCTGGGCGCGCGCGGCGCCTTGCAACCGGTGATCGACCTGGTGCTGCAGCAACTCGGCCGCCTGATCGAGCAGATCGACCGAGACCAGCCGGTCGGCCAGCCGCCGGATCATCTCGTCACCGCGCCGGCCGATCGGCACCAGATCGCGGAAATCATAGAACAGGCTGAGCGCGTCGATCGCCGGCATCGTATCGCCCTTGCCGACCAGAAACAGCGACTCGAAGGTCGCGGCTGCGCGATCCTGAATGCGGCGCGTCATCTCGGAATTCGGATTTGCCACATAGGCCAATCGCATCACGTTGAAGGCATCACGGTGACGCACCTCATCGGTGTAGAATTGCGCCAGGTGGGACAATGCCTCGACCTCGGTTTCATCGCCGCGCCAAGTCGCGGTCAGGGTTTCGAGATCGGTGATGACATCGGGTTTTTTGACGCCGCCGAGTGCATAACGCAGCATCATTTCGCGCAGCTTGCCCTGCGCTGCAGCCGGACGGTTCAACGACTCGGCCGCGGCATGATAAGCGGAGAGCGCATCTTCCTTACGGCCCAATCCTTCCGCCAGGCGTCCAATCAGCACCGCAACTGCAGGCTCAAGCTCGGGCGGCACACCAACCATTTCGATGTCGTTGAGCCTGCGCGTGGCCGAGGCATAATCGCCAACTTCGATGGAGACGCGCAGCGAGTCCTTGAGCGCGACCAGCTGCAGTTCGATCGGCAGCGCTCCCATGGCGCCCTCGACGCTGCGGAAGCCTTCGCGCGCATCCGCCCACTTGCCTTGGCGCGCGTAAGCAAGCGACCGCCACAACTGCGCATCCTGCTGATTGCCGACGAATGGATTGGACAGGTCCTTGAGCGCCAAATCAACGCGACCGAACATGAGGTTGGCAACCGCGCGAAGCACCAGCGCGGTCGGATCCTCTGCGGTTGGCCGATCGTCGGCGACAACCACATCCAGCACCGCCTTCGCTTCGACGAACATCTGTTGCGCGAGATAGAATCGCGCGAGATCGAGCCGGGGCACGGTGCGTTTTCCCGTCGCCGCTTCGGCAGCGGCGCGGGTGAGATTCATCTGCCGGTCGAGAAAATTGGCCTGCCGGTCGGAGCCCCAGAGCTGCGCGTCGAACACCACGGCGCGGCTCAAGTCGGTGCGCCGGCCAAGGCCGCTGACGTTCGACAGCGTCAGTCCGGTGGGGCGGCGGATCACGATCTTGTCCACCGAGAGTTCCGCGCTCAAATCATCCGCCAGCATTTCCACCGCAATGCCATGCGTTGACGCGAGCGCGCGCAATTCGACGAAGTCCTGCGTCTTGAGAAATCCGCGCGCGGGCGCTGGCGCCGTCACGACGAGCAATGTGTCACCGAGGTCGGGATCAACGAACCGGTGCAGCCGGCGCGGATCATCGATCGGAATAGCGATGCTCGCCCGCGACGGTCCGATGATGCTCCGGTTGATGCCAAGCGGCCTGCTCGGCGCGGTCACGGTGTCGCCGATGGTCACGATCCATGCGGTCCCCTCCGCCGTCACACCCACGAGCCTTGGCCGCTCAAGCTTGATCCGGACCGCCTGTCCCTCCCCCGTCGGCATGACCGCGGCAGTGCTGATCGTACCGCTTGAATCGGCATTGAGCGCCGCAACATCGATCTTGACCGCCGCGTCGAATACGAACCAGAGCGCATCGGCGCGCTGGAAAACCGCCGCCGGCGTTTGCGTCACAAATGGAAACTTGAGGCGAAGATTGTCGCCATGGCGCGAGAGCAGCGCCGCCACCGGCCGTTGCGGATCGGGCGAGGGAATTTCCGTCGCCGCTTCGCGGACCGTATCCGCCGGCGCCGCAGCCGGTGCCGCGTCATTGCCTTCGGCTGCAGGCCGGGAAATCGGTGTGACGGCAGGCTGCTCCGATCCACGCTGGGCCTGCCCGCTTGCCGCATCCGCCACGACCGGAGCCGCCGGCGAATCAGCCGCTGCCTTGGCAGAGGCGGGCGTGGCCGGCGATTCCGCCGCCTCCGGCCCTGCGCCGGGGCCGGTATCTGACGGGACTTGCGCCTTTTCTTCGGGGTTCTCCTTGGCCCCGCCGCGTGCGGTCTTGTTGTCGAGAGGGGTCAGATCGATGACGTAGTTGCTGTCCTCGCGGAAGGTACGGATATCGACACTGCCCTGGAATGCGAAATTCACCTTGGCGGTCTCCAGCCCGATCTCCGCCTCGATCGATTCCAGGACTGGAGGCGAGTCGAGCTTCGCGTCGGCCAGGTCGAACTTTAACGGCGCGGCAAATACCAGCGTGAACTTGTCCTTGCCGCGATCGGTCGAAACCCCGGTCAATTCCGGCAGTTCGAACACGTAGCGCGTGAAGGTCGGCAGCTTCGAGACGCGTACGCGGACAGACGTGATCTTGCGGACTGGAGTATTCAATTGCTGCTGGCGATTGGTGCGCTCGGCTTCGCGGGTGCGTCGCGCCAAGTCCTCCACGACTTCTCGCGGCAGACCGGGAGGCGGACCGGTCCACGACTCTGGCAATAGATCGACAAACAGCTGTTCGGCCGCGGTCATGGAACTGACGGTGACCTTTCGCGCGAGCGCCATTCGCACCGCGCGGCCATCGGGATCGCGGCGCGCCGCGCCGATATAGCCGGCGGATCCGAGATTGAGCCGATCGATCGAAATCTCCACCGGCTGCGCGAATTCGATCACCAATATGCTGCTGGACAACCTCACCTTTGCCTCGATCTCCTGGGAGAAGCGCAGGATGAGGCGCGTATAGCCGCCGCTGGTGTTGACGCTGATTTCACCGTGTATTGGCTGAGGGACGGAGTCCTGGGAAAATGCCGGGCGCACTGCGAACGACAGCAGCCCGATCGCCAACAGACCCGCAAAGGCACGCAAAAAATAGCAGCAGCGCGCCGCCCCTGGTGGCAAGCGCATGCCAGGACGCGCCCGATTAGCATTGATGGCAACCGACGGACTCGACATACGCGCGCGCTTGAACTCCGGCTTGGCAATACGCCAATAGCGAGTCGGAGCCTAGGCTGACGCGTTTAATGATGACTTAACTGTACCTGATAAAACCGGCGGCTGACCATCAGCCGCCGTTAAGACGTCCCTCAATCTTGGGCAGATTAGCTGGATTGGCTGCCTTTTCGACGCCACTGGCGCGGCTCGCAAGCTCAACGGTGAGGCGCTCAGCCGCATCCGGAGACATTTGCGCCAGGATTTCGGACATCCGGCGCGGGTTGATCTGCGATGTCATGTCAATCAGTATCCTGATGTCGAGCCGGTCGAAGATCCTGGCCGCGTCCTTGGCCTTCATGTTCTCATACATGCTGGCAAGGCTCTTGAATCGCGATGAGTCGGCTTCTTCCTTCTGCTTGCGACCCGCGCTGACCCGCCCTTCCAGCTCCTTGAGCTCATTCATGCGAACATCAAGTTTCTTCTCCGCTTCCTTGAGCAGACCTTCACGCATGTCGAGTTCGCGCGCACGCGTGTCGAGCTCCTGGCGCCGTTCATGCAGCCGCTCGAGGATCGCCCGTTCGGCCGGAGAGACCGGGCGCGTGACATCGAGGGAGATTACCGTTCCACTGGCGGGCGGCGGTTTTGCCAGTGCCGGATTCTTGCCGGCCGGCCCCGCAGGCGGAGGCGCGCCGTTATCCGTGGGCGGGACATCCTTGCCGGCGGGCTTGGGGGCATTGGTGGAGCCGGTCACAATCACCGGATTGATTGCGTTCGTCCTCCCGGAATTAACCGAGCCGGTCACGTCGGGATAGCCGAATATCTCCCGCATCCACGACGGCTTGTTGCCGGGCGAAGCCGCCGCCCCATCGAGCTTGATAGTTTCGGGATAGAGTTCCTGCGAAGGCAGCGGCTTGAGTGCGATGACATTATCGCTCTGCAACGTGCGCGACCCGAGCAGATAGCCGCCATCGAGTAACAGCCCAATCACCTTAAGCGCAAACAGGCAACCGGTCCCGATCAGCACCAGCGGGATAAGGCGAAACTCGCGCAGCATTCGGATCATGCCGCCAGGCCCCGGCCACGCGAACCGGTGCGCTCGGCGAAGGCCTGCGCCGCTGCCATGATCGCCTTCGGATCGGGCACGGCAGGTTTGGCCTCCTGCGTAACCGCCGCCGCCGGCCGTATCGCCGCGATCTGCGCAAGCCGGCTCAGGATGCTTTCACCCGCCTCGATCTGGCGGCTGATATCGGCCGAGAATTTTTCCGCGCTCCGCCAGCGTTCTCCCAGGGTCTGCTCGGCTTCACGCACCGTTGTCTTGAGTCCGGCAATCGCGCGTTCGGCGGTTTCGGTTGCCGTGATCAGCTCGGCGATCGTCGTCTTCAGGATCTTCTCATCGCCTTTGAGTTGCATGATGCCGTTATTGAGACGAACACAATAGAGAATCGTGAACAGCAGCAGCACCGCAACCATGGTTTCGATAATGAACGGAAAGCCATAGCTCATGCTGCCTCCATGCGGCTGGTGGATTGATCTGCCTTTTCGAACATAGCGAAGGTCGTGCGCGGCTTGCGTAACGTTTTGGCCACCCGCACCGCGACGCGGTCGCCCACGCGCCCCATGCGGCCCTCGCTCAGCGTGACGTCGCCGCAGCGCACCGAGACGAGCACATCCGGTTTGATTTCGAGCATCAGCGTGTCGCCGACATCGAGCGCCATCATCCGTCGGAGCGGAAGTTGTGCCTCGTACAGCACCGCATCGACCGCAATCTCTGCTTGTCCAATCTCGGTGGCGAGGTGGCCTTCCCAGATCGGGTCCCGGCCGAACTTCTCGCCCATGAACATCTGCAGCAATACGCCGCGGATGGGTTCAATCGTGGCATAGGGCAGCAGCAGTTCGATATCGCCGCCGCGATCCTCCATGTCGATCCGCAGCCGCACCAGGATCGCAGCATTGGCCGGCCGTGAAATCGCGGCAAAGCGCGGATTGGTTTCCATCCTATCGATATTGAACTTGACCGGCGAAAGTGGCTTGAAGGCGAGTTCTGCGTCCGCGAGCACGACCTCGATCATGCGCTTGACCAGATTGGACTCGATCGTGGTGTAGGGCCGTCCTTCAATGCGGATTGTGGTCTGCCCGCGCCGTCCGCCGAGCAGCACATCGATGATCGAATAGATCAGGCTCGAATTGACGGTTATGAGGCCGAAGTTTTCCCACTCTTCGGCCTTGAACACGGACAGAATCGCCGGCAGCGGGATCGAATTGAGGTAGTCGCCGAACCGCACCGACGTGATGCGGTCGAGCGAAACTTCGACGTTGTCGGAAGTAAAGTTGCGCAGGCTCGTGGTCATCAGCCGGACCAGCCGGTCGAAGACGATTTCGAGCATCGGCAGGCGCTCATAGGAGACCATCGCCGAGTCGATGATCGCGCGGATACCGGAGTTATTGTTGAGCGCGACGTCAGCAAGACTAAAGCCAAGCAGACTGTCGATTTCCTCCTGATTGAGGACGCGCTCGGCGCCGCCCTTGCCGCCTTGCACCTGGTTCGAATTGTCGTCGAGCATGGCGGCCCATTGGTTGGCCGTCTGTTCTTTTACGCTGCCGCCTGCGGTGCCCGCACCGTTACCCGCAGCGGGGCCGGCGCCCGCTTCCGCGCCCGGCGCCGCATTCGCGTCGGCGCCTGTTTGCCCGGAATCGAGCGCGAGACCCCATTCGGCGGCAAGTGCGTTCTGGTCGACTTGATCTTTTTGCGCCATGGCTTTAGTTCGTCACTGGACGACGATCTCCTTGAACAGCACGGCGTTGATCTTGTTCGGCGCGATCGAAACATTGACGCGGCGCGTCAATTCTTCCTTCAAGCGATAGAGCCCCGCGGAGCCGTCGAGATCGCTCGGCCGCAGTTCCCGCAAATAGGTTTGGAATGCATCCATCACCCGCGGCATGACTGGCTGAATTTGTGCAATCATGAGCTGATCCGGCAGCTCGAGCACGATCTTGACCTTGAGATATTGCGTGCGTTCGCTACCGGCATTGGAAAGATTGACCAGCACATCCGGCAGGTCGACAAACACCACGGGCTTGCCCGGCACCGCGGCGACCTTGGGCTCCTTGCTGTGCGCGTACAGGAAGAAATAAGCCGCGCCCCCCGCCGCGCTGAGGATCAGCAGCGCCGCACCGCCGATGATCATGGATTTTAGCGTGAGGAGTCCCGCGAGCCTGCTCTTCGGTTGCTCCGTTCCGGCGTCGCCTTCTTCTTCATCTTCTTCTTCGGGCTCGACCTCCGGCGCTTTCGCCTTCGTTTTTGCTTTCGCCGCAGATGCCATTTTGCAACCTCAAGCTGGTCATTGCGCGGGTACCAGCAAGCGGCGACAGCACAAGACACATGCCGCGAGCGCAGCCCCGGCGCTCATTGCGGCGACGGTACGGTTGCAATGGTTAATGGATACTTTCTCCATGCGTGCAACGGGGAATTTTTTGCCGCTCGCATGGCCAAAGGGGCGCATTTTGCCTTGCGCAGAACCGGCATAAATATTCTAAGATATTGAATTATATACGATTTTAAACTTGGCATGACGGCTGCATCGAACCATCTCGAAACGCGGCTTGGGAGAGCATGCGGTTCCGTGGTCGGTGCTGCCTTGGGAGGGCAAAAGCCGCAACGTCAAAGGGGAGCCTGTTCGATGCCGAACAATCTACTCATTGCGCTCTCGTGGCAGACCGCGCTTCGACGCGAGCTCGACGTCGTTTCCAATAACGTCGCCAACCTGAACACCACCGGTTACAAGAGCGACAACTCGGCGTTTTCCGAATATCTGATGCCGGGTGCGCGTGCGGAGCAGTTTGCATCCCCCGATCAACGGCTGAGCTTCGTGCAAGACCGCGCGACCTGGCACGACTTCCGCCAAGGGCCGATTCAGCAAACCGGTAGCCCGTTTGACGTCGCCATTGACGGCGAAGGCTTTCTCGTGGTCCAGACCCCGCGCGGCGAACGCTACACCCGCAACGGCGCGCTGCAGCTCAACAACAACGGCGAACTCGTGACCTCCGCCGGCGATCGTGTCCTTGGCGAAGGGGGCCCGATTATCCTGCAACCGACCGATCGCGACATTGTCGTCACTCCTGATGGCACGATCAGAGTGCGGGAGGGATTGAGCCTGAATTCGGATTCGACGCGCGGCAAGCTGCAAATTGTCAACTTTGCCAATCCGCAATCGCTGCAAAAGGACGGCACCAGCATGTTTGCCGCGCCTGCAGGAATACAGTCGCAGCCGGATCAGAATTCGCGCATCGTGCAGGGTGCGATCGAAAAATCCAATGTGCGTGCGGTTGTCGAAATGGCCCGCATGATCCAGGTGACGCGCAACTACACCGAGGTCGCTAACATGATCCAGCAGCAGAGCGATCTGCGTCGCACCGCCATCCAGCAACTCGCCGAAGTACCGGCCTAACATTCGGAAAAACACGCCATGCGCGCGCTCCACACGGCAGCAACCGGGATGATGGCCCAGGAACTCAACGTCCAGGTCATCTCCAACAATATCGCCAACATGCGCACCACTGGCTACAAGCGCCAGCGCGCCGAATTTCAGGACTTGCTCTACGAACACGTGCGCCGGGTCGGCACGCAGACCTCTTCGCAGGGCAATATCCTGCCGGTCGGCGTCGATCTTGGCGGCGGAGTCAAGACCGTCGGCACGCCGCGCATCATGACGCAAGGCACTCTGTCGCAAACCGGCGCTGAACTCGACGTCGCGATCCGCGGCGAGGGCTTCTTCAAGATCCTCATGCCCGACGGCACGTTTACCTTTACGCGCGATGGCTCGTTCAATATGGATGCCCAGGGACGCGTTGTCACGGCGCAGGGCAATGTGCTGGTGCCCGGAATCACCATCCCGCAAAACGTCAGCGGTCTCACCATCAATGCGCAAGGCCAGGTTTCGGTGACGCCGCAAGGCGCCACGACCCCAACGGTGCTGGGCCAGATCACGCTGTCACGCTTCATCAACAAGGCCGGACTGCAGCCGATCGGTGACAACCTGTTTGTGGAGACTCCGGCCTCAGGCACTCCGCAGGATGGAACGCCGAACACCGACGGCTACGGCGATCTTATGCAGAGCAGACTCGAACAGGCCAATGTCGAGGTTGTGAGCGAAATTTCCGACCTGATCGCCGCGCAGCGCGCCTACGAGATGAACGCCAAGGTAATCTCCGCGACCGACCAGATGCTGTCGTCCACCTCCAACATGTTGCGTTGAGGAACTGCCATGCTTCGCATCATCACGTTCGCCCTGCTGATCGCGCTGACTGGCTCTGCCGCGGCTCAGATCACCGGCGCGCTCACACCGGCCAATCCAAAGCTCAAGGAGCTGGTGACCGTCACAGCCGATGTCGTGCGCATTGGCGACCTTGTCGAAAATGCAGGATCTGCGGCCGACATTCCCGTGTTCCGCTCGCCCGACCTTGGCTCCACCGGCGGCGTACCGGTCGCCCGCGTGATCGAGGCGCTGGCGCCGCACCGTCTCTCAGGCGTCGACACCGGTGGTATTTCCGAAGTGGTGGTGACGCGCTTAAGCCGCGCGATCACCGCCAAGGAAATCGAAACGCGGATCGCGCGTGCCATCGCGGGACAGCATGGATTTGGCGACGCCAAGAACATTTCCATCACCTTCGACCGGAACATACGCACCATCTACGTCGAATCGTCTGCGGCGGAAGAGTTGCAGGTTGCACGGCTGAATTTCGAACCGCGTACCGGCCAGTTTAATGTCGCCTTCGAGCTGCCCGGCAGTGCAGTCGCGCGCCGCTTTCCGCTGCGCTTTGCCGGCTCCGCGGTGGAGACCGTCGAGGCCAGTGTTCTCACCCGCGCGTTCAACCGGGGCGAGACTATCAAGTCGTCGGACGTGATGACCGAACGCCGGCCGAAGTCGGAGCACGCGGGCGAATCCATCAGCCTCGCGTCGGCGATCGGGCTTGCCGCCAAGCGGTCGCTGCGTTCCGGCGCCATGCTGCAGTCATCCGATCTCATGAAGCCGGAGGTTGTCCAGCGCAACGAGTCCGTCACCATCATCTACGAGGTACCGGGCGTGTTGCTCACGGTGCGTGGCAAGGCGCTGGAAGCCGGCGCCGCCGGCGATCTCGTGAGCGTGCTTAATATCCAGTCCAATCGCACGGTGCAGGCCACCGTTATCGGTCCCGGCCGTGTAAGCATAGCCGCAATGACTCCGCTTCGTGCGGCCAGCACGGCATCCGTAACAGAATCCTCCAACGTAGCGCGTCCGAGCGCCGAGTGAGCAGCACAACCATGCTTAAATTATTGCGTCTCTTTTTCACAACTTCTGTTTCGATCAGCGCACTGCTGCTGACGGGCTGTTCTTCGCTCGAACGCCTCAAATTCATCGGCGACGCGCCGCCGTTATCGGCCATCGATAATCCGACATCGCAAGCCGGCTACAAACCGGTCCATATGCCGATGCCCATGCCGCAGCTGGCCACCTATAATCCAAACTCGCTGTGGCGAAACGGCTCGCGTGCATTCTTCAAGGACCAGCGCGCGCACCAGGTTGGCGACATTCTCACCGTAAAGGTGAAGATCACCGACAAGGCCTCGTTGGAGAACGAGACCGCGCGCAGCCGCAAGAATTCCGAGGATTCCGGCGTCACTAATTTCTTCGGCAAGCAGAAGCTGCCGGTGCTCAACAGCGCGCTGCCGACCAAGATCTTCACCGCCGAATCGACCGGATCGAGCGAAGGCAAAGGCTCGGTCGACCGCAAGGAAGAGCTGTCCACCAATGTCGCCGGTGTCGTGACGCAGGTCCTGCCGAACGGCAATCTCGTCATCGAGGGCAAGCAGGAAATCCGCGTCAATTTCGAGGTGCGCGAACTCGTCGTCGCCGGCATTGTGCGGCCGGAGGACATCGAGAGCGACAACACCATCGACTCGAGCAAGATCGCGCAGGCCCGCATCGCTTACGGCGGTCGCGGCCACATCTCCGATGTGCAGCAACCGCGTTACGGCCAGCAAGTCCTGGATGTCCTATTGCCGTTCTAATCAGGGATCAGGGATCGGGGACTAGGAATGCGTACCCGTTCTGATCAGCGATGCCTGATGCCTGATTCCTGATTCCTGATACCTGATTCCTGGTTCTGGCTCCCCCGCTGTCCCGTGTCGCGCGGGCGGGCGGCGGAACCACGCGGCCTCCGGCAACTCCCGCCGGAGGCCGCGCTCATTTTGCGCTGTGTTTCGACAAACAAAAAGGCGAATCGCGAGCGCACGGCTGATTCATGCCATCCGGCGCATTACTGTGGCGCGGTGACGCCCGCGAGCTTCACGGCTTCCGCCCACAGCGCCATGTCTTCCTGCAGGAACTTGCCGAATTGCTCCGGGCTGAGCCCGATGGGCGTGACGCCCTGCTTGTTGAGCAGAGCGGCAAAGGCCGGGTCCTTGGCAGCGCGCACGAACTCGGCAGCGAGACGGTCGACGATCTCCTTGGGCGTCCCCGCCGGCGCCAGCAGGCCGTTCCAGCTCACCCCACGATATCCCGGATATCCCGATTCCGCGATGGTCGGCACATTCGGAGCCTCGGGCGAGCGTTTGTCGTCCGATATCGCAATGATGCGAACCTTGCCGCTTTCGGCCTGCTGTAACGCCTCGGGCAACGGCACGAACATCGTGGGTATATGTCCAGCAATGACATCGATGATCCCCTGAGCGGTACCGCGATAGCTCACCGCGGTCATTTCCAGGCCAGCGCGCTTGAGAAACAACGCCATCAGAAGATTGCTCGTACTGCCCGGCCCGCCGCCGCCGGCATAAGCTAGCTTCTGTGGCTGCGCCTTCACGTAATCCACGAATTCTTTGACAGTGTTAATCGGCAGCTTGGGATTGACGATCAGCACTTGCGGACTCGTACCGATCAAGCTGACCGGCGCGAAGTCCTTCACCGTGTCATAGGGCGTCTTGCCCATCGCCGGAAAGATTGAGATCGTGCCAGTGCCTGCCCAGAACAGCGTGTAGCCATCGGGAGTGGAGCGGACAACGGCCTCGGCCGCGATTGTGCCATTTGCGCCAACCCGGTTCTCCACAACGAATTGCTGCTTGAACACATCGCTCAGGCGCTGGCATGTCAGCCGCGCCAGGTTATCGATATTGCCGCCTGCGGAAAAACCCACCAGGACTCTTACCGGCTTTTGCGGCCAGCTTTGCGCCTGCGCGGACTCGATTACGGACGATGCGGCAATGACAGCGATCGTGGCGAGAGCAGCTCTGCGGAAGATCGTCGATACGCAAGTCATACTTTCCTCCCGCGAAATGTTCGCCATCGACTATCAGTATCGCGCAAATTGCGCGCCGCCAAAATATATTTACTCGTCGCGATAAACCCGCTCGCGCCGCTCGTGGCGCTCCTGCGCCTCGACCGAGAGCGTCGCGATGGGGCGCGCCTCCAGCCGTTTGAGCGCGATCGGCTCGCCGGTCTCTTCGCAATATCCGTAGGTGCCATTCTCGATCCGCTGCAACGCGGCATCGATTTTGGCGATGAGTTTTCGCTGCCGGTCCCGTGCGCGCAGCTCGATCGCGCGGTCGGTCTCCGAGGACGCTCGGTCGGCCAGATCGGGATGATTTTGATTCTCGTCTTGCAGGTGCTGCAGGGTTTCGCGTGCCTCTTTGAGGATATCTTCCCGCCAATTCAACAGCTTCTGGCTGAAGTAATCCCGCTGGCGTTCACTCATGAACGGCTCTTTGTCGCTCGGGCGATAGTTTTTGCTCTTATCTCCCCGCGCTCCGCCCCCGTTAACCCTGGCTCCGCTCCCGTTCTTAGGCTTCATTGCAACCCCACCCAACGGCGCTAGCCTCCCAGCCGGGCGTGCTTATAGTGCGCCCGCCCCCACCCTACAAGCGTGGAATTGAGCGAGGGGTTAAGCGTGCGAAAATTCCGGGAATTGCTGCAATGCAATGTGCCGAGCCCATCGAACCAGAACCGGCAAACAGAACGGTAAACAGCGTTTTCTTTACTCTGTCACAAGTCCTAAACAGGGTGCACTGCACGCGTCACCGCAGCGCAGCGGACCTAACGCGGCATCAGTTTTGCGATTTCAACCTCGACCCGAAGCTCGATTTCCGCAAGGACCGTGTCGAGCCCGGGTTCACCCGACCCGCCTTTGAGCTCGCTCGCGACTGACTTCAAACGCAGCAGTGTCGAGGGGCCGAGCGTTCCGGCGAGCAGGCCGTGTTTGAGCTCATCGAGTGCATCGAGCGCGACGCGGCCCCGCTTGACCGCACGCCGCCGCCGCCCGGTCGGCCCATCCTCGCTCTGCAGCGCGATCAGCGCATCGATGCCGCCGATGGTGCGCAACGCCGCCGGTGTTGTGGCCGCCTGCTGCGCCGCCTCCTCCGTGGCCACCGTAAACCCGCTTGCAGCCGGGGCACGGCGCGTCGCAGGCGGACCGGTAATGACCGCGGATGAGTTCGTGCCGTAAATGCGCATGACCGTCGCCCCCAGTGAGTGCGGCGCCGCAGGCGCCCCAAATTGGCGGAAAGCCTCGTCTGTTATAGTTAAGCAACCGTAAACGCTCGGCAAATAATGCCGCCCGCACGGCAGCAAACGGCGCGCATGCCGCAGCTCCGTTCCATTCGCGCGAAAAAATTTCATTCAATTCAAAGCGTTGTCGCCCACGCCCGATGGCACGCCTTTCGCATAGTGCTTGCCAGTCCAAATCATCAGGGAGCTTAGGATGACGAGGACATTGACCTTCGCGCTGACCGCGCTGTTGGCGGTGTCGCTGCCCATTGGCTCCGCCACGACGGCGGCGGCCACCTCACGCATTAAAGATCTCGTCAATATCGAAGGCGTGCGCCAGAACCAGCTCATCGGTTATGGCCTCGTTGTGGGGCTCAACGGCACCGGCGACACACTCAACAACATCCCGTTCACCAAGCAGTCCCTGCAAGCCATGCTCGAGCGGCTTGGCGTCAACATTCGTGGCGCCACCATCCGCACCGGCAATGTTGCGGCTGTCATGGTGACCGCAAATCTGCCGGCCTTCGGCACGCAAGGCACGCGCATCGACGTCACCGTCTCCGCGCTCGGCGACTCCAAGAGCTTGATGGGCGGCACACTGCTGGTCACGCCCCTGCTCAGCGCCGACGGCAATGTCTATGCGGTCGCCCAAGGCTCGGTCGCCATCGGCGGTTTCTCGGCCGAAGGTGACGCTGGCAAGATCACCCGCGGCGTTCCGACCGTCGGGCGCATCTCCAACGGCGCCATCGTCGAACGCGAAGTCGAATTCGCACTCAATCGGCTTACGCAAGTCCGGCTCGCCTTGCGCAACGCGGATTTCACCACCGCCAAGCGGATCGCCAGCGTCATCAACGATTTTATTGGGTCGCATATCGCCGAGCCGATCGATCAATCGACGGTCGTGCTGACGCTGCCGAAGAGCTATCCGCTCAATATCGTTTCGTTTCTGACCGAAATCGAGCAATTGCAGGTCGAGCCCGATCTTCCGGCGCGCATCGTCATCGATGAACGCTCCGGCGTCGTCGTCATCGGCCGCGATGTGCGCGTATCGACTGTCGCGGTGGCGCAGGGCAATTTGACCGTCACGGTCTCCGAAACGCCGCAGGTGAGTCAGCCTGCGCCATTCTCGCGCGGCACGACGACGGTGGTGCCGCGCACCCGGATCGGCGTGCAGGAGGACGGCAAGAAACTCGCCGTGTTCAAGGATGGCGTCTCGCTGCAGCAGATTGTTGACGGTCTCAACGCCCTCGGTATCGGGCCGCGCGATCTCATCACCATCCTGCAGGCGATCAAGGCCGCAGGCGCGATTCAGGCCGACATCGAGGTGATGTGATGCCGGGCGCGCTAACGCTTGCACCCGGTACGCTCGCTCCGGGATTTACGCCATCGCTTCCCGTTTCCACGTCAACGACTGCTTCCCTTGCCGAAAAAGCGCGCGCCGCTTCACAGGATTTCGAAGCGGTGTTCATCAATTCCATGTTGCAGCAGATGTTTGCGGGTGTCGGCGAAGGTCCGTACGGCGGCGGCCACACTGCGAATGTGTGGCGCTCGCTCCTCACCGACGAATATGCCAAGTCGTTTGCCAAGAACGGCGGCATCGGGATCGCCGATCATGTCTACCGCTCCTTGCTCGCGCAACAGGAGGTGCGTTCCTCCGCAGCAACACAACCTTCACAAGAAAGCGCCGCGCCATGACAGCCACCATGACAGCCACCATGAAATCTGCCACCGCTCAACACGCTTCCTCATCCGCCCCGGTCACATCCAGCAACGAGGCGGAGGGACTGATCGCGCATCTCGTGGCCGTGATGGACACCATGCTCGATCTGGTCGAGGAAGAGACCAAACTCGTGCGCGCAGGAAAACTCAGCGCAGCGGCGCGGCTGGTGCCGTCCAAGAGTGAGCTCTCGCAACTCTATTTCGCCGACACTCAGCGGCTCAAGGCGAGCCAACGCTATCTCACGCAGACCGCGCCGCACCTCCTTGCCGCCATGCGCAAGCGCCACGACGATTTTCAGGCGGTCTTGCAGATGAACCTCACGGTTCTGGCCACCGCCCACGCCGTATCGGAAGGTATTATGCGCGGCGTCTCCGATGAATTCGCACGCAGGTCGGAGCCGTCGACCTATGGTGCCTCCGGGCGCTCCACCGCGCCCCACCCGCGCCACGCGCCGCCGCTGGCGCTCAGCCGCATGCTATAGAGCGAGATCGACTGAACTGGAAGCACGTTTCCCGGGCGCAGCACGCGCAGACAAGTTTACGCAGTCTGCGCAAGCTTGACTGCGTTGCGAAACGTAGTGCAGCGGTGCGCTGCAGACCCGGGATCGTTCCAGTCTGTCGCGATCCCGGATCAGCGGTGCACCGTTTCGCTACGCTTCACGCTGCACCGCGTCCGGGACACGATGTCGTAATAAAATATTAATCTCATCGGATTTAGCTTAAGCGTTGAGCGTTCGTTTCGGGTTTCACACGGCACCAAGGTGCCGGGAGACCGACGTGGACAATAATATAACGATCAAGCCGCGGCCCGGCGTGATTCCACGGAGTCACGCGCAGCGCGATCCTATTGCGGTTCGCGAGGCGGTCGATACGGAACTTGACCCTGCTAAAACCGTAAACGCGGCCACCGACGGCGGCGCTAAACACCACCACCACAACAATCCCAACGGAGCGCATCACGAAGCCGCTGCGCGCGATGTTGTCATTGATCCGAAGGGCCAGGAAGCGCTCTTTAGCGCGATCGATGTGCGCTCCGAACCTACCGCGCTCTCGCCAAATCAGGCATTGATGCGCCAACGCGCCTATCGGCAGCATCAAGTCCCAAAAGATGCGCTCAAGGAAGCACCGGCTGAAGTCGCGTCCGTTTCCGATCCCCACGCCGACATCGAAGCCTGAGACAACGTAGGGTGGGCAAAGCGAAGCGTGCCCACCAATTTTCAAAAACACACTCATTTCTTTGCGCGTTGCCTCGCGTGGGCACGGCGCTCCGCGCCCTTGCCCACCCTACTCCGGCTTTTTTGGGCGCAACGCGCGACGACCACGCGCAGCATGAATGTTTCAAAAAATTTTGCGCACCGCATTTACCTCTTGTTTTCGATACAACCCGACGCAACCGAATCGCCTTTCGCTTAACTATAACTCCTAAGAAATGCTTAATATCAGGACGGTAAAAACCATCCGGGAACGGTGAGAAGGGGTCTTTAGGGGAACAGGCGGATCGAAACAGTTTAGATCCTCTTAGTGCGAGCATTTCGGCAACAACAGCCAGGAGGCTGTTATGGACGCGGGAATGGCACTCAAACCGGTGGTCGGCGTGGTCAATAACCACGCCCAGCCGGCTGTTGGCGCCGCTCCGGCTGCGCCCCCCATACTGCCCGTCGCCAAGACGGTTGCCCCGGCCAAGCACGCCGATCCCGCGCGCAACCAGCCGCGGCAAGCGGAAAAGCAAACAGAAAATAAAGCTGCAAGCACCACCCGCGACACCATCATCGACCCGCAGACCCGCGAGATCGTCTACCGGGTTCTCGACGCGCGCACCCGTCGGGTTCTCCATCAGGTGCCCGATCAGGCGATGTTGCGCATGCAGGCCTACACCCGCGCCAAGGCCGCCCGCGCCCTGGCCGAAGGCGAAAATCCGGTTGTTGCTGCGCAAGCGGCCGTGCATAAGGTCGATGCCCTGACCTGACCGGCGGTTTCCTTTAGCGATGACTCTCCGCTCCGTCATGCGCGGACAGAACACTTGACCGGCGCATCCATGATGAGCGTCCACAAACTAAATCTTCCAAAAAGTTTTTCCTTGGTGAGACGCATCATGGATTGCACCGGAACTCGGACTTGTCCGAGTTCCGCACTATTAAGCGACACAAGTCGGGTAAACCCGACTTGTGGTGTTAAGCCCGGCAATGACGACAATTGAGCGCAAGGATGGGTTTCGCTTTGCTCAACCTGTCCTACACGCTACGCGCTGCCATGGTTATCGAGCGCTGAATTTCCATGGTGAACAAGCGGTAAAATTCCGGCGGATATACTTCGATCTTGATCCAAATTACCTTAGAATTGACTTCCAAAAAATTTTTAACCTACTTTTTTCACCGGGCATTATCAGGCCCCATGCCAATTTGGCCGCACGCCGATCCATGTGATCGGTAGTACCGCCAGTATGGCGTCAAACCAGAAAGGTTCTCTACCATGGCTTCAGTCACTCTCTCGGCGGGCGTCCGCCAAAACCTGCTTTCTCTGCAGAGTACGGCCGACCTGTTCAACACCACGCAGAACCGCCTTGCCACCGGCAAGAAGGTCAACTCGGCCCTCGACAATCCGGTCAACTTCTTCACGGCGCAGGGCCTCAGCAGCCGCGCGGGCGACCTCAGTAATCTGCTCGACTCCATGTCGAATGCGATCAACACGATCAAGGCTGCCGACGCCGGCATTTCAGCCATCACCAAGCTGGTGCAATCGGCGCAATCTATCGTCAGCCAGGCGCGGCAGAATACCGATGCACTCGTCGCGGCAGACCTCGAGGCCCAATACGACGAAATTCGAGCGCAGATCGATCTGCTCGCCGCCGATTCCGGCTTCAACGGCATCAATCTGATCAACGGCGACGATTTGACTGTCGATTTGAACGAGGACGCCAGCTCGCAGATCACGATCACCGGCTTCACCGAGGACAGCGCCACGCTCCCCATCGCCGCCGCTGGCGACTTTACGACCGTCGCCGCCCTCGACACCGCTTCGGGCGAGCTGACCGACGCGCTCGTCACCTTGCGCACGGACGCAAAGGCCTTGGGCTCCAGCTTGTCGACCTTGCAGATCCGCCAGGACTTCACCAAGGCCATGGTCACCACGCTGCAGATCGGTGCTGACTCCCTCACCCTCGCCGACACCAACGAAGAAGGCGCCAACATGCTGGCCCTGCAGACCCGCCAACAGCTCTCCATCACCGCGCTGTCGCTGGCCTCGCAGGCCAACCAGGCGGTGCTGCGCTTGTTCGGCTAACCAGAACGGTTACGCCTCTAAGACTGCAACGGCGGGGCCAAAAACCCCGCCGTTTACTTTTGTACTTTTGTTCTTTTGCGGATTTTTCCGGCGAGGCTCTTTCTATTCTTCGTCATGCGCGGGCTTGACCCGCGCATCCATGATGAGCGTCCACGAACTAAATCTCTCCGAAAGTTTTTCCTTGGTGAGACGCATCATGGATTGCCGGGTCAAGCCCGGCAATGACAACGATTGAGCGCATTCCATCCCTCCCCCGCCTCCACATCCATTAACCTCTCATTAAGCATTTTTTTACCAGCCATTAGGGTTACCAAACCATTATCGGCCTGTGGCCGGGCGATTCCGGCGCGATTTTTTCGTCGAGGATTTTGGCTATGGCTGACAATATCGTTCTCACCGGCGGCGTGCGCTCGAACCTGCTCGCGCTGCAAGGCATCGCCGATATGATGAACACGACCCAGACCCGGCTGGCGTCTGGCAAGAAGGTCAACACGCCGCTCGACAGCGCCGTCAACTTCTTCACCTCCGCCGGCCTGCAGAGCCGCTCCAGCGATCTCGCGGCCCTGCTCGACGCCATGTCCAATTCCATTCAGACCGTCAATGCGGCGAACCACGGCATCACGGCCATCGTCACGACGGTCCAGTCGATGCAATCGACGCTGATGCAGGCCCGCCAGGATGCCACCTGGCAGAGCACGTCGTACACTTATGATGCCGCACGCGTGGCTGTTGCCGGCGACGACCTGAGCTTCGTCAACGGCTCCGTCGGGGCGATCCCCGTCAGTATCTCGATCAACGGCTCGAACAAGACATCGGCTTTCGCAGGTCCGGTGCTGGTGGGCGACGACGGCGAACAATTCACGATTTCAAACGGTACAACGACCACCGGCAACATTACACTGAACACCGGTGACACGGTCGACACAATCGTTGGCACGATCAACGTGGCGACCGCCGCTGCGGGTCTCGCCATCACGGCGTCGAACGTGGGCGGCTTCGTTAGGCTCACAAACACCTTTAATGACGTCATTACCATTGCCGAGGGCGGGGTCCCCGGCGGCGCTGCCCTTATGAACTTTGGCGCCACCGCCATCACCGCCAAGACCCTCGACGATGTGGTCGCCGCAGTGAACAACACCGTTTTGCTCCAGGGCAAAGTGAAGGCATCGAATGATGCCGGCACGCTGCGCATCCAGAACCTCTCGACCATCGCCCTGGACGTGACAGGCGTGACGAGTGGCGCGGTCGACGGTCTCGCCGGGACCACGTCGATCAGCGGCAATACCGTCCGCAGGACCCTGGTGACGCAATTCAATCAATTGCGCGACCAGCTCGATAAATTCTCCGCCGACGCGAGCTTCAACGGTATCAATCTGCTGCAGGGTGACGTTCTCAAGGTCATTTTCAACGAGCAGTCGACCAGCACGCTCGATATCGTGGCGAAAGACGTCAACGGCAATCCATTCGTGGTCAACTCAATAAACCTTGGCATCGACATACTTGTTAACACCGACCTCGACTCCAATTCCAATATCGACCTTATTTTGAACAGCCTGACTCAGGCGCTGCAGATGGCGCGCACGCAGGCATCGGGATTCGGCTCCAGCCTCTCGATCGTGCAAAATCGCCAGGACTTCACCAAGCAGATGATCAGCACGCTCAAGACCGGCGCCGACAATCTGGTGGTCGCCGACACCAACGAGGAAGGCGCCAACATGCTGGCGCTGCAAACCCGCCAGCAGCTCTCGATCGCGGCGCTCTCGCTCGCCAACCAGGCCAACCAGTCGGTGCTCAGACTGTTCGGGTGATGGCGATTATTTCGCCGTCGTCCAAATCTTAACAACGCATTAACGGCCATTTGCGACGATCGACGTTAGATGCAATTAGGAGACGATCATGGCCCTCAAAGTAGAACTCAAAGCCGGCGAGCGTCTCATCGTCGGTGACTGCATAATTACCAACACAGATCAACGTGCGCGGCTGCTGATCGACGGCGAGACCCCAGTCCTGCGCGAGAAGGACATATTCACGCCGGAGACCGCCAATACCCCGGCCAAGCGCATCTATCTGGCGGTCCAACTGATGTACTTGTCGAAGAATCCGGCCGACCACCACGACACCTATTTCCAGCTCATGCGCGACATCGTGCAGGCGGCCCCCTCCACCTGGCCCTACATCGAGAACATCAACAATCATATTTTAACGGGCGAAATGTATAAGGCTCTGCGGCAGGCAAGAAAATTGATTGCCTACGAGCAGGAGCTTCTCGACAATGCGAACGGCAAGCGACGCCTACCGCTCGGTAGCAAAGAAGATCGCCAGTCCGCGTGATCTCGAGGCCGATCTGCTGCTCAAGGCTGCCGCCCAGCTGCAGGCCGTTTCCGATGCTTGGGAGCGCGACAATTCGGGGCTGATCGAGGCCCTGACTTATAATCGCAAGCTCTGGACGCTATTTCTCGGTTCCGTCACCAGTCCTGACAATCAATTGCCTGCCAATATCCGGCAGAACATTTCCAATATCGGCGTCTTCATCATGAACCAGACCATGTCAGTGACGGCCAACCCGCGGCGCGAGGCGCTTTCATCGCTCATCAACATCAATCGCGAATTGGCAGCCGGCTTGCGCGGTCAGGGCTGAACGTGTGACTCGTTTCCCGGATGCGGTGCAGCAATGTAGGGTGGGCATCGGCGCTTTGCCGATGCCCACGCGGCGCTTGATTATGTGCGGCGAACGGTTTTCGCGTGGGCATCTCCGGTGGCGATGCCCACCCTACGATACCGATCAAAGATAATTCACCAAACTCAGTCTGGATAGCAGCGCGGTCGTCTGCAGCGAGGCCTGCAGCGCCATCTGCAGCGCCAGTAGTTCCGCGCCGACTTGCTCGGGCGATACATTTTCAATGCTTTGCAGAAAATCGCTAAGTGTCGCCGATGACTGCCTGTGACGATCCTGCGCGTCTGCTGCCATGATCTGCGCGTTTGCGATATCCGTTTGTATGTCCGATATGCTTTGGCTGCCTGGCGCCGGCACGAGGTTGATGGCAAGGCACGATGTCAACGCGCCGTATTGCGCGGATGCATTCGGATTGGCCGACGAAAACGTCGTGGCAGCGAATACCGCCACATTCTTGACCGCCGTGCGCAGCGCCTGTTCGTTAGCGCGCATCCCGTAGGAAATGGTCATCGCGGGATCCACCCGCGCAACGCCCGTGCTGCGCGCCGTACTGGTCCCCGCTTCACCGGTGTACCACGTCACGGTATTGGCGGCGGTGCCCGCGATGAGCGAGGTCGCTGTGTCGAACGGCGGCCCATTGACCCGTAGCGGCGGATTAGCGGCATCGATGTCGAAGAAATTGTTGGCCGCCGCGACCGCCGAGGCCGCAACCAGCGAAGTGTCGGCAAGCTTTGTGACCGCCGCGGTCAGCGCCGTCCGCAGATTGGCCGCCGTCGCTGCCGGCGATGCGCCGATGGTGAACTGGTTTGTCCCAGGAGGATTCGCCGCGGTCGCAGTCAGGGTCAGCTTCTCGGTCGTGCCGTCTGGCAGCGTAAACGTCAGCGTCAACGCACCGCCGGGAGCGGGATTAGACTGAAAATCGACCGATACCGCAGCCGGCGCACCGGTCGGACCGATGACATTGGCGCCGGTCAATGTGGAGCTGACACCCGCGAGCTTAAAGCCAAAGGGCGAGCCCGCGACATCCTCGCTCAAGCTCACGCGCGTCCCGAGCGCGGGCCCGGCAGACACGGCCTGCAGGCCGAAGGTTGCTGGGCTCGCAGTCCCGCCGATCGTGATCGTATCGGGAACGCTGCTTGCGACGATGTTGATATTCCCATTCGCCGGATTGACCGTGGCGGTGCCGCCGGCAAGCCCCGCCAAGGCGGTCGTCAACTCGGCGAGCGTGGACACGTTTGGACCGCCATTGCCGAAAGTCACCGTGAGCGCGGGATTGGCGCCCACCGTCACAATCAGAGTTTGCGTTGCCAGACCGGGAAACTGGGTCAGCAGATTGGTCGGATTGGTCGTTCCCGCGGAAAGCCCAAGCTCCGCCAGTACCGGACCGGAGCTACCCGCCCCGATAACGATCGCGGTATCCGCGTTTGCGCCCGTCAACACCAGATGGTTTGTGGCATCGAGCGAAGCGGTGACCGTCCCCGCCATCGCCGCATTGATCTTTTGAATGACTCCCGGCGGCGCGACATTCGAAGGCAGATCGCCGGCAACGAGCGCGATATTGATGCCATTGATGACCAGCGTGCCGGTGTTCGCGAGCCCGCTTCCCGCCAGCACCTGACCGCCGGCGATCGTCGCCGCTGCGTCCGGTAAAATCGTCGCGCCGCTGCCGATGATGCTGGCGGGCGAACTGCCGGCCGCGGGAATCACGAGCCGGCCGAGACCGCTCGCTCCGAGATCGGCCTGTCTGCGCTCGCTCATCACCTGCTTGAAACCTGCGAGCACCCCGCTGCCGCTCAAGATATGATCGAGCGTCTCAACCGCCGGCCGATCCGGGCTCAGTCCTGAAAATATATAACCCGTCCCGTCCTGCGTGTTGAGCGCTGCCAAGATCATGTCGAGCTGCCCCAGCGCCGACTGCTGATCGATGGTCTGACCACCCTGCCCAAGAATGAAACTCTGCTGCACCAACGCGTGCTTGACGCTCTGCGTAGACTGATAAATCCCGGTCAATGACGTTTGTGCCAGGCTTAGCCGCGTTTGCACAAGTGTGATCGTGTCGGCAAAACCTCCGGCCGCATCGAGTTGCGCCTGCAGGCCTACGGCCAACGCGCGTTGAGCGCCGAGCCCCGCGTAGTCAATTGATTTCTCGCCGGTACCGAGCTGGCGTTGCAGATCATCGAGCCTAGTCCGCAGATCGGCGAGCGTTTGGACGATCATCATCGAGGAAGTTGAAATGCCCGTGATCGTCATGGCCGCCTCACATATTCAACAAGGTCGCGAACATTTCCTTGATCGCCGTGAACACGCGCGCGTTGGCGCCATACGCGCTCTGTAGATTCAATAGATTGGTCATTTCCTGATCGATATTGACGCCCGATTCCTGATTCAACCGCTGTTGCAGCGCGTTGACCACGACATCCTGTCCCTGCTTGAGATTTCTGGCATTTTCCGCGCCCTGACCTTGATAGGCCATGATCTGTCCGATGAACGAGGACAACGACCCGGAAAACGGCAACGAAGCCCCGCCAATTCCAGTCGTCGGCGAGAACATCAACGCGGAATTCGCGATTCGATCGTACAGGAATGTTGGGCGGGTCGGGTCGCCCGCAGCCGTTGGCGGAACAGTTTGATAACTGATCAGGTTTGATGGCGTAGCGATCAAAGCGGCATTGACGGAAATGCGCGCGGCAAAGCCGGTGACCTGTAAACCGCCCGCGGCAATGGCGCCGGAATACAGATTCGGTCCATCCAAAAACAAAGGCAGCTGCGCATTGCCGCTGGTCAGCGACGACATGGTCTGCGTCGTGGACGCCGAATTGACGGAAATGGTACCTGCCATGTCGTTGAGGATGCGTAGCGTCGTCCCCGCGGGATTGGAGAATGCCAATCCCGTCGCGCCGAGCGCGGTGGTGAGCTGGGCGACGACCGACGCCATGCCAGCGGAGAAGTCAATGCCATAGACCTCATCGTTCGGATCGGCAGTCGCCGAATTCGACAGCGGCAGAACAGTCAAATCGTTGACGCGAACGATCGTGATGTTATGCTTCACGCTCGACGCATCGGTATAGGTAAACTGAATCGTATTGCCGGGTTGTAGACTTGCCGTATCGACGGTAAATCCATTCTGCGGAACGGGATTGACGGCGATGCCGGGCGTCGTCACATCGGACACCGCCTGCGCCATGCGCGCAGCGAACTCATCGAGCTGTTGCTGCGCCAGCGGCAAGATCTGATCGCGCATCTGCAGATAGGCGCCAATTTCACCCGACGCCACCCCGCCCGCGGCAATCAAGTCGAAAGCTATCCCTCCGGGCATGGTGAGCATGATCGTGCCCACCCCGCGAAGCGTTGGATCGGAGTTCCAAACCGAGCTTGGCGACAAGCCCCCACGCGCGTCGAATGTGAGCTTTGCCGCCATCGCGCCGACCAGTTGAATGCCATTGTTTGTAAAGATCGAGATTTGATTGTTGTCGCCCTGCACGACCTTGATACCCATCAGCTTGGAGAGCTGATTGATGTAATAATCGCGCTGGTCCATCAACGCCGCTGATGCGGTATCGGTGGGGCTCGCGGAGGCGACTTGCAGATTGATCTTGGCGATGCGATCGAGCGCGTTGTTGGCGATTTCGACATCGGCGGCGATGCCCTGTTCGGCCGCACTGCGCAGCGTCTGAATGCCGGAACTCATCGTATTGAGCTTTTGCACCAGCAGCCGCGCCGCATTCACCGCATTGTTCTGCGCCAAGGACGAGCCCGGTGTGGCCAGCAAGCCCTGCAAAGCGGTGGTGAAATCGTTGAACAACGCGTCCATGCCAACCGATGAGCCCGGCGCGCCATAGACGGTCTGAAGCTGGTCGAACAGCTGGGAAAGCGCATCGGCGTAAGCGCCGCCCGATGTTTCCGTCCGCAGCTGATTCTGCAGCAGCTGATTGAGCATGCGATTGATGGCGGCGACGCGGACGCTGATGGTTCCGCCGGCCGCCGTCTCGATCTGCTCAAGCGTCTTGCGGACATAATCCGGCGTCTGCACGTTGGCGACATTGCCGGCAACGATCGATAGGCCGCTCTGCGTGACTTGCAGACCGGCCATCGCCGTGTTGAGCGCCTGCGTAAGACTCATGGTTGCTTCACAGTTGCCATCGCATTATTTCGCGCCCAAACTCATTCGCCGGCCGCCATCAACGAATAACATTCAAGAGGTCCTGCACCATCGCATTGGTGGTTGTGATGATGCGCGTATTGGCCGAGTACGCCTGCTGCGTCACAATCAGCTTGCTGAACTCGTCCGCGATGTCGCTGTTGGAGGCTTCCAGCGCCCCGCCCTGGATCTTGCCGGTCGCATTGAGAATGGCCGGCCCGGAATCCGCGGTTTCCGAATAGGCGCCGCCATCCAGTCGCTTGAGGTAATTTTGACCGTTGAAATTGGCCAGCGTGATTTCAGCTAGCGGAAGAATCCGGCCGTTCGAGTAAGTACCGACAACGCGCCCTTGATCGTCCACCGCGACCGACTGCAATTGCCCGGCTGGAGAGCCGTTCTGATCCAGCAGGTTGACCTGAACCGTGCCATTGGCGTTGGCGAATTGCGTCAACCCGCCCGCTCCGAATTGCACACTTACGTTTCCAAGCGAGATCCCGTCGATCGTGACGTTATTGAGCGTCAAGGCGCTGACCGCCGGGTTGAGTTGCCCAACCGAATTGAAGATAAAATCGGTTCCGGCATTGCGCCATGCCGCTTGCGTGTTGGTCGCGGTCGAGCTCACTTGATAAAATAGATTCCATGTGTCGACACCCGGCGGGACGTTGCTTACGCTGTCGACCTTGGCCCAGCGAAACTGCAAGTTCGCGGGCGTGCCCACGCCGTCATAGGCGGTGATCGAACCGCCCGCGACCGACTGGTTGACGAATGTGGTCAGATCAACGCCGTAAACCGTTTGATTGGTGGGAAGTCCCGTAAGCGAGGGAAGCCCGAGTGTCGTGGCGGCGGCTCCGGTGACGACAATCACGTCTGACGTATTCGCGGCGGTAATCGTGATCCCGCCGTTGGTGGCGCCGGCCAGGTTTCGGACTACTGATGTGGTCGCCGTATTCACGCCCACGGTCGCATCCAGCGCCAAATCGAGTGCTCTCAGGCTCCCGATCTGAGTCGCGCCAGCTCCAAAAGTTATTGACTGTGTGGCGTTGGCGCCGACCGTAACGGTAATCGTTTGCCCGCCGACCAGGGCGAGCAGCGCAGGATTGGTCGGGCCGAACGTCCGGCTTGCGACGGTCGCAAATCCGATTCCGGTCAAACCCGCGGCTGCACCGCCGCCTGTGGCTGAGAGCGTCAGCGTGTCGGAATTGTTGCTCGATAGAATCTGCAGCTGATTGGCGCCGTTCAACGACACGACGGCCGGGACCGCACCGCCGCTGAGCGCGGCGTTAAGATTGGCGATTGTTGAAGCGCCGCCAACCACGAAATTGGTCGTATTTGTCCCATCGCTCAGTGTAATGACGTCAGCCGCGACAAAACCGAGAGCCGTCAGAAGCGTACCGCCCGCCAAACCGCCGACGGTTCCCGTTCCGATTGCCGCGGTATCTTGCACCAGCGTTCCGGCAGCGCCGACAATCGACCCAGGCAGCGCACCGGTCACAAGCGGATTCGAGATAAACGATGCGGGATTGAGCAAGTTTGAGGTCGGCGATCCGGCAACCGTACTCGGCGTGACCGGCTGGCTCGGAAGATTGGCATTGTATTGCACGCGGGTGGTCGGCTCCGCCGGCACCAGATTGTTGCTGAACTGCAGAACCGTTGGAACGCTGCCCAGCGGGTTGCCGGTGGTGGGATCGACCGGAAGCCCCATGAGATAGTAACCGGCCTGATTGACGAGATAGCCGCTCTTATCCAGCTGGAAATCGCCGCGGCGGCTGTAGAGATTGACACCGCTAAATATTGGCAGGCCGCCAGCGAAACTGTCGGGATTCTTGACGATGAAATAGCCGTTGCCGTTGATCGCCATGAACGTCGGCGTGGAGACGTTCTGCAGATCGCCCTGCACGTTGTTGGTCGGCACCGAACTCGCAATCACGCCGCCGGCGATCTGCTTGCTGGGCAGATTGTCGCCGATGAGATCTTCGAAGGCGGTATTGATGCGCTTGTAGGCGACCGTCTGCGAGTTCGCGATATTGCCGGAAATATTTTGCAGCGCGTACGCCTGCGCACCGAGACCGGACACCGCGGTGGAAAGAGCGTCGAAGATACCCATGACATCAACTCCAAATACGGGCGGCCGGACGCAACAAGCGCACCGGCGGCCACAGCTCCGTGAGCATTGTTGCAAGCCGCGCGCCATGAATAATATGTAGCAATATCAGATGCTTAATAAAATATTCCAATCCCGCACGCCCGGCATTATGCGCCTGCGCTGGGCAGGAATTGCCGGGCGCCCGCGCACTCACTATGGTCCGCGCTTTCGCTCCAGGGATTTGCAATGCGTTTCGAAGGCACCAGCGGCTATGTGGCGACCGACGATCTTAAAGTTGCGGTCAATGCCGCCATCACGTTAGAGCGTCCGCTGCTGGTGAAAGGCGAACCTGGCACCGGCAAGACCGTGCTCGCGCTCGAAATCGCCAAGAGCCTGAGCGCACCGCTGATCGAGTGGCACATCAAATCGACCACCAAGGCGCTGCAGGGGCTCTACGAATATGACGCCGTGTCGCGCCTGCGCGACAGCCAGCTCGGCGATGCCCGCGTGCGCGACATCCGCAACTACATCAAGCGCGGCAAAATGTGGGATGCTTTTGTCTCCGATGCCCGCCCGGTGCTGCTGATCGACGAGATCGACAAGGCCGATATCGAGTTTCCCAACGATCTCCTGCTCGAACTCGATCGCATGGAGTTCTTCGTCTACGAGACCGGCGAGACGGTCAAAGCGCGCCGCCGGCCGGTCGTGATCATCACCTCGAACAACGAAAAGGAATTGCCCGACGCCTTTCTGCGCCGCTGCTTCTTCCATTACATCCGCTTTCCCGATCCCGACACCATGCGCGCGATCGTCGCGGTGCACTTTCCCGGCATCAAGCAGCGCCTAGTCGCCGAAGCGTTAAAACTGTTCTACGAAGTGCGCGAAGTACCGGGGGTGAAGAAAAAACCCTCGACCTCCGAGCTGCTCGACTGGCTCAAGCTGCTGCTGGTCGAGGATATCGGCCCGGAAATCTTGCGCGAGCGCGATCCCAAGAAGCTGATCCCGCCGCTGCACGGCGCGCTGCTCAAGAACGAGCAGGACGTGCATCTGTTCGAGCGGCTGGCTTTTATGGCGCGACGGGAGGGACGCTGAAAGAATCCAGGCGCGCACGCGCACGGAAGTTAGCGCGCGTAGGGTGGGCACGCACGCGGACTTGTCCGCCGAAGCCCGAAAGGGCGAAGGCGGAACGCGCCGTGCCCACGCGGCAATCGCAAAGTGTGACAAAACTCCCGCGTGGGCATCGACTGCGTCGATGCCCACCCTACAAGGCTGAATTTGCCGAAGCTCGAATGCGATTCAAACGAGGGGACCCGCTCCACCGCCGAGATCATACGGTCAATATTCCGTCGTAAATATAGTCAGTATAGGTGACGTGATAACCGAGATCGGCCAGCGACATGACGCTGAATTTTAAAAGATAATTATCCGTGGTGTTTGTGGAATTACCGTCATTGTTGATGTAGCCAGTCATCAACTCGTTACCGAGTGTCGCATCATCCCAATGCGCGCCGGCGGTTCCGGAGCCGCCGTCGGTCTCCACTGGGATATACAACGCGCCGGGACCGAACACCTCGTTGTAGGCGGCAAGCCCAGCCGCGCCGGTGTACTGACCGGTCGACACCACCAGCGGATCGGCGCCATAGTTCCAGAGCGAGCCGAAACCAAGTACGTGCATCAATTCATGCGTGACAATGTCGTCCCACAGTCCCAGGCCAAAATAGTTCAGCGCATCCGCGACGTCGAACTGCATCTGGCCTGCCGCGGTGAGCTCGGTTGCCGACCATACCGCGGTTGGGCCCGCCTGACCCAAAACTCCACCCTCGCCATCGATCGCCTTCACCTCGGCGGTGACATAGAGATCGTCGATAAACTTGCGTCGGTATGTTGCATCGCCGCCGATATCGTCGGTGATGACCGTGGTGAAGTAATTAGCGGCGTCTATGAATGCGGTCTGAAGGCCAACCGTCCAGCCGCTGCCTTTGAATTCGATCCAGATGTCGTAACCGGCTGCTTCGTTTCCAGATCCGCTAAAATAGTTCGTCAAGACGCCGGGATCGCCGCCGCCACCACCGCCGCCGCCGGGACCACCGGGCGTCCCTCCCTTGGCGTCGAATGCGGCATCGATGACGGTAATCTCGCCGTGTGCCACGGGAGAATCGCCTGCAGCCGGGTAGCCGGGATTGACGGGCGTACCATTGGCAGGGCTGCCGGAATCTTGCATCGCCGGGGAAAAATGATCGGTTCCCGCGGCATCAAACGCGACGAAAGAATCAAACGCGTGCGTGCTCAATCTAGGCCCGGCGATCTCCTGCACTTCATTTCCGAAAAAAGCAGTGGTGGGAATCGAATGGAATTCTTCTTCCGACTGGTCGCCAAAGAGATTGAGGACCTTGCGCATGTGATTTCCTCTCAACAGAAATACCGTGCCAGGATTTTCTTAGACAAAACCCAGATCGACTTGGGTCATAGCTGATTTTCAGCCCAGCAGAAATCGCTAAATATTTTTTGCTTTTAATCGTAAATTTACCCGTCTCATTTCAACCTACGATTCGCCGCCACCAGAATCTCAAAGATCGAAGTCGAACGCGGCTCGCACGATTGCCAAGAACGCGTGCCGATGCCGCAGCATCGCGAATGCTGAATGCTTCATTCGCCAGAATTTTAGCAAAGGTGAAAGCGAACGGCGCTTACCACCACGCCCGCATGTCGAAGGCGTAAGTGATACCCGCACCAAACGTCCATTGGTCGGGCGAGCCGCGCAAGCTGACCAGCGGAGAATTTTTCGCGTCGCCGGTGAGCCGTTCGTACTCCACAAAGATATGCGTGCCCCATTGCGGCGACCACAGGTAACGCGCCTTAGCGCCGGCGCCGACCGAGCGCACGCCACCCTTGGCGTCAAACGCCGGCAGCCCGGAAGCCGCCGCCTGTGCCGCCGTAATGCTGAAATAGGGAGTAGTTGCAGGCGTGCTCGCAAGCGTCATGCGCGGTCCAGCCGAGAGCGTAAGTTGCCGCGACACCGGTGCAATCGCATCCGCCGTCAGATCGGCAACGACGCCGTGGTGTCCGCCCGTGCCTTGCCGCACTTCGGCGCGCGTGCGCAGCCATGACGCCCACATATATTCTGCAAAGATGCCGAATTCGAAGGCGGCGTCGACATCGCCGAGACCGAGCAGCTTGGTATCGTCGCCCTGCTTGCGCGACAATCGTATGGCGCCGACCGGGCCGGCGCGGAATTGACCAGCATCGATCAATGCAAACCCGAAGCTGTCGCGTGTGCCCTGGAATCGCTCGGACGTGCCGGCTCTGCGAACGCTAAGCAACGGGACCGGTACAAAGATATAGTTGCCGTCGGAGCCTTGCCAGCGCGGCATGACGTGGCCCTCGGCGCCGAACACAACCGTCCAATAGCCCTTCGCGCTGGAATCAACCGCCATTGCCGCGGTCGGCATTACCGCCAAGATTACCGCGAACAACCCTGCCGCGAAAATCGCAAGACCTCCAAGCCGACCCATCATCACGTCCCCCGCCCTCGCACGGAGCGAGGGATTCCCCTGTGATTTGACCCACAGGCCGTAAATCAATGATTACCATGACCTTGGCCGCATGAACCAGTCGCCCCGGCGGCTTTTCACTGCTCCATGGAACCAAGCCGATATAGCATTAACACATTGTAAAAAATCAATTTTCTCCGGCAGAAACCGCCGCTTGGGGTGTGTCCCCGGCGGCACGCTGCGCGGCTAATTCTCGTTTGTGCCGTCGCTCGCGCGCCCGATGCGCATCGAAACGTTCGCGCCCGCGATAGGCCCAATAATAGACCTGCTTGGCGGCGCGTCCGAGCAGACCGCCGGCCCATACCAGCTCGAATGGCAGAAATTGCCGCCAGGTTCGGTCGTCCTCGACGATCGCACGCGCAATCAGTTCGCCTCCCATCGCCGTGGTGTTGAGCCCATGTCCGCCAAAACCGCTGAGCAGCCAAAATCCCGGCGCAACCTCGCCGATCTGCGGCATGCGATGCACGGTATTTCCGAGCATGCCGGTCCAGGCGTAATCCACTTCAATATCGCCGAGCTGCGGATAAGCGCGGCGGATGTCGGCAACGAGCGGGCGAATATAGCGCCGCGGATTGCCGCGCCAGGCCGTGCTGCGCCCCGACCACATCAGCCGATCGCCGCCGACCACGCGGTAGTGATTGTCGGCAAGCTCGGTATCGCTGACCGCGCCGGGGTAGCTCATGACTTCGCGCAGCCGCTCGCCCAGCTTTGCTGTGGTGATGACGTAAGTCGAAACCGGCATCAGCGTGTGCGAAATCTTCGGCATGACCCGGCCGACGTGAACATTGCCGGCAAGCACCACATGCGCCGCGCGCACGCGCGCACTCGGCGTGACGATGCGCTTGCGCACGCCCGCCGGATCGATTTCGATCGCCGGCGATTCCTCAAAGATGCGCGCGCCGGCGGCTTCCGCCGCGGCCGCCAGACCCAGCGCATAATTGAGCGTGTGAATGGAAAATGCCTTGGGATAATGCATGGCACCGAAATAGAGCGGGCTCTTGAGCACCTCGCGCACGCGCTCCGCCGGCCAAAATTCCACCGCGGCACCGAAATCGCGCGCAAGCATTTCGGCGAATTTCGCTCCCTCGTCCTCGTCGTCGACCTTCGACACGTTGAGCCATCCGCCCTCGGCGAGTTCCACGCCCGGCATCTCGCGGCTGGCCGCGCGCACATATTCGAACCCGGCTTCCGAGAGCGCCCACAAGGCCTTGGCCTGATCGAGCCCGACGCGCTCGGCGATTGTGAGCGGATCGGCGGCAAAACCCGGCAGCACAAAGCCGGTATTGCGGCCCGAGGCATTCCAGGCGATGCGCCGCGCCTCCAGCACCACCACGGACCAGCCGCGCCGCGCGATCTCACGCGCCGCGGTGAGCCCGGCCAGGCCAGCGCCAACGACGCAGACATCGACATCGAGATCGACGGTGGGCTTACCGCGTGCCGGACTTGCGGCCATGGTCGCCTCATACCAGCTCCCGCCGTAATCAGTCTGATCGCCCGCCCCCATCTCGCCTCGCACCCTGCCCGCCGTTTCGTCTTTCCAATTTGGAACCTATGCTAGACTCACGGACAACGGCAATCGACCCTATAAGACGCGACCACACACGCTTTTAAGAGACCGGCACATGCGCCGCCTGCTGCTGCTCCGTCACGCCAAATCCGAGCGGCCGCGCCCCGGCGGCCGCGACCATGACCGCGTGCTTGCCCCGCGCGGCCGCGAGGACGCGCCCAAGCTCGGCGCCTATATGGTTCGCCACGGACTGATACCCGAACGCATCATCGTGTCGACCGCGGCACGCGCGCGCGAGACCTGGGATCTTATCGCCGCGAGTTTCGACCCGAGCCCGCATGTGGTCACCGACAAGCGCCTCTACGAGGCCGCGCCGCAGGCGATCCTCAATGTCATCAAGGAATGCAAGCCGGAAGTGCATACCCTGCTGATCGTCGGTCACAATCCGGGTCTGCAGGAACTCGCAGCCATGCTCATCGCCACGGGCAATCTGGAAGCCCGCCAGCGGCTCAACGAGAAATTTCCCACTTCGGGACTCCTGGTCATCGATTTTGCCCTTGACGATTGGGCCCGCGTGCATGCCCATGCTGGCCGGCTTGATCATTTCGTCAGTCCGCGCCTGCTTGCGGCCGCGACGGATTGAGATCGCGGCGGCGGTGACCGCCGAGACGGTAACACCCGAAATATGTGTTTGCCGGCTCCAACATGCGGGAAGGAGCATGCCATGAGAGCAATCCATGAGAGCAAGCCATGAGAGCAAACATGTATGAGCGCATCCTGGTTCCCATCGATCTTGCCGATCCCAATCTTGCCAGGCCCGCGATCGATACCGCGCTGATGATGGCCGGCGCCTCGAACGGCGTGCTGCGGCTGATCAACGTGCTGCCGATAACACCGGTGATGCTGGCGGAATACGTGCCGCCGGATTTCGATATTCAGCAACGCCGCTCGGCCGAAGAAGCGCTCAAGATCGTGGCGCAGGAAACCGGCCTTGCGCCCGCGCGGATTTCAACCATCGTGCGGCAAGGCGGCATCTATCATGAGATTCTCGAAGAGGCGAAGGCGATGAGCGCCGATCTCATCGTAATGAGCTCGCACCGCACCGGCATACGCACCTATTTCCTCGGCTCGGTCGCCGGCCACGTCGTTCGCTACGCCACCTGCTCGGTGCTGGTGGTGCGGCGCTGAGCGTTCTTGTTTTGCTCAATCACCGACAAATCTCTTCGACTTTTTCACCTGTGTAGCTATCGCCGCGGCAGCACGATGGCCGGCACTGACTCGGGCCGGTAGATTCCGGGCCGGTTGCGGCGGAAAAAATTGCCAAGCTGCCACAGGAACAGCGTAAAGAGGCCGGCGACAAGCGCGGCCCCCGCCCATTCGCCCGACCGCATCGCCCGCACGGTGAGCGCGGCCAGCCCGAGCGCCACCGCGACAAAGACCGCAAGCCCAATCCAATAGATGATGACGGGCGTCCCGGTCGAAAATTGCACCGGCGCACCGGCGGTCGCGATTCGGCGGTGCAGTTCGAGAATGAAGGCGGTATAGGCTTCGTCCTGGCGCACCTGCTCGACAATACCCCGCCAAGATGTCGAGGCGATCCGAATCTTGGGGAAGTCCTTGGACCAGATCTCCGCCTGAAACCGATGGTTTTGCATGGTCACCGGACGAAACGACAGCCGCACGCGGCGGATCTGGTCATAGCGCAGCACTCCGCTGCGAAAACCCGCAGCATATTCGACTCCCTCAGATCCAAGCTTGAACTCCCACGGCGCTCCGAACGAAGAAGCCTTGAAAGAATACGACACCTCGTTGTTCATTCGAATGAGATCTTGGCGGCCTGGATCAGCGGGGTCCAGCGCGCGGCGCTCTTCCGGATCAACTCCGTCATCCCCTCCGGCGTGGTCCCGAGCGGCTCGATGTCAAGCGCGGCGATCCGCGCATTGATCTCCGGCGTGCGGAACGCCTGCGCGATCGCATCCGATATTTTCCGCGTGATGTCCTTTGGCGTATTCGGCGGCGCCACCACTCCCATCCAGGTGTCCGCCTCGAAACCGGACAGCGTTTCGGCGATGGTCGGCACGTTGGGGAACGCCTTGAGGCGATTGTTGCCGGCCACACCCAGCAGCTTGATCTTGCCGCTCTCGATCAGCGCCTTGGTGACGGGAAGCAGATCGGGCAGCACGTCGATCTGCCCGCCCAGCAGTGCCGTGATCGCCGGCGCACTGCCACGGAACGGAATGTGCACGATTTGAATCTTCGCCACGTGCATGAGCTGTTCAATGACGAGATGGCCGATCTGCCCCTTGCCCTGCGAGCCATAGTTGAGCTTGCCCGGATTGGCTTTGGCATAGGCGATCAGCTCTGCCGTGTTGTTGACCGGTAAATCTGGCCGCACCAGCAGAATGGCAGGATAAGCGGCCAGCACGCTCACCGGTTCGAACGTGCGCGTATCGAATGCAAGCTTCGGGTTGAGCGTGTTCGCGATGCTGAACGTGAGCTGCGGCGCGCACAGCAGCGTGTAGCC
>CAZNSG010000149.1:0-8603 GCA_964575715.1 uncultured Hyphomicrobiales bacterium | reverse complement strand
TGCCCAGATATAGAGGAAGATCAACGCCCAGAAGTGGATGATGGAAAGGCGATAGGAGTAAACCGGCCGTTCGGCGCGCTTCGGAATAAAGTAATACATAATGCCGAGAAAGCCGGCGGTGAGAAAAAATCCGACGGCGTTGTGGCCGTACCACCATTGCACCATGGCGTCCTGCATGCCGGCCCATACGATGTAGGATTTGGGTGAAAATACCGAAACCGGAATTGCGGCGTTATTGCCGATGTGCAGTACCGCAATCGTCAAGATGAAGGCGAGATAGAACCAGTTGGCGACAAAAATATGCGGCTCGGTGCGCCGCATGATCGTGCCGAGGTAGACCAGGAAATAGGTCACCCAAACTACGGTCAGCCACAGATCGGCATACCATTCCGGCTCGGCATATTCCTTGGATTGCGTGATGCCGAGCAGATACCCCGTACCCGCGATCACGATGAAGAAATTGTAGCCGAGCACGACAAACCACGGCGCAAGATCGCCGGCGAGACGGGCGCGGGAAGTGCGCTGCACGACATAGAACGAAGTGGCAATCAGCACGTTTCCACCGAACGCGAAGATCACCGCCGAGGTGTGCAGCGGCCGGATTCGACCGAATGAAATCCAAGGTAGGTCGAAATTGAGGACCGGAAACGCGAGTTCCAGCGCAGCCCACAAGCCCACCGTAAAACCGGCGATGCCCCAGAACATTGCCGCCACGGTCGCAAATTTGACTGGGCCCATATTGTAATTGGGTTTGCCGTCGATCGTAAGCGGCGGTGGTTCAGCGGGTCGGTCGTAGTATCGGTCGAAGATCTTGAACAGCGCGGCGGCGCTGGCGGCCGCGAACAAATAAGCATGGAATGCGAACTCGGGCGTGTAGGCCTTCGCGGCGACTATGATCGCGAAAAAAGCGAGCAGCGCGAAGGCGAGCACGCATCCGGCCTCTCCGAATGTCATGCTTTTTTGGGAAACCGCCGGTTGCGTCATGTGAACAGCCCCAAGACACACCTGGCCGTTCTTGCCAGCCCGGCATTGCCGTGAGCCACCATGATGATAAGGCGCGGTTTAGCTTTGATTTAGGTCAAGTCACTTGGCCCCTGAAACGCAATGTATTCACGCAAAGCAGGTAACCGGCCAAGATGCGAGATTCTCCTCAATAAGGGTTGAATACGCTACACCTGATCTGCCAATGGATGAAAATTCAATGGCAAGCCAAGATCAATGGCAAGCCAAGACATGTTCGTGTCTTCTTGATTTTGATCAATGCATCGTTGGCAGCTCGGCGAACACATAATCCAATGCTTGCGAAGGATTTGATTTTTACGGAACGAGCGGTGCCGCGATACACGTCGTATCCGACGGCGCCGCACTTTGATCCGTCGGTCAGCGCGAACACCTACGCCTCGTGGCTCGAAGATTTACCGAAATCGAAAGCGCTTTCACTCTATCTGCACGTGCCCTACTGCGAAAAGCTGTGCTTCTACTGTGGCTGTCACACCAAGGCGGTGCGTCGACCTGAATCGATCGAGGTCTATGCTGAGCATTTGGCCAAGGAGATTGACCTGGTCGCTGCGCGTACCGGATGCCGTCAGGTTGTTCATCTTCATTGGGGTGGTGGCACACCCTCCATTCTCGGCCCCGAGCGCTTACGCGAAATCGTTGCACAACTCGATGTCCGCTTCGATCTCTCGGAGCTGTGCGAGCATGCGATCGAGCTTGATCCTCGTTATGTCACAAAGGCGCTTGCGAATGCGCTCGCCGACATCGGCGTGAACCGCGTGAGCCTTGGCGTTCAGGATTTCGCCGCTCATGTGCAGCAGATAATTGGGCGTGTTCAGCCATTTTCTATTGTCGAGCAGGCGGTCGCCATTCTGCGCGATGTTGGCATTGACCAGTTCAATATCGATTTGATGTATGGCCTGCCGAATCAATCCGTGCAGGACGTCCGACGGACCGCAACGCTTGCTCATGAACTAAAGCCGCAGCGGTTCGCCGTGTTCGGCTACGCTCACGTGCCTTGGTTCAAACCGCATCAGAGGCTTTTCAAGGAATCTGTGCTGCCAGTGTCATCTGCGCGTATCGCTCAAGCGGAGACCGCGTACAAAACCTTGACCTCGTTGGGATACGAGCCGATCGGTCTTGATCATTTCGCCAGCCCAAGCGACAGCCTCGCCGGCGCGGCCCGCGCTGGGCGGCTGCGCCGAAATTTTCAGGGCTACACAACCGACGGCGCAGACGTGCTGGTCGGTCTCGGCTCGTCGGCCATCGGCCGGCTGCCGCAGGGCTTCGTGCAGAATGTTCCGGATACCGGGAGCTATTCGCGGGCCATTGCGTCGGGTCGCTTTGCGACGGCGAGGGGCGTTGCATTCTCCGCCGAAGACCGCATGCGCGGCCGCATCATCGAGGAGTTGATGTGCAATCTCGCTTGCGATCTGGATCAGGTCGCAAACGAATTTTGCGATCGAAGTCGCGAATCGTTCGAACAGGAGTTTGAGGCTTTGACCCCATTCGTGGCGGAAGAACTTGTGCGCGTTGATGGCGGTCTTGTCACAGTGAATGAGAAGGGGCGTCCATATCTGCGCCTGATAGCGGCGACATTCGATGCCTATTTGCCAGCCTGCCGCACTCGTCATTCGGTCGCGGTGTAGCGGCTACCATCGTCAGCGACTCAATGCGCTGGCCCGTTTTTTGGGGGTGTAGGGCATGTGGTGCGTTGAGAGTTCATGCTATCTTGAAGGTGATCCGTCCATTCCGCGCCTTGATCTTGATCAATAGCCGGATCGGGTGGTTCTGGTAGCGATACACAAAACAAAACCGGAACAATTTGCAAATTGGTTTAGAGGGAGCTCACCATGTCCACTATGACTCGTGCGGTCGCCGTGGTCGCAGTCGGCCTTGCGACGTTGTTTGCCGGCGGACAATACGCATCGGCACAGATCAAGATCGGCGCAGTTCTGTCGGTTACCGGTCCAGCCTCGTTCCTTGGCGATCCGGAGAAGAAGACACTGGAAATGTACGTTGAGGAGATCAACGCGAAAGGAGGAGTCAACGGCCAAAAGCTCCAGCTTGTGATCTACGACGATGGCGGGGACGCCAACAATGCGCGGACGTTTGCCACCCGTCTTGTGGAAGAAGACAAGATATTCGCCATGGTCGGCGGGACCACAACCGGCTCGACGCTGGCCATGATCCCGGTGTTCGAAGAAGCCCAGATTCCATTTATTTCGCTTGCCGGCGCGATTCAGATCATAGATCCGGTTCGAAAATGGGTGTTCAAGACACCGCATACGGACAGGATGGCTTGTGAGAAGATTTTCACGGATCTTAAGAGCCGCAACCTGACCACGGTCGCGCTTATTTCCGGAACCGATGCGTTCGGCAAGTCGATGCGCGACCAGTGCGTCGCTGTGGCTCCCAAATTTGGGATAACCGTCGCGCACGAGGAAACCTACGGTCCACGCGACAGCGACATGACCCCACAGCTTACGAATATCCGCAATAAAACGGCAGTGCAGGCGGTGGTCAACACAGGGTTCGGTCAGGGACCGGCCATCGTGACGCGCAATTATCGGCAGCTTGGGATCAATGTACCGTTGTATCAAAGCCATGGTGTCGCTTCGAAGCAGTACATCGAACTCGCAGGCGCGGCGGCCGAAGGCGTGCGCCTGCCGGCGGCGGCGCTGCTTGTCGCGAATAAGCTCCCCGACAGCGATCCGCAGAAGGCGGTCGTGATTGCCTATTCGCGTATCTATACGCAGAAAACGGGACAGGCAGTTTCTACCTTCGGCGGTCATGCCTATGACGGCCTGATGATCCTCGTGCAGGCGATGCAGCGGGCAAAGAGTGCCGACAAGGCCAAGGTTCGCGACGAGATCGAGAAGACCAAGGGATATGTAGGCACAGGTGGAATTGTGAACATGTCACCGACCGATCATATGGGGCTCGATCTGTCGGCATTTCGAATGCTTGAGATCAAGAACGGTGACTGGACGTTGGCCACCGACTCCCGCTCATGAACTGGTGCTCGGGCAGGCTCGCACGAACCTGCCCGATCGTCGGGATTTGAACCTAGTGTGGTGGTTCAGAAGTTCCCTTCATCCCCGCCGCGAGTCCGTCAAGGGAACTTCTGAACCAAAACCACACTAGAATCGTACATTGCTAGTGTCCTTTCGAATCCGAAGTACGCTAACGCGGGTGCTGTGAATTCAAGCGAACTTCGGATTCGGGACACTAGCCGTACCAGGCATTCAACCCGATGGCCGATTTTTTGCAGTTTTTCTTCTCTGGGCTGACTGTCGGCGCGGTGTATGCGCTCGTCGCGCTCGGCTTTACCCTCATATACAACGCATCCGATGTCATTAATTTCGCTCAAGGCGAGTTCGTGATGTTGGGCGGAATATCGACAGTGTTCTTAGCGCTCGCTGGACTTCCAATGCCGCTTGCCGCGCTGATTGCCGTGATCTCGACGGTTGCGATCGGGCTTGTGCTATATTACCTGGCTATTGAGCCCGCTCGGGGAGCGAGCGCTGTCACTCTGATCATGATCACGATCGGCGCGTCGATCTTCCTGCGTGGCACGGCGCAGGTCGTCTTCGACAAGCGCTTCCATAGTCTGCCGCACCTGTTCGGGACCGAACCGATCCGATTGGGTGGCGCCGCTATCCTGCCGCAGAGTCTCGTTGTGCTTACGGGCGCCGCGATCATTGTCGGTCTGTTGTGGCTATTCATCGATCGCACACTGCTGGGCAAGGCAGTGATCGCCACGGCGGCCAATCGTCTGGCGGCCCGGCTCGTCGGAATCAATACGCGGCGTATCGTCGGTCTGTCGTTTGCAGTATCGGCTGCCATCGGTGCCGTGGCGGGTATACTCGTCACGCCGATAACGCTGACCAGCTACGATGTCGGCACGTTATTGGCGCTCAAGGGGTTCGCGGCAGCCATGCTCGGCGGCATTGGCAGTGCGCTCGGAGCGGTGGTCGGGGGGCTTGTGCTTGGCATGCTTGAAGCATTTAGCGCCGGCTATGTTTCTTCCAAGTATAAAGACGCTGTGGCCTTTCTGGTTATCCTGATTGTGCTGTTTGCCATGCCGCAAGGTTTATTCGGCCGGGGCAAAGTCGAGCGGGTGTAAACATGCGCGGAGCGTCCACGCATCGGCTCGTTTCACTCAGCGTACTTGCCGCAATCATTATTCTGCTGCCAATGTTTTTTCCCTCGTCCTACTATTATCGGGTAGGCGCCCTCGTCTTTATTTTTGCGCTGGCTGCCGTCGGTCTTAATCTTCTGATGGGATTCGCTGGACAGGTGAGCCTCGGCCACGCTGGCTTTCTCGGTATCGGCGGTTATGCCGTGGCTATTGGGCCCACCCATCTCGGGATGCCATCGTGGGCGAGCCTCATCGGTGGAGCTGCGTTCTCCGGTTTGGTCGCCTTCATTGTCGGCCGGCCAATACTTCAGCTCAAAGGACACTATCTTGCCGTCGCGACTCTCGGCTTCGGACTCCTCATTGCCATTGTTCTCAATAATGAAGCGGGCTGGACCGGGGGCCCCGACGGCATGCAGGTGCCGCAGCTCATGCTGTTCGACTGGCGCGTGCGCGGGTCCGAGACTTGGTACTGGATCTCCGCAGTTACCTTCATTTTCGGTGCGATGCTCGCGCTCAATCTGATCGATAGTCCTTCGGGGCGCGCGATCAAGGCAATCCACGACAGCGAGGTCGCTTCGAGCGTGTTAGGCGTCGATGTCGCGGGCAAGAAGCTCGCGATCTTCGTCATTTCAGCTATTTATGCGTCGGTGGCCGGTTCGTGCCTCGCGCTGTTTAATGGCCACATCACTCCGGACATCGCGGGTTTTCTCCGCTCGATCGAGCTGGCGGCGATGGTGGTACTGGGCGGCATGGGATCGATCCTCGGTTCATTTGTCGGCGCCGCCGTTCTTGTCATTCTCCCCCAGACGCTGACTGCGCTGCATGACTATGAGCATATGGTTCTTGGACTGATCTTGATGGGATTCATGATCTTTCTGCGGCAAGGCATTGTGCCGAGCCTGTCCGCTATGTTTGCGGGACGACGAAAGTGACGATTCTCTCGACCGAACGCCTGTCCATCGCGTTCGGCGGCGTCCGCGCGGTCGACCAGGTTAGTCTTGCGGTTGAACCCGGTCTGGTATTTTCCATCATCGGGCCGAACGGCGCCGGCAAGACCACGCTGTTCAATATGTTTTCCGGTCTTTACGTACCACAGGAGGGGCGCGTGCATCTCGCTGGCGAAGATGTCACAGGACTTTCGCCCCATCAGCTTGCGCGGCGCGGGCTCTCTCGAACGTTTCAGAATCTGCAGATTTTCTTCCGTATGACGGCCATCGAGAACGTTATGGTCGGACGGCATCGACATGAGACCACGGGCACGGTTTCCGATTTGCTCCATCTCCCATCGGTCGGCCGGCAGAATCGGCGCACGCTCGAAGCTGCACGGGCTGCGCTGGCTCGCGTCCGGCTCGATTCCGATGCCGATCGCATTGCGGGCTCGCTGCCATACGGTGCCTTGAAGCGCCTTGAAATTGCCCGCGCGCTTGCAAGTGAGCCGAAGGTTCTGCTCTTGGATGAGCCGGCGGCCGGCTGCAATGCGGTCGAGACAAAGGAGCTTGAGGACGTTATCCGCACGATCGTCAAGGATGGCATCACGGTCGTGCTCGTGGAGCATGATATGAAGCTGGTGATGAATGTGTCTGACCGCATCCATGTATTGGCGAACGGACGTACTCTGGCGGAAGGGACCTCGGCGGAGGTTCGATCAAATCCCCTCGTCGTCGAGGCCTATCTCGGCATTCATGCTACGCAAGAGGCGGCACGTGCTGTCGGTTGAGAATCTCACAAGCGGCTACGGCCGCATTGAAGCTCTGCACGGCATTTCGATTGAGGTCCGTGCGGGCGAGATCGTGACTCTTATCGGCGCAAACGGTGCAGGCAAGAGCACGCTGTTACGCGCCATCTCCGGCGTCCAGCCAGTCAGCGCGGGCTCGATCCGCTTTGATGGCAAATCGATCGACAGGCTGGCCGCTCATTCACGCGTCGCGCTCGGAATCGCGCAGGTGCCGGAAGGTCGACAGCTGTTCGCGCCATTGACGGTCGAAGATAACCTGAAACTTGGCGCCTGGTCGCGCCGTGGGACCAATCTTTTGCCTGATCTCTCCCGCATCTATGAGCTGTTTCCAATGCTTGCTTCGATGCGCGCTGCTTTGGCCGGAACGCTTTCCGGTGGCCAGCAGCAGATGCTTGCGATCGGCCGGGCGTTGATGGCCAAGCCGCGCCTGCTCCTGTTTGACGAGCCGTCGCTGGGATTGGCACCAATTTTGGTCGATCAAATTCTGCATATCATTCGTACCTTCAAAGGCGAAGGGCTGACCATGCTGTTGATCGAGCAGAACGCGCGTGCTGCTCTCGCCATCGCCGATCGCGCCTATGTGCTGGAGACGGGCAGGATTACGGTGAGTGGAACGGCGGCTGAAATCCAGTCGGACCGGCGCGTCGCAGAAGCTTACCTCGGCGTATGAAATTCGTTGGGGAGTGACGATTGATTTTGGTCAAATCGCGGCTGGGTCGAGTCCTCTAAACTGGGTGATCGAACAACCAACTCGAATTCCTACGTTTTCGAGGAGCGGCAGATGAAGCAGAGCCTTCGGCCCGGAGTTTCGAAGGTCCGTCGTTTGGTCATCGATGGCGAGCGCACCATCAGCTTCATGGGGGAGGAAGGCCGTGTCTACGGCACGCCCAATTTTATCCGAGACATCGAGCACCTCTGCCGCGATCTTCTGCTGGATCATGCGGATACTGGGGAGGACTCGGTCGGCATCGAAGTCGCTATGCGGCATATCGCTCCCACATTGCCTGGAATGGAAGTCGAGATCACTGCGACCGCGAAGCTAGTGGAGGGCCGTAAAGTGACTTTCGAAGTAACCGCCAAGGATGAGCTTGAGCCGATTGGCGGAGGCAGCCACACGCGCTTCGTTGTCGATGTCGCCAAGACTTTCGAGCGACTAAAGGCGAAGGCAGCGAAGCGTTCCACCGCTCGTTCTGGATGATCGGATCGCGTCATGTCGAACCGTGAACGCACGATTTCAACATATTGCTACCAGTGCGTAGCTGGTCCCGATCTCTTGAAGGTTCGTATCGAGGACAACGTTGCGACTGAAGTCGCGCCGAATTTTGACGCGGCCGAGATCCATCCGGCTGGCGGCAAAGCGTGTGTCAAGGCGTTCGGACTCATTCAGAAACTCTACAATCCCGATCGCATTCTTCACCCGATGAAACGGACGAACCCCAAGAAGGGTCGCGACCAGGACCCGGGGTTCGTCGCTATCTCCTGGGATGAGGCGCTTGATCTTATCGCGGAGAAGCTCAAAGCCGCGCGAGCGCGCGGTCTGTTCGATGATTCCGGTTATCCGCGTGTGGCGGCGAGTTTCGGAGGCGGCGGAACGCCGACTGCTTATATGGGCACACTGCCGGCATTTCTGGCCGAGGGGGGTCCGATCGACATGAGTTTTGGCAGCGGACAAGGCGTCAAATGCTATCACTCGGAGCATCTCTACGGCGAACTGTGGCATCGTGCCTT
>CAZNSG010000148.1:0-4166 GCA_964575715.1 uncultured Hyphomicrobiales bacterium | reverse complement strand
CGCATCAGCAAACTCCGGCGGAAATCGTCGGTGGCGGCACACCATGGCTAAAATGCTTGACGAAGGACATCAGAGCGTATTGACAAGCGAGTTTTTTATATCCATTTGTAATTGCGAAAAGTCGCCCCGTTTAGCCGAACTGTCGCCGGATGGCGTGCGTGCCAAGCAATCGCTTGGATAGGCTAGCGGGGCGCATTTATTTGAACTCCCAAATATTTTCTATTTTTTGCTTAAGCATGTCTCTCCATCGAGCAGCGTTTTGTCGGTCAGTTCGATAGGACCGCGCAATTGCACCTGCGCACATGTCTGCGAGCTGAATCAGGCGGTCTGTCGTCGAGTTATTAAATCGAATACGGCTGATTCTTCCTTCTCCGAGATGTCTTCGAAAGTATGCTCCCATTTCACGTTTGAATGCACGGTCTCCTGACCCATCTATTACAATACGAGCATTTTCTATGAGGCCATCGTCAAATTTCAACATTGATTTAACGAAGAATGCATAAAAGCTGTCTTTTTCCGACCGAAGATGAGTGCTGTAGATACGATCTTTTCGTACCACGATCGCGCGGACGAAAAACTCAAACGACTCCACTGTTTTGAAGAAAGTGTTCCGCACTTCGTCCCGACACTTACTGAACTTGAATTAGGGTCGGATTCGCAATCGAATCGCAACGCGTTCAATAGCCTCCTGAGTGCGGCGCGCTTGATCCACGTCGCGAAATGCAACAAGGACCGCGACAAAAACATTTGTCGAGCCCTTACCAATCTTAAAACCCGGATCACCGGATTCGTCAATGAACACCAACATAAAAGCGATTGATCGTCGTTGTTAGGATTTTTGAAGAATCCATATTAGACTTTTTTATTTGTTCAACAATAAGTGCCTGATACTTCATTTTCGTGTCGCGTCGAACGCAATCGGCACGTCGATAAAAATCTTGTACTGCTGCGCGCGCGGCTTGCTCTTATCCTCTTCGTTGACAAGCTGGAGCGAACTCTTGCCGAGCAGCGCGCGCGGCAAGATCATCACGCGAATGAACCGGCTCGGCCGATCGGCGGCGGCCTGCGCGAACACCGGCTCAGGCCCCGATTCATACCACGCGCCGCCCGGGCCGTAGCAGATCGAGCGATTGTGGGTGTCGATGCGGATGCCGCCTTCGATCAGGCAGCGGATGCCGGGTCCCTGGTGGGTGTGCCGATAGGCACAGCCGCCGGGCGGGAACGCCACGGCGTCGCCGCGCATGAGCAGCTCGCCCTTGGGCAGGGTTTCGAGCGCGGCGGACTGTTTCTCGCGCGAGGCCATTGCGGGACCGACGATGACGCTGCCTGCCGCATCACCGGGCGATAATTCCCAACGCCAAAAGACAGCGCCGGTTTTTCCGGGCGTGAGCGTCATCGCGCCTTCGCCATGCCAGGCTTCGCCGTCGCCATAGGCGCGGCCGGCGATCGAAATAGAACCATGCACAACGAAAATCATGCGCGGTCGCGCCGGCAAGTGTACGTCACCGGCGAGATTACTGATTGTATCTTCGTACAGCCGAAGCACCGGATGCATGAAAGTCCCCTGCCCTCACCGAACACCGAAGCACACCGATGGCATTAGAGCATGCGCGGGCCGATGCTGAATGCCAAATCAGATGCCCGGCCGCACCATCAACCGCCCGCCTTTTCCCGCTTGACCGCCCGCCAGCCGATATCGCGCCGGCAGAAGCCCTCCGGCCAGCGGATCATATCCACCGCCGCATAGGCGCGCGCGGCCGCTTCGCCCACGGTACGGCCAAGCGCGCTGACATTGAGCACGCGGCCGCCATTGGCGACGACTCGGCCGCTATCGGCCTTGGTGCCGGCATGGAAGATTTCCACGCCTTCGATGGCGGCGGCGGCATCGAGACCCTCGACCGCCGAGCCCTTGGCATAGCTGCCGGGGTAGCCCTTGGCCGCCATCACCACGGTCAGCGCCGCGTCCGCATACCAGCGCAGATCGAAGTTCTTGAGCATGCCGTCGCGGCAGGCCAGCAAGGCGGGAACTAGATCCGACATCAGCCGCAGCATGAGCACCTGGCATTCGGGATCGCCGAACCGCACGTTGTATTCGATCAGCTTTGGCCCGGTGCCGGTGATCATCAGGCCGGCAAACAGCACACCCTTGTAGGGCGCGCCCATGACTTTCATGGCGCGCACCGTCGGCTGCACGATTTCGTCCATGGTGCGCTTGGTCATTTCCGCCGTCATCACCGGGGCGGGCGAGTAGGCGCCCATGCCGCCGGTGTTGGGGCCCCGATCGCCGTCGAAGACGCGCTTGTGGTCCTGCGCCGCGACCATGGGGATCGCGGTTTCGCCGTCACACAGCGCGAAGAAGGAGGCTTCCTCGCCGGCAAGGAACTCCTCGATCACGACCGCTGAGCCGGCTTGGCCCAAGCTGCCGCCAAACATTATGTCGATCGCCGCTTCCGCTTCTGCGATGGTGGTTGCGACCACAACGCCCTTGCCGGCGGCAAGGCCGTCGGCCTTGACCACGATCGGCGCGCCATGCGCACGCACATATGTCTTGGCAGGCGCGGCGTCGTCGAAGCGCTCATAGGCGGCGGTCGGAATATTGTTCGCCTTGCAGAGTTCCTTGGTGAAGCCCTTGGAGCCTTCGAGGCGTGCTGCCGCTCTGGTCGGGCCAAAGGTCTTGATGCCGGCGGCTTCGAGATCATCCACAATGCCGGCGCACAGCGGTTCCTCCGGGCCGACCACAACCAGATCGATAAGCCTCTCCATGCAGAATGCGATTACCGCTGCATGGTCGGCAGGATCGATCGCGACAAGTTCGGCCTCGCGCGCGATGCCGGCATTGCCCGGCGCGCAATAGAGCCGATTGCAGAGCGGACTGGCCGCAATCTTCCACGCCAGTGCGTGCTCGCGCCCGCCGGAGCCGAGGAGCAATACATTCATGCGCCGACCCCTAGCATGGCGAAGCGGAACGAGGCAGCTTCACAAATTGCCGCGTCCACAGGGACGGGCTCGACGCCGCGCGGCCAACGTGGTTTGCTATCCAGAATATGCGTTCATGAGAGTTCCAGGGATGAAAATCTTTCTTACCATTGCGTTGATCGCATGGGCCGCCATCGGACCCGCGGCGGGCGGCGACTACACCTTGGACAAAAGGCCGCAGATTGTTTTTTCCGGGCGCGGCGGCGACACGATCCATGTCAGCCCTTTCCCGATGTCGAGCCGTGCGGCGGCGATCTGGACTTCGGATGCCTGCTGGCGAGGGTGCGGGGCCAATTGCGCGGGGCAGTTCAACGCTTGCGGCAGGACCAATGGCACCGAAGCGTGCCGGTCCGCGCTCGACCGCTGCGACCGCATTTGCGTATGGCAGTGCCGCAGCTCCGGCGGGCCGCTGCTCTACAGCTTCGAATAAGGCGCAGCCAGCAGGCGCGGGCCGTCATGTCGCGCGCCGTTCATCCGGTATAATGGTTGATCGCGCGAGATTCGCATGACCGAGGCCGCCCCGATCAACGTCGTTGAATTCACCGTGACCGAACTCTCGGCCGCGCTCAAGCGCACGGTCGAGGACGCCTACGGCTATGTGCGCGTGCGCGGTGAGATCACCGGCTACAAGGGGCCACACACCTCCGGCCACGTCTATTTCGCGCTCAAGGACGAGGGCGCCAAGATCGAGGCGGTGATCTGGAAGGGCGTATTCGGCCGCATGCGGATCAAACCGGCGGAAGGCCTCGAAGTCGTCGTCACCGGCAAGCTCACCACCTATCCCAACCGCTCCAGCTATCAGATCATCGTCGAGTCGCTCGAGCCGGCGGGGGCTGGCGCGCTGATGGCGCTGTTGGAGGAGCGCAAGAAAAAGCTCGCCGCCGAGGGCCTGTTCGAAGAGGCGCGCAAACAGCTCCTGCCGTACCTGCCGGCGGTGATCGGCGTGGTCACCTCGCCGACCGGCGCGGTGATCCGCGATATTCTGCACCGGCTGGCCGATCGCTTTCCGCGCCGGGTGGTGGTGTGGCCGGTCAGAGTGCAGGGCGAGGGCGCGGCCGAGCAGGTAGCGGCGGCGATCCGCGGCTTCAATGCGCTGCCGGCCAAGCATCCGGTGCCGAAGCCCGATCTCATCATTGTCGCGCGCGGCGGCGGCTCGCTCGAAGATCTATGGGCATTCAACGAGGAAATCG
>CAZNSG010000147.1:0-4468 GCA_964575715.1 uncultured Hyphomicrobiales bacterium | reverse complement strand
TCGTTTGCCGCCCGCCCGGCTACCACGCGGTGGGTCCTCTTCTTTCTGGGGTTTGGCCGTGCTTTCGATGAATTGCCGGATCGCTTGGCGAATTACCCAAGAAACGGAAGCATCCCGTGCAACCGCAATCTCATTGAGCAGTCGGTAGTCCAGCTCTTCCAAGCTCACCGTAATTCGCGTTGCCTTGCGAGGACGCCCGGTCATATCACCACCCTAGTTCGAAGGGCACGATAACTACGGCCGCATCAGACTGCAACAAACTGATGCATTTTTTCACCAACTGCGTTTGAATCGGTTACCGAGCCTCTGGCGATTGTCGCGGAAGCAGGTTGATAGAACCCGCAAACCCTCCGATTTGCACTCCAGGGTATCCTGCTTTCCTACGACGTCCGTTGACCTATTCCATTGAGATGCAGCGCCCGTTCATTGTCCGGAAATTCAATGAACACTGGAGCGCGATCATGGCCCCGAAATTGTCACCCAGAAGGGAAAATTTCTCTTCGAAGGTCGACGAGTCGAGCGCGATGCCGAGCCCCCAGGAACGCGAAAACGCCAGGATGCCGCGTCCAATGACGCCCCGAAGCGCTCTACCCTTCAGGCGCACCATAAGGCGCCCTGAACTCCGCCAAATCGTACCGGTGGCCGACACAACGATCTACGAGATGGAGCAGCGCGGCGAATTCCCGCGCCGGTTCCATCTCACACCGCGCTGCGTCGTCTGGGATCTTGCCGAAGTCGAAGCGTGGATCGAAGAACGCCGCGTTGCATCGGACGCATTTCTGATCAAACGTGCTCCAGTCCCGGACGTGAGACAACGCAAGACCCGGCCGGTCAGACAGTAGCCTCCGGCACCATCAGTTGCATGGAAGGCGGATAAAGCGTCGGCGTGTGCTTACCGCCGTCGACCCAAGCGTCGATCATATCGGCCCACTCCTGCATCATGTGGCGGCGCTGATGCTCATACTCCGCCTTGTTGTATATGCCTCGTGAGGAACGTCCGTCCTCATGCGCCAGGCATTTCTCAATCCAGTCGCTGTTGAAGCCGAGCTCGTTGAGAAGCGTCGAGCCCGTACGCCGGAGATCGTGGACCGTGAAGGACTCCAACGGTAAGCCCTCCTTCTTGGCCCGCGCCACGACGGCATAGGTGATGCGATTGAATGTCGCGCGCGACATTGGCGCGTCGGCATCGTAGCGGGACGGCAGGACATAGCGCGAGTTACCTGCACAGGTCTTCAACGCGATCATGATATCGAGCACCTGCTGCGAGAGATAGACGTTGTGCGCCTTGGACCTCTTCATACGCTCCTTTGGGATGCACCAGACCGCATTCTCGAAATCAACCTCGTCCCAGATGGCGTCTTGCAACTCGCTTTTGCGAACCATCGTCAGCAGAAAAAGCTTCATTCCAAGCCGTATGGTCGGCAGCGTCGGCACATGCTCGATCTGCTTCAGCATTATCCGGATTTCACTGGGCGACAGAGACCGGTCCTTTGGAACGAATGTCGCGATCGACGCTGGTCCAACTTCGCCGGCGGGGTTCGGGACTTTCTCGCCGTGCAGGATCGCGAAGCTGTAGACGAGCTTGATGATGTCGCGAACGTGGACTGCGGTTGCAGGAGCACCACGATCCTTCACCTTTGCGCACAATACCCGCACGTCACCCGACACAATTTCCGTCAGAAGCTTGTTTCGGAACGTCGGTAGTATGTCGCGCTCAAAGATGGCCCGCCGCATCGCACGCGTGCTGTCTGCCATCCTGGCCTCCTTCAGCCACCGTTCGCCAAATTCGCCGAAGCTCTTTGCCTCCTTGATACGGCGCTTCTCACGCTGTTTCTCCTGTGCGGGAGACCGGCCCTCTGCGATCGCCCGCCTCGCGTCCAGACACTTCTCCCGGGCGCGCGCAAGCGACAGCCCTGATGGTCCATATCGCCCGATGGTCAATGTCTCGCGGCGGCCATTGAGGCGGTAGTCGTATCGGAAGGTCACAGTACCCGAGGTCGCGACGACGACATACATACCGTCACGGTCGGCCACCTTGTACGGATTACCCTGTTCTTTCAGGTTCTTAAGGGCAGTATCTGTGAGCATCGCCTTCTCCAACCAGTCCCCAAAACCGTCGGATCCGCTCAGAAATACCGTCAGGCCAAAACGAGGCCATTTGAACAGAATTTCTCAAACGTTATCAGACACTTAGCTACAAAAAAATACCGTCATGCGGTGTTCATAACCTGACGGTATCTCCAGATTGAGGGTGAGGCAAGAGAGATCGATACCGTCAGGATTACCGTCATATCGAGGCGCTAGATGCTGATAGATAGCGATAGTATGAGAGACTAAATATTATTTATATAAATGACTTACGTAGTATTTCCGATGGTTCGCGAAACGTCCTGAAACACATCGTTTCATTCCCACTCGATCGTCCCCGGCGGCTTGCTCGTCACGTCGTACACCACGCGGTTGACGCCTTTGACTTCGTTGATGATGCGCGTCGCCACGCGGCCCAGAAATTCCATCTCGAACGGATAGAAGTCCGCCGTCATGCCGTCGGTCGATTGCACCGCGCGCAGGCCGACGACGAAATCATAGGTGCGCTGATCGCCCATCACGCCCACGGTTTTGACCGGCAGGATCACCGCGAACGCCTGCCAGATGTCGTTGTAAATCCCGCCGCGGCGGATTTCTTCGATGAAAATTTCGTCCGACAGTCTTAGGATTTCGAGCTTCTCAGCGCTGATTTCGCCCGGGCAGCGGATGGCGAGCCCCGGCCCCGGAAACGGATGGCGGCCGACAAACACTTCGGGTAATCCAAGTTCGCGGCCAAGCGCGCGCACCTCGTCCTTGAACAATTCGCGCAACGGCTCCACCAGCTTCATGTGCATGCGCTCGGGCAGGCCGCCGACGTTGTGGTGCGACTTGATCGTCACCGACGGCCCGCCGGTGAACGACACACTCTCGATCACGTCGGGATAAAGCGTGCCTTGCGCGAGAAATTCCGCCGGTGCTTGTCCATCTTTTGCGACCTTCTTCCCTTCCGCCTCGAACACGTCGATGAAAAGTTTTCCGATGATTTTACGCTTTTCCTCCGGATCGCTGACGCCTGCAAGCGCGGAGAGAAATGTCTCCGCCGCATTCACATGCAGAAGCGGTATATTGTAATGGCCCTTGAACAGCGCCACCACCTTCTGCGCTTCCCCTGCCCGCAGCAGGCCGTGATCGACGAACACGCACATGAGCTGATCGCCGATTGCCTCGTGTATGAGCACCGCCGCGACCGCGCTATCCACGCCGCCCGAAAGCCCGCAGATCACCTTGCCGCGCCCGACTGCTTTTCGGATTTTCGCAATCGCTTCGTCCTTGAACGCGCGCATGGTCCAGTCGCCGCGGCAGCCCGCGATCTTGCGCACGAAGTTGCGCAGGATCGCCGCGCCGTGCGGCGTGTGCAGCACTTCAAGGTGAAATTGCGTGGCGTAGAATTTCCGCGCCTCGTCGGCAATCATGGCAATCGGCGCGTTCGCCGAAGTACCGATGGTGCGAAACCCGTCGGGCAGCTTGGTGACGCGATCGCCGTGGCTCATCCACACCGGATAGCGCTCGCCCTTGCGCCACACGCCGTCGAGCAGCGCGCTGTCCTCGGTGATGAGCACCTCGGCGCGGCCGAACTCACGATGATGCCCGCCCTCGACCTTGCCGCCGAGCTGCGCCGCCATCGCCTGCTCGCCATAGCAGATGCCCAACACGGGAACGCCCGCGCTAAATAGCGCGGGCGGCGCAAAGGGCGCGCCTTTGTCGAGCACGGAGGCCGGCCCGCCGGAGAGAATCACCGCCTTGGGCTTGAGCGCCGCGAGCGCTTCGGCCGCTTTTTGATACGGCACGATCTCGCAATAGACTTTTTCCTCGCGCACGCGGCGCGCGATCAGCTGCGTCACCTGCGAGCCGAAATCGACGATGAGGATTTTGTCGTGGGTGGTCATGCGTGCTTCTACGCGACTCAAAATCGATCGTCCAGCGAACTGCCTTCAGCAAGTCGGGGATTTTCCCTCCCCCTGAAAGGGGGAGGCATAGGCGGCCTTCGGCCGCCGTTCTTTACACAAAGAACGCCGATGCGAAGCATCGGCTATGCCGAGCGAAGCGAGGATCGGGGTGGGGGTCATGATTTTCCAGACCGCCGAATCCGACCCCCACCCGGCTCGCTAACGCTCGCCACCCTCCCCCTTTCAGGGGGAGGGAAAGAACGCATCGACGCCGAGTCGCATGGCGTGACAAAGAAGGCGCAGAGCGCCCAGGCGAAGCCGGCAAGATGACTTTCAGTGGCAAGAGCGGGGGCTAGCAGTCTGCTGAAAAACCCCTCGTCATAGCGAGAGTTTACTGATTCACTTTTGTATCACGAATCGACGGAGGCTTGCCATGCGGGGCGCATTTGTGGATCAGGGTGGGTTGTTTTCTTACATATTGCCGGAGGCGCGGG
>CAZNSG010000146.1:0-5086 GCA_964575715.1 uncultured Hyphomicrobiales bacterium | reverse complement strand
GCCGCTGGTCAGGAAGTTTTGGCCCCCGGCGACAAATTCCGCCGGGGCATCCGCCACGTCGGGAATATCCACGATCCTGCGATCAAGCAAGGCTGCGCCGTGCATGTAATTCCGCGCGAGGGGGGTACGGGAAATTGTGCGTCGCCACGCTTCGACGCGAGCAGGATCCGGCGCGGCGACGGCCGCGGCGTTGATCGTGTCCCCGTACCTGAGCGCGACGCTGACGAGGGCGCCTGGAAAGAGCTTCAACCCGCTCTGCACGATGGCATCGAACGCCGGCTGCGTGTCGGTGAGAGAGTTGCTGATAACGGCAAGGATTTCCGAGGTTGCCGTCTGCTGCTCCAGCGCCTCGCTCAAATCGTCCGTGCGCTGGCGCAGTTCGTTGAGCAGCCGCGTATTCTCGATGGCGATGACGGCCTGGGCGGCGAAGTTCTGAACCAGTTCGATCTGCTTGCCGGTGAAAGATCGCACCTCCTTGCGGTAGATGGCGATAGCGCCAACCAAGGCATTCTCCTTAATCATCGGCACCACGACCAAGGTGCGGATACCGGCGATTTCGACGGCGGCAACCGGCAGAGGATCGCCGTCGAAGTATTGTTGATTTTCGCGCATATCGGCGACTTGGATCGTTTGTTTGGTCGCCGCCACGCGCGCCAAAGAAACCGATGGGCCGGGTCTGTAGACCGCTCCGCTCAGCCATAGCTCTTTGTAGGCCGGCGGCAGATCGCCGTGGATCGCTACGGTGCGGAAGCCATCGCCTTCGCAAAGCCACAGACAGCCGTAACTGGCCTCGCAGAGCCTGGTTGCATTTGTCAGCACGGTGTCGAACACCGGGTCGATCTCGCCGGGCGAGCTTGAGATGACCTTGAGCACTTCGGAGGTCGCCGTCTGCTGCTCCAGCGCCTCACTCAGATCGTCCGTGCGCTGGCGCAGCTCGTTGAGCAGCCGCGTGTTCTCGATGGCGATGACGGCCTGGGCGGCGAAACTTGTGAGCAATGCGACCTGCTTGTCGTTGAATAGTCGAACCTCCTGACGGTAGATGGCGATTACGCCGCTCAGCTCATTGTCCTTGAGCATGGGCACGACAAGAATGGTCCGGGCGCCGCCGAATTCGACGAGGTCAGCCAAGGGCCGATTGCCTTCGGCGTAGGCCTGCTCCGCCGTCATATCGGCGATGTGGACCACCTGCTTGGTACGGGCGACGCGACCCAAGGGGGATTCCGCATGCGGGCGGATAATCGGCTCGCGACGGCGCGATTCGGCAAATGCAGGCGGTACATTATGTAGAGCGCCGCAGCGGAACTCATCTCCCTCGCGAAGCCACATGATACCGAACTTGGCTTCGCAAAGCCGCGTCCCATTGGCCAGCATCGCCTGAAACACCGGCTCCAGTTCGCCGGGCGAGCTTGAGATGACGCGCAGGACCTCTGAGGTCGCGGTCTGCTGCTCCAGCGCCTCACTCAGATCGTCGGTGCGCTGGCGCAGCTCGTTGAGCAGCCGCGTGTTCTCGATGGCGATGACGGCCTGGGCGGCGAAGTTTGTCACCAGTTCAATCTGCTTGTCGGTGAACGGGCGGACCTCCTGGCGGTAAATGCCAATTGCACCTATCAACTCATTTTCCTTGAACATCGGGATGGAAATTACCGTTCGGATACCACCGAGCTCGACGCCCGCGACCACCAGCGGATTACGATCGGCATAAGCCGCTTCCGCTTTGAGATCGGCAACCTGGATTGGTTGGCGGGACTTGGTCTTGATGAGCAGCCCGACGCCCGTTCGTTGGTCTGGAAGATACGGCCCGGCCTTTATCAACTCAGCGAGCGCGCTTGGAACACCGAGAGAAGCGACAGTGCGAACCGCGCTGCCATCGATTCCGAACATTACCGCGAATTTGGCCTCGCAGATGCGGGTGGCGTTTTCCAGCATGGCCTTGAACACCGGCTCCAGCTCGCCGGGCGAGCTTGAGATGACCTTGAGCACTTCCGAAGTCGCGGTCTGCTGCTCCAGTGCTTCGCTCAGATCGCCGGTGCGTTGCCGCAGCTCGTTGAGCAGGCGCGTGTTCTCGATGGCGATGACGGCCTGGGCGGCGAAGTTGGTCACCAGCTCGATCTGCTTGTCGGTGAAGGGGCGGACCTCCTGGCGGTAGATGACAATAGTGCCGATCGGTTCATTGTCCTTGAGCATCGGGACATGCATGGTCGATCGCGCGCCGCCGTGCACCGCAGCCATGCTTGGATTGGATTCCGCCAACTCGTCGGTAGAGTGAACCACCTCTTTAATCCTCAGGCACCGCGCGAAGTTGCCGTCAGGAGGCGGCTTGAATGGTCCTCGGCGCTCTTGGAATTCCACCAATGTGGCAGGGGTGCCGGTGCTGGCGGCGCGTCGGGCTAATGTTCCATCATAGCGGAACAGCGTCCCGAACTTGGCTTCGCAAAGGCGCGTGGCATTTTCCAACATGGACTGGAACACCGGCTCCAGCTCACCGGGCGAGCTCGAAATGACGCGCAGCACCTCGGAGGTCGCCGTCTGCTGCTCACGCGCCTCAATCAGTTGGCGGGTGAGATCGCCAACTCGCTCTTGGAGTTCGACGGCAGAGGAAGCGGAGCCATGCCCTGCTTTGGGCAGTCGGCGAGGCGTTGCGCTCTTGTGGGCTAGCTTTTTGGCCGCGTTACGGCCGGTTCCAGCGCGCCGTTTCATCAGCCTTCCCCAGGCACAGGACCGCGCCAATCGTGGCTTTCAACTCAGGTCATCAAAACAGAAAATTGCGACCAGCGAAACGGGGTCGCAATGCTCAGTTTGCGTTGCAGAAATTCCGAGCAGGGCATGGCCGAGACGGGTCAAAATGCGTAAACCTCGCAGCGAGCATATGTTTTCCGCTCTTCCCCCAGACATCCGCCGGCGGCCGGACGGCGCCACACCGCGTCAGGACATGCTTCTCGCTCACGCCACCGAAATCAGCAGGGCGACGCCGGCGACGATCAGCGCCATGCCGAGCGCTTCGCGCTTGGTGGTCGCCTGCTTGAAAATGAAATATGAAATCGCCTGCGCGAACAGCACCTCGACCAGCGCCAGGGTGCGCACATTGGCAACGCTGGTGAGCGCAAACGCCAGAAACCAGAACTGCGACGCGGTGGCGCCCATGAAACCCGCGAACAGCGAGGGCCGCCATGCCCGCGCGATGGCTGTCAGCACGGCGCGCTGCCGCAGCGCCAGATAAAGCGTGAGCAGGGCTGCCTGCAGTAGGAGGCCGACAGTCAGCGTGTAGGTCGCCGCCAGCACAAAGCTCGAATGCCCGAGCGAGAGGATGGCGCCGCGATAGCCGGTGGCCGAGAGCGCGAACATGGCGCCGGCGGCGAGCCCCAACAGCGTCGGCCGAAGACCGCCCGCGACCGGCGCGCCGCGCCTGAACGACATGAGCACGACGCCTGTGGTCGCCACGACGATGGCAATGACCATGGGCAGCGTGACCGCATCGCCCAGAAAGATGAGCCCGAAGACCGCGGCCTGCACCGCCTCGGTCTTGATATAGGCGATGGTGACCACGAAGGAGCGCTCGTTCATGGCGGCCAGCATCAATGCGGTGGCGAGGATCTGCGCGAATGCGCCGAGGAGCACCCAGGGCCAGAATATCGCGCCAGGCTGCGGCAGCGCGTGGCTGCTCACGCACATCACGCCCGCCAGAAAAACGATCGCAAACGGAAATCCGAACAGAAAGCGCACGTGCGTGGCGCCCACGGTGCCGAGCGTCGCGGTCAGTTCGCGCTGCATGGCATTGCGCACGGTCTGTCCCGCGGCGGCCAGCAGCGTGAACACCACCCACAGCCAGCTTGCGGCGATCACCTAAAATACCTTCCTGTCATTCCGGAGCGCGAGCGAAGCTCGCGAGTCCGGAATCCATAACCACGATCCCATAATTGATTAACACCCGCTGGGGATATGGATTCCAGCTCTCGTTCCCCCGGATCAAGTCCGGGGTCACTCGGCCGGAATGACAATAAAGAGGATTTTGCATTCACAGCTTCTCCGCCGCCAGCATGTAGTTCACATCGGTGTCGCCGGAACGCTGCCAGCGATCGGCGAAGATGTTGTAGATCACGCCGGCCTCGCCGATCACGCGCAGACCGCCCTGCTCCAATGCGATTTCAAGTTCGTTCGGCGTGACGAACTTGTCCCACGAATGCGTGCCGCGCGGCAGCCAGCGCAAAATATATTCGGCGCCGACAATCGCCAATGCGAAGCTCTTGAGCGTGCGATTGATGGTGCCGACAATCATCAAGCCGCCGGGCTTGACCATTTCGGCGCAACGGCTGACGAACAACGTCACGTCGGCGACATGCTCGACCACCTCCATGGCGAGCACCAGATCGAAGCGCTCGCCGGCGTCAGAGAGCGCTTCGGCGGTGCCGGTGCGGTAGTCGATGGCCACACCCATCTCGTCCGCGTGCTGCCTAGCCGCCGCGATATTGGCCGCGGATGGATCGGCCCCCACCACCGCGGCGCCCAGCCGCGCCAGCGGTTCGGACAGGATTCCGCCGCCGCAGCCGATGTCGAGGATGCGCAGGCCCTTGAGGCAGTCGAGCCGCTTGCCGTCGCGGCCGAAGCGTTCCACCGCCCGGTCGCGGATATACTCCAGCCGCAGCGGATTGAACTTGTGCAGCGGCGCCATCTTGCCGCGCGGATTCCACCAGTCCGCGGCCAGAGCGGAGAACCGCTCGACCTCGGCGTCGTCGACAGTGGTCCGGCGCTGCGGCTTTCGAGCCATTGTCTGCCTTTGCAGGGTTAACCGGCCCCGCCGGTTGCGGCCTGCGGACCCGGCCGGTATGTATAGCCGCGATTTTGGGCCGGCGCTTGGCTAACCCGCCGCGCGGCCTTTTCCGTTCCTTTGGGGTGCGTTGCGCGTCATGGCCCGGCTGGTGATGAAGTTCGGCGGAACGTCGGTCGCCGATGTCGACCGCATCCGCAACGTGGCGCGCCACGTCAAGCGCGAGAGCGACGCCGGCCATGAGGTCGCCGTCGTGGTCTCCGCCATGGCCGGCGCGACCGACCGGCTGGTCGAATGGTGCCGCGACGCGGCGCCGCTGCACGA
>CAZNSG010000145.1:0-1706 GCA_964575715.1 uncultured Hyphomicrobiales bacterium | reverse complement strand
CAAACTAGGAAAAGCCATGTCCGACGAAGAGCTGAAAGCTGAACTCGAGCGCCTCCGCAACGAAAACGCGGCACTCAAAAAGGGGGCGTCTTCCGGTATACGCATGAAGGTAAGCGAAAAGGGAGCGGTCTCGATCTACGGTATGGGGCGCTTTCCCGTGACCTTGTATAAAGAACAGTGGCTGAAGCTGTTGGGCATGTCGGCCGACATTCGCGCGTTCATTGCTGCGAACGAAGCGCAATTGAAGACAAAGGATTAAAATGAATAGCGTTCCCGTCCGCTGTGCGGTCGTTATTGGGCGGAAAGCGGAAGTGGTGCGGACATGCCAAAAACGTCCATATTGACCCGAAGCGGTCCTCGCCGTGGCTCTCAATTTGCATTGCAACAAACAGTAGAACGCTACTCAATCATCTCCTCGACTGGCGCGACATGTGGATGCATCTCTCAATTCAGCGCGTTGGCAGCATCATATCGACGCCCGTCCTCGGCGGACTTCACCATCAGTACGTACGGGTTTAGGTTTTCGGTACACACAGGTCACGATTTATTCATTGCGCGCGATCCAGACCGCCGTTTCGCCGCTTTGCGTTGTGGCCTATACTGGCAGCGGCCTGATCTATATACCAGCGGCCGAATAACGGGGCGTTTCCGGTGTTATTACCAGCATTCCATCCAAAAACTGAACTTCAGGGAGATCTCATGAATAAGAAGCTTGGAATTTCGTTGCTTGCAGCTGCGGCCGTGGCCGTCCTCGGAGTTGCTGGGGTGGTCGAAGCTCAGCAGGCACCGAACATGACGTTTTTCGTCACTAGCTCCAATCCGGGCAAGGGCGCCGACTTCGGCGGACTGGAAGGCGCCGATGCGCATTGCGCCGCGCTGGCAAAGTCCGTGGGCGCACGAGCCACCAATTGGAAAGCCTATCTGAGCACGACCGCGCCGGGCGGAGACGCCGGCGTTAATGCGCGCGACCGCATCGGCAAGGGTCCATGGCAGAACGCCAAGGGTGTCGTGATCGCGAACAACGTAAACGATCTGTACTCTTCGGCCAGCAAGCTCAACAAGCAGAATGCGCTCACCGAGAAGGGCACGGTGGTCAACGGCCGCGGCGACACGCCGAATCAACATGACATCCTGACCGGCTCGGATCCGCAGGGGATGTTTTCGACGGCCGGCGGTGACACAACCTGCGGTAACTGGACGAAGAGCGGCGAAGGTTCGGCCATTGTCGGCCATCACGACCTGATCGGCCTGAAGGACACTCGCCACATGAAGTCGTGGAACTCTTCGCACGGTACGCGCGGCTGCGGGCTTGAGCAGTTGCGGCCCACGGGCGGCGAGGGATTGATCTATTGCTTCGCGGCTAATTAACGCGAACGCCAAGCGATATCGCTGCGCGGTTTGCCTAACGGCGACCGCGCAGCTTTTTTTACGTACGCGCGAATGACACAATAGTTTCATCATCACCATCTCTGAAATACGAAGAACTCCCCGGCTGCGATCAAGGCGGAGCCGACGAGGTGATTGAATAATGCTGCTGATTTGCTGCGGTGCATTTTGGTTGGTATTGTGAAGGTTTTCGGATGCCGGCCGCGATCGAACATTGCGGCGTGCAGCTGCGGCCGGCGTCGGAAAACCTCCAAGGGAGGAAACCGCGGGACTGGGCACGGGAGCGGTGCGGCGTACGCTATGGGGATTTGATCGGCGAG
>CAZNSG010000144.1:0-2335 GCA_964575715.1 uncultured Hyphomicrobiales bacterium | reverse complement strand
TCAAAGCCTACAAAAGCTTCGCTATGATCGGTCACGACTCGCCCTCCTTGCGTTGAGGCTCTGCCCGGTCCATCCGGGTAACCCTCGCAACCGCATCGAGGGTGAGTCGCCTCATCAAAGGAAGGACATACGGTCTTGCTTTGCTTTGTCATGGAGTCCCGGCCTTATCGCCGGGGCTCTTTCTTTTTGATGTGTTGTCGTCCGTTAAAGCTGCACACCTCTCGACCAGCAGGTACAAACCAAACCGCGCTCCGACAAAGATCGCGGCCAGCGCGACGAACGAGCCAATCGACAATGTGGAAATTCCGGTTATTCCTTGACCGACGGTGCAGCCGAGCGCGGCGATGCCGCCGCTTCCCATGAGAAAAGCTCCGAGCAGATGGCGTTTCATTTCGCGGGCGTCGTCGGGCGCCTCCCAGCGGAAATGGCCGGCGGTCTTCGCCGCCAAAAACGCCCCGAGCGTAACGCCGAACACCGCGCCTACGGGAAAATCCGGTTGCAGTCCGGAGGAAAACATCAAGTAAAAAAGAGTTTCTCCCAACGGACCCACGAAACTGAAGGATTCCACGCGCCGCACGTCGAACGGATCGAAGCCGGCAATGCCGGTCGCCCACCAGCCCAGCACGACAATAATCCCGACGGCGATACCGGTCGCAATCGACCCGCTGGAGCGCAGAAACCCGGCGTGCGCGCAGGCTGCCAAGCCGATCGCGGCTGCGATTGCGAAGGGAAATATTTTACCGCTCGCGCCGCCAAGACCGAGCAGATCGGGAAGCCGTTGCGAGGCGGCCCCTGTCACGGTGACAGACAAGGGATCGATCAGCTGGCTGCGCGCCAGGCCCGTGACACCGCGCCAGGTCATCATCGCGGTGGATGCCACGACCAGGAACGTCAGGAGCGATTTCAGATCGCCGCCGCCAAGCCGCAGCAGGGTGCCAAAGCCGCAGGTGCCGACCATCGACATGCCGAGTCCGAATAACAATCCGCCGATGATCGCGCCGCCCCACCCGATACTGCGGCCGGTATAGATCGAGCGCGAAAGATCAAGATTGGCGTATGCTTCGAGTGCGTGCACACCGGCAATTGCGATCGCGATGGCGAGAAACCATGCGCGCAGCCGTCGGGTGTCTTGTCCATAGACAGTATCCTCGATGGCGCCCAAGGTACAGAAGCGGCCGCGCCGCGCGGCAAAACCAAGGGCAATCCCCAGCACGAATCCAAGCAAGCTGCGAATGACAAAGGGCGGCAGGTCCGGCATCACACCGCCCCTAATTGGCGCTGAAAACCGGCTGGCGAGCTAGCATCGTGAATAGGCGCGGCATCATTTCAATCATTTCTGACGGCAAAATGCCGCGTGCAGGGCGCCGATGATTTCACGCACTTCTGGACGCGCCAGTGAATAATAAATATTTTTCCCGTCGCGCCGCGTCTCGACGAGATTATCCATGCGCAGGCGCGCCAGCTGTTGCGATACCGCGGGCTGGCGAAGACTGAGCATTTGCTCGATCTCGGTGACCGACTTCTCTCCTTCGACCAGCAGGCAAAGTATGACCAGACGCGCTTCGTGCGACAACGCTTTGAGGAATTCGCTCGCCTGCTGGGCGTTGGCGATCATCATTTCGATATCGCGCTCGCTAATCTTGGTCAGGGCTTGCGGGCTCATGCGACAAACTCGCTTGGTTCAATGAACTAATGGCGTGACAGACAGTCCACTGGCAGATCCTGGGGGCAATCGCTCCAGCAAACTCTCCAGCTGACCCCAGAAAAAGTGATCGCCAGCATAGCCCTCGATCCGTCCGACCTCGCGGCCCTTATCGACCAGCACGAATGTTGGCGTGTAAATGACTGTACTTTGGAGTGTGAAATTAACGCGGTCGCGATGGAGGTCCGTCATCTTGAGCGGCGCGCGCTGGCCGATGTCGGTCTTGCCGTAAATCGGGCTGATTTCGCGATCCCATTGCGCGCATCCCGGACAACCAATCTGCCGAAACATCACCAGTTCGGCCGCGGCTGCCGACGAGATCGAGAACATGACTCCGACTGTTAGCAGAATTAAATATCGCACCATGCGCATGCGCGCTCTTTCCTGATCGGCGCTTCCGCCGTGTTCATCGCGCCCGGCGCCAGCGCCTCGGGCGCCGAGTTGATCCGTGGCGGCTGACACCGCCGTTAGCTTTTTGTTCGAGCGTGATCTCTCGGGTCAAGCCCGAGGACATGCTTTTCCGACCTTCCTTCGCCCGCCGACCTTGCTTCGCCCGCCGAAGCGGGCTTCGCGAAGGCGGGAGCGGGCTTCCAGCCTTCGCAGCCGAAGCGGCTGCTTCGGCGGAGTAGGCTC
>CAZNSG010000143.1:0-15586 GCA_964575715.1 uncultured Hyphomicrobiales bacterium | reverse complement strand
CTGCGCGCGCCGCAAGGAGCCGCTGGAAGCCGCCGCGGCCGAGATCGCGCGCGCGACCAATCGCAAGATCGTCGCCATTGCCGCCGATCTCACCGTGGATGTCGACGCCCGGAACTTTGTCGAGCAGGGACACTCAGCGCTCGGCCGGGTCGATATCATGGTCAACAACGCCGGCTCCTCGCCCGGCGGCGTCATCGAACATCTGTCCGAAGCCGATTGGGCGCAGTCGCTACAGCTCAAGTTCATGGGCTATGTGCGCTGCCTGCGGTACGTGCTGCCGATCATGGTCAAGCAGGGCGGCGGACGCGTGGTCAACCTGATCGGCAACGATGGCGTCAAGCCCTCGTACTGGGAAATCTGTCCGGGCGCTGCCAACGCCGCGGGACAGAATCTGACATTGTCGCTCGCCGGCCAGTACGGCAAGCACAATATCAGCTTCTGCGCCGTCAATCCCGGGCCGGTGCGCACAGAGCGCTGGGCCGGCCTCGTCGCCGCCATGTCGCGCGACATGAAGCTGCCCTACGAGGAAGCTGACAAGCTCGCGCCAGCCTCGATCCCGATGGGCCGCATCGCCGAGGTAGAGGAGGTCGCAAACCTCGTCGCGATGCTCGCCTCGCCGTTGATGCACATGGTCAATGGCACCCAGATCGAGATCGACGGCGGCCAGGAAAAATCATTGATGGATCGTGCTCGCGACCGCAAGTAAACCGCGGTGCGTAAATTGCGATATCGCGGACTGAACGGTTAGGCTGCCCCGCGAGGAATATTGTACGGCGGGAGCCTGTATCGATGAGTGCTTCATCGATCAATCTCTCGTCCCAATAACACTCCCAAACGACGACTCGGCTATTACTGCTGCGGCTTGATGCCGGCCTGTCTCACCACTTCGCCCCAAAGCGGCAACTCACGCGCAATGCGGGCCCTCAGCGCATCGGGACCACCCGCTGAAACTTCAAATCCGACCGTGCGGATTCGCGCCCGGAATTCCGGGCGACTGAGAATGGCAAGCGTTTCCTTCGTCAGGCGGTCAGCGATCTCCTGCGGCGTCTTGGCCGGAAGCAACATCATCGTAAAGGTGTCCAACACGAAGCCGGGATAGCCTGCCTCAACCATGGTCGGAATGTCAGGCAAGTCGAACCAGCGCTTTTCACCCGTCACGGCAATGCCGTTGAGCGTCCCGGAAATGATATGCGGATGCACCCCCGGCAGCGCCGTCGATACCATTTCCACCGCACCGGTCAGCAATCCCTGCACGGCCGGGCCGCCGCCGTTGTAGGGGATGTGGGTCATCTCGATGCCGGATCGAGCCTTGAAAAATTCGCCAGCCAGGTGAGCCGGCGTGGCAACTCCGGAACTCGCGTAATTCAATTTGCCCACACGTTGCTTCGCCAACGCCACGAACTCTGCCAGGGTCTTGACTCCGAGCTTCGGTTGGACGGCGAAAGCCGTTGGCGAGCCGGCCATATCGACAAGCGGCAGGAAATCCTTGACCGGGTCATAAGGGATGTTGGCGTAAAGCAAGGGATTGATGACGAGGGTGTTGGACGTTACCAGCACCGTGTACCCGTCAGGCTCGGCACGCGCCGCCATACCGACACCGATGTTCCCTGCGGCGCCGGCCCTGTTCTCCACAAACACCGAGGTCCCCAGCGCGTCGGTGAGGGCAGGCATCAGGAGGCGCGCAATCACGTCCACCGGGCCGCCAGGACCGAACGGGACGAGGAGCTTTACCGGACGATCGGGCCAGGCAGAATAGACTGAGCTGAAATGTCCGATGACAGGCATGACGACAGCCGTTGCCGCGGCGGCGCCGCCGGCCCTGAGAATGGCACGGCGCGTTGGAGCGAACCGTTGCCCACGCGGCAGTTTTCCAGTCGTTGCATTCACCCTCGACTTAGAACCTGACATCTGCTGACCCCTGTGCTTCGATCATGGAGCATAGCGTTCCGTCGTGGCGTGGAAAACAAAAAACTTGCAGCCGTAGACGCGCACACTTCGCCGCAGCAATACGACTGCGCGCTCATGCGTCATCAAATGACCACCAGGTGACCTTGACAAGCTTCCGGGTGGAGCCGACTATTTGCATACAATGTTAATGGCGGATGATCTCTTTCGATGCCGGTTGAACGGCAGAGGATTTCTCACGCCGGGCGGATGACCTTTGGGTTGGGTTGCCGGCCAGAAATAGAATTTGGTCACGTCCGCACGATCTATTTCGCATCGCACCCACCATATGGAGCAAGATCATGATCACGAGATTCCACCTGTTGCGGCTGGCTGCGGCAAGCGCAGCGGTCGTTTATCTCGGAACACCGGCTTCCGCACAAAACACCATCAAGATCGGTGAGCTCAACAGCTACAAGGCGCAGCCAGCCTTCCTCGATCCCTACAAGAAGGGATGGGAACTCGCGATCGAAGAGATCAATGCCAAGGGAGGTGTGCTGGGCAAGAAGCTCGAAGTAATCTCCCGCGACGACGGCGCCAACCCCGGCGATGCGGTTCGCGTCGCCGAGGAGCTGGTCACCCGCGAGGGCGTTAACATCATCGCCGGAACGTTCCTATCGCACATCGGGCTTGCGGTCACCGAGTTTGCCGGAAAGAAGAAAGTATTCTTCCTAGCGGCCGAGCCGCTGACCGACAAGATCACCTGGCAGAATGGTAACCGCTACACCTTCCGCCTGCGCGCTTCGACCTACATGCAGGTGGCGATGCTGATACCTGCAGCGGTGGCCGCCAAGAAGAAGCGCTGGGCGCTGGTCTATCCGAACTTCGAATACGGCCAATCGGCCGCCGCCAACTTCAAGGAAATGATGAAGAAGGCGCAACCCGACGTCGAGTTTGTGACCGAGCAGGCCCCGCCGCTGGGCAAGGTCGAAGCTGGCGCGGTCGCGCAGGCGATCGACGATGCGAAGCCAGATGCCATCTTCAATGTGCTGTTCGGAGCCGATCTCGCACGCTTTGTGCGTGAAGGGACCACGCGTGGCGTATTCAAGAATCGCACAGTGGTCAGTCTGCTCTCGGGCGAGCCTGAATATCTCGATCCGCTCAAGGACGAAGCCCCGGTCGGTTGGATCGTCACCGGCTATCCGTGGGATGAGATCAAAACGCCGGCGCACAATAGGTTCGTCGCCGCATATCAGGCGCGTTGGAAGGACTATCCGCGCCTTGGTTCCGTTGTCGGCTACGACACGATGAAGTCACTCGCTGCCGGCATCGCCAAAGCCGGCTCGACCGATACCGAGAAGCTGATCGTGGCGTTCCGCGGGCTCAAGGTCGAAGGCGGGCCGTTCGGAACATTTGAGTTCCGCGCCAGCGACCATCAAGCGACGGTCGGCACCTATGTCGGCAAGATCGCACTGAAGAATGGCAAGGGCACGATGGCGGAATTCAAATACGTCGATGGCGCAAGCGTTCTGCCCTCGGATGCCGAAGTGAAAAAACTTCGGCCAGCGGCTGATTGACGCTCCGCGAGTACGTTCGTCACTCTCTCTGAACTACCAGTGCGGGCGACCAGTATGTGCCGACGCCAAGTTCAGGCCGATCGAGGGAGCATGGCCGCACGCTCAATCAGCCTACCCGTCGCAGTGGCAATCTGTCGCACCTCGACGCGGAGAGAAGTGATCCGTCGATGAGCCTCGACGCCCTGCTCTTCCAGGCAATCAACGGCCTCGCGACGGCTTCCGGTCTGTTTTTTGTCGGGGCCGGCCTGTCGCTAATATTTGGCGTGACCCGCATCGTCAATATTGCCCACGGCTCGCTCTACATGCTGGGCATCTATATTGCCTACAGCATCGCAACCAAGTTTGGCGGCGGTCTCGGTTTTTGGGGCAGCTTGGTGCTCGCCCCGCTCCTTGTTGCGGCGATCGGCACACTGATCGAAATCGCATTGTTGCGGCGCATCTATCAGGCACCCGAACTGTTTCAGTTACTCGCCACATTCGCCGTCCTGCTCGTGATCAACGATGCCACTCTCTGGGTTTGGGGCAACGAGGACCTGTTTGGGCCGCGTGCGCCCGGTCTAGGCGGTTCGATAGAAATCCTCAGCCGCCGCTTCCCGAGCTACGATCTGTTCCTCATCATTGCAGGCCCGCTCGTTCTCATTGGCTTGCATCTGCTACTGGCGAAGACACGCTTTGGACGGCTGGTTCGCGCGGCAACGCAGGACCGCGAGATGGTCGGCGCCCTTGGCGTCAATCAGGCCTTGTTGTTCACGGCAGTGTTCGCCTGCGGCGCATTTCTTGCCGGTCTGGGTGGCGCCCTTCAGCTCGCACGTGAGCCTGCCAATTTGAACATGGACCTGATCGTGCTTGGCGACGCATTTGTTGTTGTCGTCGTAGGCGGCATGGGCTCGATCACCGGAGCCTATCTCGCTGCCGTGATCATAGCCCAGATCAAGGCGCTGTGCATCGGAATCGGCGTCGTGGACATTGGCGGGTATTCGATCAACTTCTCCAAGCTCACTCTGGTCGCGGAATTTCTGGTCATGGCGGCGGTTTTGATCGCCCGGCCATACGGGCTGCTCGGGCGGCCGCAGATCGCAGTGCGCAATTCCGCGGCCGACGAGGAACCGCTTCGCCGCGCAGCGCCCTCGCTCAAGCTGATCGGCGTCGGCGTCTTGCTTGCTCTCATGTTTCTGCCGTTGCTGGAGCGCTCGTCTCCCTATGCTCTGGTTCTAGCAATCGATGTCCTGATCGCTGTGCTGTTTGCGACCAGCTTGCATTTCATCATGGGGCCGGGCGGCATGCATTCGTTCGGACATGCCGCATATTTCGGCCTAGGCGCGTATGGTGCAGCGCTCCTGGTAAAATTTTTCGCGTTCTCCATGCCCCTTGCGTTGCTTCTAGCGCCGCTCGCCGCTGGGGCGGGCGCACTGCTGTTCGGGTGGTTCGCCGTGCGGCTGTCGGGCGTCTATCTTGCGATGCTGACACTGGCCTTCGCCCAGATTGTCTGGGCGATCGTGTTCCAATGGGAAGAGCTAACCGGCGGCTCCAACGGCGTGCTTGGGATCTGGCCGACGGCGCCTTTCGATGCGCGCTGGAGTTATTACCTGCTGACCCTTGCGCTAACCGCCGGCGGGATACTGCTGCTGCGCCACATCCTGTTCACTCCATTCGGATATGCGATGCGGGCCGGGCGCGATTCTCCCCTGCGCGCCGAAACCATCGGGATCGACGTCAAACGCGTGCATTGGATCGCATTCGCGATAGCTGGCGTGGTTTGCGGCCTCGGCGGAGCGCTCTTCGCCTTCGCCAAGGGATCGATCTCTCCGGAAACCATCGCGGTCGGCCGTTCCGTGGACGGTCTCGTGATGGTGCTGTTGGGAGGCATCCAGACGCTGACCGGCCCCGTGGTCGGGGCCTCGGTCTTTGCCGTCCTGCAGGACACGATCATGCGGCAGACCGAATTCTGGCGCGCTCTGCTCGGCGCGATCATCCTGCTGCTTGTGCTCGTGTTCCCTGCCGGGATCGTCGGCACAATCGCCAGATTCTTCGATAACCTGCGCACCGAAAAGGTGCCGCGGTGACCGTGCTTTCGGTTCGCTCGCTGCGCAAAGCGTTCGGCGGTGTCCGCGCCGTGGACGGCGTGAGCTTCAATGTCGGAGAGGGAGAATTCCTCGCGCTGATCGGTCCCAACGGCGCCGGCAAATCAACCTGCTTCAACATGATAAATGGTCAGCTCATGCCTGACGATGGCGATATCCGCTTCGCCGATCGCAGCATCGTCGGCCTGAAGCCTCGCGAGATCTGGCGCCTCGGCGTGGGTCGCACCTTTCAGGTTGCCGCCACATTCGGCTCGATGACCGTGGCCGAGAATGTCCAGCTCGCGCTGGTTAGCCACAACCGCGAGACCTTTCGCTTTGGCACACCGTTCGCGCGGCGCCATCGCGACCGCGCCATCGAGTTGTTGAGCCAGGTGAGGATGGCGGAAGCGGCTGACCGTCCCTGCAAGGAGCTCGCCTACGGCGACGTCAAATGCGTCGAGCTTGCGATTGCGCTGGCCAATGACCCGCGCCTGCTTCTGATGGACGAACCGACAGCCGGGATGGCGCCGGGCGAACGTAATGCCCTCATCGCCCTGGTCAAGAAACTGGTGATCGAACGCAAGATCTCCGTGCTGTTTACCGAGCACTCGATGGATGTCGTGTTCGCATATGCCGACCGCATCATCGTGCTGGCCCGCGGCGTGCTGATCGCGAACGGCAATGCCGAGGCCATCCGAGACAACCCCGAAGTCCAACAGGTCTACCTTGGGACGGGCAAGACCCATTCTGTGCGGGCCGAGGCGGCATCATGAGTGCTCCGATGCTCGAGGTTAAGGGACTCAACGCGTGGTATGGCGCCGCGCACATTCTGTTTGATTTATCATTTCATGTCGGCCGCGGCGAGGTGGTCGCCCTGATGGGCCGGAACGGCGCAGGTAAGTCGACGACCATAAAGGCGTTGATGGCGCTGATCGCAAGGTGCAGCGGCACTGTTCGATTCTGCGGGGAGGACATCTCGAAGCTCAGACCATTCGAGATTGCGCGCCGCGGCCTCGGCTTCGTACCCGAAGATCGTCGTATTTTTTCCGATCTGACGGTGCTGGAGAACCTCGATATCGGCCGCCAACCGACCCGACGATTTCCTGACGGTAAGCCCGCGCCGTCGTGGACACCAGAAAAGCTATTCTCGATTTTTTCAAATCTCAGCCGCATTACCGACCGACGTGGCGCGCATTTGAGCGGTGGCGAACAGCAGATGCTGACCGTCGCCCGCACGCTTATGGGCAATCCCCTGCTTGTCGCGCTCGACGAACCCTCCGAAGGTGTGGCACCCGTGATCGTCGAGCAGATGGCCAATACCATCGTCGAACTCAAGAAGGAGGGCCTCTCGGTGCTCCTGTCCGAGCAGAATATTCACTTCGCCGAGTTTGTCTCGGACCGGGTCTATGTTCTTGAGAAGGGACAGATGCAGTGGGAAGGTCGCATGGCAGATCTCGCCAAGGACGTCGCAGCGCAGCGCAGCCTGCTCTCGGTATGATTGCGCAGACCGGCGTCAGCGTTCGGATCGCCTGAGAATCTCTCGGAGCCGCTGCGGCGTTACCGGCAGCCGCGTGATCGCACCCGGAATTCCGATCGCGTCATCGATCGCGGTAGCGATTGCCGCACCCACTGCGTTCGCGCCTCCCTCGCCCGCCCCCTTCAATCCAAGTGGGTTGAGCGGACTTGGTGCGTCCTCGGTAATAATGATGTCAAGAGTTGGCACTTCACGTGCGGTCGGCATGAGATAGTCGGCGAAACTGACCGACAGAGGTTCGCCGCGATCATCGTACAGAAACTCCTCGAGCAATGCGCCGCCAAGACCCTGGGCGAATCCGCCGGCGATCTGGCCCTCGACCAGCATGGGATTGACCGCCCGGCCGATGTCATAGGCAATGAGATAGCGTTCGATCGTTGTGCCTCCGGTGTGGCGATCCACGCGCGCAACGGCAATATGCACGCCATAGGGATAGTTCATGTGATCGGAGTAGAACCAGCCATCGGCCGTGAGACCAGGAGGGCGGTCGCCACGCAATTTTGAGGCCGGCTCCAAAGCCTTCGCAATCTCTCCCAGTGTCATCGATGGTCCGACAGCGGCACCCTTGCGCATGACCTTACCATCGACAACGTCGAGCGTGTCTGGAGATTGCTGAAGCAGTTCCGAAGCAAGCTCGATCGCCTTTTTGCGCAATTCGACGGCGGCAAGGCGAGTCGCCTCGCCGGTCATCACTGTGACCCGCGACGCGAAGGCGCCCTGACCGAAGGCGATCCGGTCCGTGCGCCCATGGATGACCCGGACACGACGATAGTCGACGCCGAGCGCGTCAGCGCAGATTTGCGCTATCACGGTCTCGATTCCCTGGCCCACCGAAGCGGCGCCTGTGACCACCTCGACGAGACCGGCAGTATCCACGCTTAACCGGACGCCATCAAACGGCCCGAGCCCACTCTTCTCGACAAAGATGGCTACTCCCGCTCCAACACATTCGCCTGCGGAGCGGCGACGCCGCAGCTCGTCCTGCAGTGCATTCCATTGGACCTTGGCCAGCGCCTTGTCGAGCAGACCGGCATAGTCGCCGGAATCGAGCACAACTTCGGTGCCGAGCGTCGCCAACGGGCGAGTAAAGGGCATTGCCTCCTTGGCGATGAGATTGCGGCGCCGGATTTCGATCCGATCGATCCCAAGGCGTCCCGCGATCGCATCCATTAACCGCTCGCGCACAAACGTACTCTCGTACCGCCCGGGTGCACGATATGTGCCGCCGGGCGTCTTATTCGTCAGCCGGACATGACCAAGCGCTCGGTAAGCCGGGACGCGATACGGGCCGGGCAACATTGCCGCCGTGAGGTCGGGCACGGTGGCGGCGTGGGTCCGCACATAGCCGCCCTGATCATGAAAAAATTCGTCATCGATGCCGAGAATGCGGCCCTCGGCATCGACCGCAGCCCGGACATGGTGATGCTGCTGGCGCGAATGGTTGGCGGCGATCAGATGCTCGCGTCGATCCTCGATCCATTTCACCGGCACACCGAGCCGCAGCGCAGCCGCGCAAACCAGAACGTCCTCGGGATAGAGTTCGCCCCGGATGCCAAAGCCGCCGCCGACATGGCCCTGGTAAAGATGAACCGTCGAGGGGTCGCGGCCGAGCATGCGGGCGATGTGGTCGCGATTCCAGTGCGGCACCTTAGCCGCCCCGTGCATTTCCAGCACGTCGCTGGCCGCGTCATAGCGCGCGATCGCGCCGCGCGTTTCCATCGGAACGCCGGAATGTCGGCCGATCGCGAGGTCTAATTCCACGACCGCATGTGCAGCATGGAACGCCGCCCCCAGATTGCCGTAAGACTTTTCCAGCGTCGTCGGTTCGGTCGATCGGCCATCCTCGAACTCTCCGGGCGCGCTCCTTGCATCGAGAACCACGGGGAGTTCTTCGACCTCAATCGTTACGAGTTCGGCGGCATCCTCCGCCAGATACGCATCGGTCGCGAACACCACCGCAATCGGCTCACCGACATAGCGCACACGCTGACGGGCCAGGATGGGCTGGCGATAGGGCGCCAATCCCTCAATCCGGGTCAGCCGGAAATCGATCGGCGGGATATCGGCCACATCGTCGAAGGTCCAAACCGCCACGACGCCGGCCAAGGCCCGCGCCGCGCGGCTGTCGATCGATACGATCCGGCCATGCGCATAGGCCGACCGCACGACCCGCATATGCAGCATATGAGGAAAGACGACATCGGCTGCAAACCGTCCCCGACCTGTGACCAGAGGTCGGTCCTCAATGCGCGGAACCGAACGGCCGACGAAGCCCACTTTATACCTTCGGTCGAGAGGAAGCCGCGCGAAGCGCGGCACGGATACGCTGTGGCGTCGCCGGGAACTCGTCGATCGATACACCGAATGACGACAGTGCGTCGTTGATGGCATTGACGACCGCAGCCGGAGCGCCGATCGCACCGCCCTCGCCCAGTCCCTTCGCCTTGGTGATCGACGCTTCGGTCAACGTCTCCAGGTGATGGATTTCGATCGGAGGAATTTCCCGCGCTGTCGGCGGCATATAATCAGCCAGCGTAGCGGTGAGGATATTGCCGGTCTCGTCGTATATGATTTCTTCGAGCAGAGCGTTGCCAATGCCCTGGGCAACACCGCCATGAATCTGTCCATCCACGATCATCGGGTTGATCAGGCGTCCTGCGTCTTCGGCCACAAGATATTTTTCGATGACGACGCGCCCAGTCTCCACATCCACCTCAACCATGGCGACATGGCAAGCATTGGAAAACGTTCCAGGTGGATCATAGGTAGCGTTTTCGCTGATGCCCGGAGTAATCTGGCCGCCGAAGCGATGGACTTGGTGATAGGCGGCCCGCGCCAGCGCCTCGATCGCGATCGTGCGGTCGGTACCTGCGACGCGTGCAACGTCGGGTTCCAGCAAAATGTCGTCCGCGGACGCTTCGAGCAGGAGACCTGCCATCTTTGTGAGCTTGGCGCGCACCTTGCGGGCCGCCATCAGAGTGGCGCCGCCGGCAATCACCAGCGAGCGGCTGGCGAACGTTCCCCAGCCGTACGGCGTACGGTCCGTGTCACCATGAACGATCTTGATGCGATCCGGCAAGGTGCCGAGTTCGTCGGCGATGATCTGCGACAGCGTCGTGCGAAGGCCTTGCCCATGCGGGGACGCTCCGATCCGCGCTTCGATGAAGCCCGACGGGTCCATGGCGAGTTCCACGGTTTCCCAGCCGGGCGTCACTTCCATTCCGCGGGCGGCAAAGGCCGGAGTGCCATAGCCAGTGCGCTCGGAGAACGTTGCCAACCCTAGCCCCAGATAGCGGCCCTTTGCCCGCTCTTGCGCCTGGCGGGCGCGGAAGGTCGGAACGTCGGCCGCCTCGACCGCAGCTTCCATGGTTTCGACATACGTTGCCTCGTCGAACACGAGACCTGTGGCGGATGTGTGAGGAAACGTCTTGATCAGATTTCGCCGCCGGATATCGATCGGATCGAGCCCAAAAGCCGCGGCCGCCTTGTCCATCAGCCGCTCGATCGTGAAGGTGATGACCGGACGCGAGACCCCGCGATAGGGGGCCATCGGGCAGGTATGGGTTACGATACCTCGTGAGCGGCAGGAGTACTCGCGGACGTCGTAGGGTCCGGGCATTTCCGCCATGGCCATCAGAGGCTCGACTCCGCAGGTTGTCGGATAGCAGGAATAGGCTCCGACATTCGCGACAATTTCGGCGGACAACGCGCCGAGCCTTCCCTGCTCATCAAAAGTGCCTTCGAGCGAAATAGACTGGTCTCGGCTATGAAAGCAGGCGACGAGATTTTCCCGCCGATCCTCGGTCCAAGCAACCGACGTCTTGAGCTTACGCGCAAGCCATGTCACGACCACGAATTCCGGTGCCAGCGACATTTTTTGCCCGAATCCTCCGCCAACGTCGGGAGCGATGACGCGCAAATCCGATTCATGCATGCCGATCAGGTCTGAGATGATGGTTCGCATGGCATGCGGCATCTGGGTCGTGCAGTTGAGTGTCACCCTTCCGTCGTTGCCGTCCCATTGCGCATGCGCGGCACGCGGCTCCAGCGGCAGCGCATTTTGCCGGTGCGAGCGGATGTCGACCTTGACGCGCCGGTATGCGGCTGCGCTTTTCGCGTCGAATCCGGCCGTCTTCATCTGCCCTTCGACGACGACATTTTCCGCCGCCTCGGCATGTACACGCGGAGCGCCGTCAACCAGCGCCGCATGTGCGTCCACGACGGCTGGTGTCTCGTCTATTCTGACCTTGACGAGATCGGCAAAATCCTCTGCCTCCTCCCTGCTCGAGGCGACCACCGCCGCAACTGGCTCGCCAACGAAGCGCACCACGTCGGTTGCCAGAACCGGCTGGCTAATCGGCACATAGTTGAATTTGTGCAACATCGGACGGATCGGCTTTATGCCGGCGAGATCGGCGGCGGTGATCATCATCACATTCTTCGGTGCGGTAATTTTCACCAGCCGGCCTGAGGCGACCGAGCTCCTGACAAAGCGGACCCAGAGCACCGCCGGCAGATCGCAGGTAAACCGGCCCTGCCCGGTCACCAGAATCGGATCTTCGACCCGCTGGATGGAGCGGCCGACCCAGCTATCGCTGGATTTTGCATGGATGCTCATGGAGTCATAAGCCCAGATGCGAGAAGATGCGGCGCGGATTCCCGTCCACGATGGCCTCGGTTTCCGCCACCGACAACCTGGCCTTACGCAACAACGCGAGTGGTTCCATATCGGCCGGCGGGAAAGAATAGTCGGTCCCCAACACGACCTTATCAAGTCCCATCAGATCAATCAGAAACCGGAGCGCCTTGGGTGCATGCACGATGCTGTCATAGAACATCCGCGAAGCGTAGGCCGACGGCATTTCTGCCGCGACATCGCCCTGGCTCGCCCGGTCCATGCGACGGTGCATGATGTCGAAGCGGCCAACAAGATACGGAAAGGCGCCCCCGCCATGGGACAGTACGAGTTTCAGGCCAGGAAAACGATCCAACACACCAGACATGATCAGCGAGCCCACGCCAAGCGTCGTGTCGAATGTGTATTGCACGACTTGCGCGAGGCCAAATTTTGCGGCCCGGGGCGCGGCCCCGACCAGGACGGGATGGATCAGCACCGGCATGCCGAGCGCTTCAGCTCTGCGCCAAAACGGGTCGAGCGGGAGTTCGCCGAGATTGGTATTTTCGATATTGGAAGAAATGATCACGCCGCATGCCCCGATCCCGACGGCTCGTTCCATTTCCTGCGCAGCGGATTCCGCGTCAATCAAGGGAACCGATCCGATCCAAGCGAACCGCTCGCTATTGTCGGCGCACCATTCCGCAAGTGTATCATTCAACATGCGGTGCCAAGCGATGCACGCACCGGCGGCAAGACCGTAGCCGAAAATATCCGGCCAGGTTCCGACGATCTGCAGGTCGATGCCTTGCTCATCGAGCCATGCGCACCGCTGCGCCACGGGTTCGACCAGCCGCGCAAAGAACGGCCGTACCTTGAACCCGTAGTCAAAATGCAACGCCGAAGTCGAGCCTCCCGATGATACCAGCCGCACGCCGATGTCGCTGCCCTTCCTTTCGATTGAGTCAATCAGCTGCGGGGGAACGTAATGGGCATGAACATCGATCGGCACGAGAATTCCTCAGGTTGGCAGCGGCGGCGATAATCGGGAAGCATGTCAGGAGTGCGCCGCCGAGTCTGCCGTCAGCGCGCTCCAGAGTCGCGCGCTTCGACGGCGGCGCTCTGCACGGCCTTGACGATATTCTGGTAGCCTGTGCAACGGCAGAGGTTCGACGAGAGCACATCCAGAATTTCCTCGTCCGTAATCGCTGGATTGCGCTCCAAGGCAGAAATCGCCAGCATGAGAAAGCCAGGCGTGCAGAAACCGCATTGCAGGGCATGATGCGCCATGAACGCGCTCTGCATCGGATGCAGCTTGTCGCCATCGTTCAAACCCTCGACGGTGCGGATACGCTTGCCCTGCGCCTGCACCGCAAACATCAGGCAGGAGCGCACCGCATCATCGTCCAGGATAATTGTGCAGGCGCCGCAGATGCCGTGTTCGCAGCCGATATGTGTCCCGGTCTGTCCGCAATCGTCGCGGATGGCGTCGACCAATGTCCGTCTCGGCTCGACCCGAATCGTGTGGTCACGGCCATTGATGTTGAGCGTAATCTCGACTTTCTCGATCATCGGTCATAAGTCCGGTCTTTGGCCGCCCAAGCGCGCGTGTGCTTTTCGGTCATATGACGGATCGCTCCAATGCACGACGAGCCACAGTGCGGACGAGATCGCGCCGGTACTCTGCGCTCGTGGTGGCGTCTTCCATGGCATCGACTGCGGCGGCTGCGCGTTCGGCAGCCGCGGCGAAGCTCTCCGCGCTGGCCGGACGGCCGTCGAGCTCCCGTTCGGCTGCCTCGATGCGCCTGGGATGCGGCTCCGCGCCGCCGATCGCAAGTCGCGGTTCGAAAACTTGGCCATCCCGAACGCGATACGTCGCAAGCGCCATGGCGATCGCAAAGTCCCCTGCGCGGCGGTTGAACTCATAGAAGCCAAAGCGGACGTCGGCAGCCAGCAATGGCAACCGCACCTCGGTCAGAATCTCGTCCTCCGCTAGTGTCGTCATCATGATGCCCGCAAAAAACTCCCGCGCCGGAATGCTGCGCGTACCGCGAACGCTTTTCGCCACCATCTCCGCACCGAGAAGGACGCTGACCGCGCACCATTCCGAAGCAGGGTCAGCATTGGCGAGGCTGCCGCAGAATGTGCCGCGCGTGCGGATCGGATAATGCGCAATATGGTCCACCACCGCCGACAGAAGCCTGCCGAGCGGTCCCTCAACCACCGGCTTGTGAAAGGCAGCGTGCCGGACACCGGCGCCGATGCACAGCTTGCCGCCTTCGACCGCGAGCCGCTTGAGAGCTTCCACCCCGTTGATATCGACGAGATGCGACGGCCGCGCCACCCGGAAAGCCATCATCGGCACGAGGCTCTGGCCGCCGGCGAGGATGCGCCCGTCCTGGGGTGCTACCTCAGCGAGAATGCCAACGGCTTCATCGATGGTCTTTGGTGCGTGGTACCGGAATGGGGAGGGCTTCATTTCCAACCTATCGTCAGTTTGCCGGCCCGATTGCTCGCAATATCAAACGACGACCGAACCAAGGAGACCCTCGCACGTTTGTAGAGTGATACATGCCTATTTTGGCCTGTAAAGCAGATCGGACCGAGCAAAAACGACGCCAGATTATCGGTAGACCCTGTTCTAGTGTTGGACTTGTCCCAAGCTGCGGCCCGATTGGCAATAGCCCATCTAATGTTTTCGAATTTTTCCCGGTGGCCTTGGGCGCGGTTGTGGCTGATGGTTGTGCGGCGAGTATTTTCTCCGTGTTAAATGAGAAGGTCGCAATCTCATGGCTTTGGAACTTCGATCATTGGACGCCGGAGCGAGAAAATTCTGCCGAAGTATGGCTTACCCCCTGAAAAGTGGTCCTCCCTGAAGTATGGCTTATGGCCTGATAGAGGATTGAGGAATGCCGAGGAAGAAGCACAAGGCGGAAGAGATTGTCGCGAAGCTGCGACAGGTTGAGGTGTTGAGTGCGCAAGGCCAGTCGGTGGCTGAGGCGATCCGATCGATAGGGGTGACGGAAGTTACATATTATCGGTGGCGGTCAGAATACGGTGGGCTCAAGGGCGACCAGGTGAAGCGGCTGAAGGAGCTGGAGGCTGAGAACACCCGGCTTCGGCGTGCGGTCTCAGATCTAACGCTTGAGAAGCTGATCCTGAAAGAGGCTGCCTCGGGAAACTTCTAAGCTCCGCGCGTCGCCGTGCTTGCGTGGAGCATGTGGTTGTTGAACACGGCATCTCCGAGCGATTTGCCTGCCGTGTTCTTGGCCAGCATCGCTCTACGCAACGCAAGATCTCGAAGACGACGGATGATGATGAGGCGGCGCTGACCGCCGACATTATCGCGCTTGCTATCCAGTACGGACGCTACGGTTATCGCCGCGTCACGGCGCTGTTGCGGAATACCGGCTGGGTGGTGAACGTCAAACGTGTCGAGCGGATCTGGCGACGTGAGGGGCTGAAGGTCCCAGCAAAACAACCCAAACGCGGGCGTCTGTGGCTCAATGACGGATCGTGCGTTCGTCTGCGGCCGGAGTACCCGAACCACGTCTGGTCATACGACTTCGTTGAGGATCGTACCCACAATGGGAAGAAGTACCGCATGCTCAACGTGATCGATGAGTTCACACGTGAATGCATTACAATCAGTTCACGGGAAAAACCGGGCGCATCGTCGTTACCATGGGAATGCCCGCTCTATTTTATCGCTGGTATTACGGCGCACACAGCCTCAAGAGTCTCAAGCGCAATATCCTCGGCTTTTCTGGTATCGGGCCGGTTAAGACGACCTTGATCGGAATGCTCGGAGCTGGCGTGGGCGGACCTGATGGCGCATTCCCCACGCTCATTAGTGCGAACCAGCGTGAGCGATGGATCAGCAATCTCCGTGCGCTCGGGCGTGAAGGACACTGAG
>CAZNSG010000142.1:0-8086 GCA_964575715.1 uncultured Hyphomicrobiales bacterium | reverse complement strand
CCTTCACCGGATTGCTGTCCGCGATCGACCGGAATCACTGTCCGCCTTCAAATGGAATGCCTGTCCGCCATCACCGGAATCTGCAACCCAGGACAGTTCGTAGCGCTTGGCACAGTCAAGGCAGGTGGCATGGGTGGTATTGCCGTGCAATTCAACGACGTCGGCGGCGGCAACGCCTGAGACTTGATGCAGGTTATCGATGTTCTGGGTCACCACCGCCTTGACCTTGCCGGCCCGGTAGAGATTTGCAAGGGCCCGATGGCCCCTGCCCGGCTTGGCCCCGCCGAACTGCTCCTCCATGGCAAAGCGCCGCCGCCAGCTTTCGTCGCGCATTTCTTGGCTCGCGAGGAAGTCGCCGAATTCGATCGGCATGAGCTTGGTCCAGATGCCGCCGGGGGAGCGGAAATCGGGGATGCCACACTCGGTAGATATACCCGCCCCGGTAAAGGGCAGCACCACGTCAGCCAGTTCCACGAGGTCCCGCAGACGGGCGATGGCAGTCTCCAGATCGGTGGCGATCATGTATGGTCCTTGAGTTGGCCGATATCTCCTGGGCCGAGACCATGAGGTCATCATGCGATTTCTGCACACCATGCTGCGCGTACGCAATCTCGATGCGGCGCTGCAGTTTTATTGCAATCTGCTCGGCCTGCAGGAGGTCCGCAGGCGGGTGGACGAGAAGGGCCGCTATACGCTGGTGTTCCTGGCGGCGCCCGAGGATGCCGCTGCCGCGACTAACGCGGTCAAGGCTGGCCGGCGGGATGCCCCGGTCATCGAGCTCACCTACAACTGGGATAGCGAAGACTACGGCGAAGCGCGCTATTTCGGCCACCTCGCCTACGAGGTTGACGACATTTATGCGGTCTGCGAGCAGCTTTTGAAGGCCGGGGTTGCCATCAACCGGCCGCCGCGCGACGGCAACATGGCGTTTGTACGCTCGCCCGACAAACATTCGATTGAGCTCCTGCAAAAGGGCAAGCCGCTGCCGCCAAAGGAGCCATGGGCGTCGATGCCAAATACCGGCAATTGGTGAGTTGCATCTACTCTCCACATTTGCGGGTCCCATCGCCTGGTGGTGCGGTATAGGATTGCTGCTCTGGCCAAAGCTCTCTATACGTCCCCCCCGCCCACCAACGCGCCCTTCGTCTAGCGGTCTAGGACGCCGCCCTTTCACGGCGGAAACATGGGTTCGATTCCCATAGGGCGCGCCAATAGTGCGTCGCCGTCAGGCCGGCACGATTTGCCCAAATAACACCGTAAGGCCAATGCCGACGATCATGGCACCGGCAAGGCGCGGGTGCTGCAGCGCACCCTCCCCGCTGCGGCGCGCGAGCAGCGCGATTGCGCTCGCAAGGGCAGCCTGCACGACGACAATGCCGGCAAGATAAGCGGGGAGCGGTGAGGGTTCGGCGCCGACAATCGATTCTCCGTAAGCGTAGCCGTGAAACAGGCCGGCAATGCTGAACACGGCAAGCCAGACTGAGAGCCGCATTACGGCGCCAAACGCGACGAGGGCGCCCGCGAGCAGTACCGATGCCGCCACGACCAACTCGACCGCGGGCGCGGGTATGTCGATTCTGCCAACATGCAGACCGACCCCGAGGGCAGAGGCCGCAATGAACATGGCCGGTGCCGCCACTTGCAGCCGCGCCAGGCCGGCCACAAGCCCGACCGCCACGATAAAGGCGAGATGGTCGATGCCGATGACAAGATGACCTAGTCCGGACAAAAATCCTTCGAGCAAGGTCGAGGGCGTCTGGCCGTTCATGACGTGGTGCGCCTGGGCCGGTGCACTGGCACAAAATAGCAGCGCCGACCCGCTCAACGCGAGACAACCCAAGGCCTGATGCCCCAAGGCTTTATACCCCAAGGCTTGATACACCAAGGCCTGCCCATATCCCCGATGTCGGCGCATAGTTGTCTCCTCGAATGGTTGCCCTTCACCCACTTGATTATCGGCCTGGCATTTTCAGCGCCTCAAGCTGGGGAAACCGCTGAAAGGCCGCATTGGCGCACTGTTCGGCGGTTGCGGGTACGAATTGGGTCAGTTTGCCTGCGAAATAGATGGCAATGTGATCCCGGATCCCAACGTATTGACCGTAGCCGTCCTTGGCATTGTACCGCAGGCAGACGACATAGCGACTTTCAGTGCCGATCGGCTGGAGCTTGGGCTCCGCGATATGGGCATCGCGCACGCCGCTCGGGTCGGTCAAATGGTTCTGCAAGAAGTCGAGCAGATTTGCCCGGTAGTTGGTCGGCAAAATGTTGGGATCCACCGGCGGCGCGTCGGATTTGCCACCGAACAAGGTGCAACCCGAAAACACAAGCATGACCGCAAGCAATCCGGTGCGAGCGAAGGCCGACACGGCTGATTTCTTGGCCGATTGCATAGCCGATTGTATGGCCGGTTCATTGATATTTGCAGGCCGCATGGAGACGTACTCCCTTCGCTCGTCGATGCCCAGGCAATGGCAATAATGCAGGAGCATGCGTGCCACAGACAAGAAGCGCGGCGTTTAGGACGAGGAATTGCTGGTTTTCCCCTTGAGTGCGCCGCGGCCGCCGCGGTAAGCACCTGATTGCGTCATTTCGCCTCGTAGCTCAACTGGATAGAGCATCAGACTTCGACTCTGAGGGTTGCAGGTTCGAATCCTGTCGAGGCGGCCATCAATCAGGCAGCCTTCCTAGCGGCCGCTGGTGCCTGCCACGAATCATCCGTTATTCTGTTATTTCTAATCATCCGGCCCTTTGGCCGTGAGGATCGACGTTGAGAATTGGCCTGATCATAGGACTGCTGTCGCTGGTCACCGGCTTTGCCCAGGCCGCGCAGGAGATCACGCGTCCGCGTCTGTCATCAAGTTTTGTCGATTGGCCTGCCGTGCAGGCCGCACTTGCCAAATTCGAAGCGGGGGGACCGGCGTCGCGTGAGCGCGAGCTTGAAGTGCTTGGCCGGTTCAACGCCGCCAGCGGGCGGCTCTTGTCCAATATCGCGGCAAGCCCGGTTCCCGTGCTGTTGCCGTTGGATATGCTCAGCCTGCTGCGCGATCAGGCCAATGCTACGGGCGACGGTCAGCCAGCAAAAAGCGAGCGATATTTCGGCGGCTTCCACGCTCCCAGGTTCTTCCTCTCCGGCCCTGCCGGGTATGACGCCACCTTCACCATCCACACGGCCGACATCAAGGAACTGGCCGATATCAGCATACCCGATCCAGTCGAAATCCAAATCTCGGGCCTCGCGTTCACTTACGAAGTCGTTCTTCAGACCCCCGAGACGCGGCCAGTGCCGGCGCTGGAAAGCCGATTTCCAGGCATCAAACGCCTCGTCCAGGAAGGCCATCTGCGCTACGCCTTCGTGCAATTCGGCGTGCCCTATGTCGTCTCGATTGAATGTTTCGACGGCCGGCCGCGGCTGTTGCGTCTGATCTGCACGCAGGCGGACCGCATTGCGCTGCATTTTCTCAATCTGCTGCGCATCGCCGGCGGCACGCCACAGCCGGCGGCCAATGTCGGGCCGCCGGTGATTGAGCGGCCGCCGACGACGTCGGAAACTTTCAGTTATTACGGCCCAGGCCGGCTCTACCCCGGTTCCGATTTTCGCGGCGCGGGCGGACGCGTGGACTACACCATCTTCGCGCCCATGCGATTTCCGCTTTTGGAAGCGCCGGCCTACGCCAATTCGCAGATTTATCGCGACCGCCCGCGACCCAAATCGTCCGTGCGCGAGGCGGCAGCGTCGACGGACTATGCCTATCCCTGGCGCGATAATTTCTGCGAGCGGCGCGGGTTCGCGGTTGGGCAATGCATGGCTGGCATCGGCCATCAGGGCCAGGATATCCGGCCTTCCCCGTGTGCTGCGCCGCTCGGCAACGACCGCTGCGATCCCGCCCATAAGGTGGTCGCCGTGCGCGACGGCGCCATCATGCGCTCGCCCAAGCAGGAGGCGGTCCATGTGGTGATCAATACCGCCGGCGAGCACATACGGTTCCGCTACCTGCATATGGAACCGCGCAAGATGGACGAGGACAACCTGCTGAGTGGCCGGGACGTGCGCGAAGGCGAGGTGATCGGACAGGTCAGCACCTACAGCCGGAAAGAGAACGGCACGAGCTATCATCTGCATTTCGACATGCAGGTGCCGACCCGGACCGGCTGGATGTTCGTCAATCCCTATATGACGCTGGTCGCCGCCTATGAGCGGCTGATCGTCGCCCGCGGCGCGGAAATTGTGGACGAGCCGCAGGTGGGCCAGGCGAAGGAAAGCGAGTTGAGCAGCAGCCTGCAGGGCGCCGGTCCCGCGCCGGCCGAAAAGCGCCACAAGGTCCGTCACGGCGAGCCCAAGGGGGCCAAGAACGGTGTCAAGAACGGTGCCAAGAATAATGGCAAGGAGCAGACGGACACGAACGAGAATCAGGGAATGCCGAATGAATGATTGCAGCTATGGATCTCACGATAGTTGCGGCGGTCTTTCGGCCCATTGGCCTGGGTGGGGCGGGCGCTTACAATAAGCCGATGTACATAAATCCAATTCGCCGGCGTTTTCTGCAAGGCTTGCTTGCGACAAGCGCGCTGCTCGCAAGTCCTGGATTTGCCCGCGCCCAATCGTCGCATTTTACCTTCCCACAATGGGTCGCGGCGTTTAAGCCGCGCGCGCTGGCCCGTGGCATCGCGGAGAAGACCTACGACCGCACGATGGCAGTGACGCCGGACACCAGCGTCTATGCGCTCGACCGCGCGCAGCCGGAGTTCCGCGAGGAGACGTGGCAATACCTCAATCGCCGCGTGTCCGAATGGCGCGTCATTGCAGGGCGGGAGCACGCCAAGGAAAACGCGCCGCTGCTTGATCGCGTCGAGCGCGACTACGGCGTCGACCGCTACGTCATGCTTGGCCTGTGGGGCAACGAGTCGGCGTTCGGCGATCCGCTGGTGCAGAAGAATTTCATGCGGCCGGTGATCCCGGCGCTCGCGGCGCTGGCCTGGGGCGAGCCGCGCCGGCGCGGCTACTGGGAAAAGGAGCTGCTCAACGCGCTCGTCATCATCGAACGTAAATGGAGCACACCGGAGGAGATGCATGGCTCCTGGGCCGGCGCCATGGGACACACGCAATGGATGCCGGAGGTCTGGCTCAATATCGGCCTCGATTACGACGGCGACGGCCGCGTCTCGCCGTTCGGCAAGCCGGACGACGCGTTCGCCGGCACCGCGCAATATTTAGTCAAGCGCGGCGGCTATCGCAGAGGCGAGCCGTGGGGCTACGAGGTCAAGGTGCCGGCGGGCATCGGCGAAGGCGGCCAGCGCAGCTATGCCGCTTGGCAAAAACTCGGCGTCGCGCGCGCAAATGGCCAAGCCTATGATGCCCTCAATGTTCCGGCGCGGCTGTGGATGCCGGTAGCGCGCGGTCCCAGTTTTCTGTTGAGCAAGAATTTCGATGCGGTGAAAAGCTATAATCCGTCGACGAGCTACACGCTCGCGGTGGTGCTGCTGGGGGATCGTATCCGCGGCGATGGACCGCTGGTGGCGACCTTTCCCGGCGGCGAGCGTACGCCCACGCTCTCAGAGGTGCAGGAAATCCAGCGCCGTCTCACGGAAGCGGGATTCAATGCCGGCACCCCAAATGGCCGCATTGGACGCGAAACAACGCAGGCGATCCTGACCTATCAGCGCAAGGTCAAGCTCGAGCCCGCCGACGGCTATGCGGGGTTGAAGCTGCTCGCGCGCCTGCGTCAAGGACCGTGATTTAATGATATAACCCTCAACGAGGCGAACCGGACAACCATCATTTCAGAACAAGGAACCGCCCATGAAACATCTCAAAATTTCGACATGCGCAGTGGCGCTAGCCACTTTGCTGTCGGGCGCATCTAGCTTTGCCGCCGACCAGGTCAAACTCACCATCGGCCAGCGCGGCAATTGGGACACCGCGATCGCACATCTCGGCACCAAGGCCGGTATCTTCGCCAAACACGGCATCGAGCTCGAAATGGTCTACACCTCGGGCAGCGGCGAGACGCTGCAGCCGGTGATCGGCGGCGCGGTCGATATCGGGCTCGCCGTCGGCACGCTTGGCGCCATCGCCGCTTTTTCCAAGGGCGCGCCGGTGCGCATCATCGGTGCGCAGGCAACCGGCGCCGCCGATTATTGGTACGCCAAGAGCTCGTCCACGATCAAAACGTTAAAAGATACCGATGGCAAAACCATCGCCTTCTCGACCACCGGCTCCTCGACCCACAGCATCGTTCGCGCCTTCATGAACGAATACAAGCTCAACGCCAAACCGACGCCGACCGGCAACCCTTCCGCGACGCTGACCGCGGTGATGAGCGATCAAGTCGACGTCGGCTGGGCCTCTCCTCCGTTCGGACTCAGAGAACTCGAAGCCGGCACGATCCGTGTGGTCGCCAGGGCAACCGATGCCACGCTGGTGCGTGGCCAAACGATCCGGGTCATTGTCGCCAATTCGGACGCGCTCGTCAAACGTAAGGACGTGATCGAGCGCTTCATGCGCGCCTATCGCGAGTCGATCGACTACATGTACAGCGCCAATCCGCAGGTCATCAAAGACTATGCAGAGTTCGTCAAAGTGCCGGAACCGCTGGCCATGCGCGTGCGCGACGAGTTCTTCCCCAAGGCGCTGACCAATCCGGACGAAATCAAGGGCATCGACTCGCTGCTCGAAGAGGCGGTGACCCTTAAATTCATCCCTGCCCCGCTGAGCAAGGCGCAGGTCGCCGAACTCGTTCAGATTGTGCCGAGAAAATAGTTTTTCTGCCGCAAGGAGCGGTGTATTATACTAACCCGCGTAAATTTTGACTCGTCATTCCGGGGCGTGGATGAAGTCCGCGAGCCCGGAATCCATAATCACGGCGGGTGGTTATGGATTCCGGCCCTCGCCGCTCACGCGGCTCTGCCGGAATGACAAATTGTGAGAGTTGGTATTAGATTTTAAAACTCTCGTGCGTCGAAGGATGAAATAATTCTTCGGGCGTGAGCAGCCGCTGTGAGAGGCCCTGGGCGTGGTGGTGGCGCAGGAATGTCTCCAAGGTCTTGCGGTTGGGCTCGAGACCATAGGCCCAGTAGTCATCGCCCATGAGCTCGCGCGCCTCCAGCACGCGTTCCTCAAGGAACGGCAGCGTTGCCTTGCTCGCCGAAGGATCGGCGAGATACTCAACCGCCCATGCCTTGGATCGCTCGAAGGCCTTGAACACGGCCGCCGGCAGCCAGGGATGCTGCTCGGCCAGAGCGCGCCGCACGCCGATGAGATGCATGATCGGAAAAATACCGGTGCGGCGAAAATAGTCCTTGGCCGCCGCGATCGGATCGGCGAACAGCCAGCCGATATTCTTTTGCCCCAGCGTCGCGGGCGGGCGCGGCGCGATAAAGCCGTCGATCTCCCCGCGCGCGAGCAGATCGGAAATGGTCGCGCCTTCGGGTGCGTCGTCGAGACGCACGCCCTTGGGCAGGTCGATCATTATCTTTTCCGGCCGGCCGGAATGCTCGATGCCGCCGCGAATCCAATGAATGTCGCTCGGCTTGACGCCGTATTCGTCCTCCAGGATCGCGCGCGCCCACACGATCGCGGTCAATTGATATTCCGGCACGCCAACCTTGCGGCCCTTGAGATCGGCGGGCTTCTGCACCCGATCGGTGCGCACGTAGATCGCGCTGTGGCGGAACATGCGCGAGACGAAGGCCGGCACGCCGACATAGGGGCACTGTCCGGATGCAGTCTTGACCGAAAAACTCGACAGCGAGCACTCGCAAATGTCGAAATCTTGCGTGCGGAAGGCGCGGAAGAAGATTTCCTCCGGCGGCAGCGTCATGAACACCGGATCGACGCCGTCGATCGCCACCGCGCCGTCGATCAATGGCCGGTTGCGATCGTAGTCGCCGATGGCGACGGAGAGCCTGAGCTTTGACATGATCGATGTTCCCAAAAGCGCTGCCAGCGCTAGTGCCCCGTTTCCGAAGTTCGTGATACGCCGCAGCACGCTCTGACACGAACTTCGGAAACAAAGGGGCACTAGCAACTCTATGATTCTAGTGCCGCTTTTCGATTTGAAGTTCCTAGCCGAATTTGCTGCAACTGCTG
>CAZNSG010000141.1:0-2536 GCA_964575715.1 uncultured Hyphomicrobiales bacterium | reverse complement strand
ACATTCGTGCGGGTGATGTCGTGGTACGACAACGAATGGGGCTTCTCCAACCGCATGGCGGACACCGCGGTGGCGATGGGGAAGCTGATTTGATCTTTCATCCGTCATCTTGAGGTGCGCGCCATTTGGCGCGCCTCGAAGGATGACGGGCACGGACTGTCACCCTTCGAGGCTCGCGGCTATGCCGCTCGCACCTCAGGGTGACGATCCAGGTTCGGGCGCATGTCGAATTTCCGCACTCTCGATCAGGCCGAGCTGAAGAACAAGCGCGTGCTGCTGCGCGTGGATCTCAACGTGCCGATGGAGCAGGGCAAGGTTTCCGACGCGACCCGCATTGCGCGCGTCGTGCCCACCATCGTCGAGATCGCCGAGGCGGGCGGCAAAGTCATTTTGCTTTCACATTTCGGCCGGCCGAAGGGGCCGGACTTAAAGGAATCGCTTAAACCCATCGCCGCCGAAGTAGCGCGCGTGATCGGGCGCAAGGTTGGATTTGTCGAGGATTGCATCGGCGCGAAAGCGGAGGCCGCGGTGGCCGCGATGCAGCCGGGAGAAATTCTCTGCCTTGAGAACACGCGCTTTCATCCGGGCGAGGAGAACAACGATCCGGAATTCGCGGCGGCACTCGCCAGACTAGGCGATCTATGGGTCAACGACGCCTTCTCCGTGGCGCACCGCGCGCACGCTTCGACCGAAGGCCTGGGCCATATATTGCCGGCCTATGCCGGCCGCACCATGCAGGCGGAGCTTGCCGCGCTCGCGCGTGCGCTGGAGGCGCCGGCGCGTCCGCTCGCGGCCATTGTCGGCGGCGCGAAAATTTCGACCAAGCTCGATCTGCTCGGCAATCTCGTCGCCAAGGTCAATGCGCTGATCATCGGCGGCGGCATGGCCAATACGTTTCTATTTGCGCTCGACAAGCCCGTTGGGGCATCGCTTTGCGAGCGCGCGCTTGCCGCCACCGCGCGCGATATCCTGGCCAAGGCCAAGGCGAAGGGCTGCGAAATCGTGCTGCCGGTGGATGCGGTGGTGGCGCAGAAATTCGAGGCGCATGCGCCCTCGCGCGCGGTCGCGGTGGACAACGTGGGCGCCGGCGACATGATCCTGGACATCGGGCCGCGCAGCATCGAGCATGTGATTTCGGTGCTGGCGCGGGTGAAAACGCTGGTGTGGAACGGGCCGTTCGGCGCCTTTGAACTGGAGCCGTTCGACAATGGCACGATCGAAGTGGCGGAAGCCGCGGCGGAGCTGACGGTGGCCCGCAAGCTGGTCTCGGTTGCCGGAGGCGGCGACACGGTGGCGGCGCTTAACGCGGCTGGCGTGGCGGACCGGTTTACTTATGTATCGACCGCGGGCGGGGCATTTCTGGAATGGATGGAAGGCAAGGCCTTGCCTGGGGTCGAGGTTTTGAGGGTAAAATGACGGCGAAGGGGTCATCCCGGGCGCAGCGCAGCGTGAAGCCATAAGCGCGTTTACGCGCGTCTTTGACGCGCTATGGCGAAACGATGCGCCGCAGACCCGGGATCGCGATTAGCGAATTCTGGGTCCCGGATCAGTGGCGCGGCATTTCATGCCGCACCGCGTCCGGGACACGAGGCATGCGATGGAGGGAACGATGAATCTCGATGAACTCAACAAGGTGGCCGAGGCCATGGTCGCGCCCGGCAAGGGCATTCTCGCCGCCGACGAATCGTCCGGCACCATCAAGAAGCGTTTCGACGCCATCGGCGTGGAATCGACCGAGGACAATCGCCGCGACTATCGTGAAATGCTGTTGCGCGCGGGCGAAGGGATGAAGAGCATCTCCGGCGTCATCCTCTACGACGAGACCATCTGGCAGAAGGCGAAAGACGGCACGCCGCTGGTGGAAATCATCAAGAAGGCGGGCGCGCTGCCCGGCATCAAGGTGGATGAAGGTACGAAGCCCCTACCAGAGTGCCCGGGCGAGCTCATCACCGCCGGCCTCGACAAGCTCGCCGACCGGTTGCCGAAATATTATGAGCAGGGCGCGCGCTTCGCCAAATGGCGCGCCGTGATCGACATCAGCGCCGGCATTCCGACCCATGCCTGCATCCATGCCAACGCGCATGCGCTGGCGCGCTATGCAGCACTTTGCCAGGCGGCGCAGATCGTGCCGATCGTCGAGCCGGAAGTGCTGATGGACGGCGAGCACGATATCGACCGCTGCTACACGGTCACCGAATGGCTGCTGAAAGAAACGTTCCAGGAGCTTTATTACAACCGAGTCGCGCTCGAAGGCATGGTGCTCAAGCCCAACATGGCGATCGCCGGCAAGAAGAGCGCCAAGCGGGCCTCGGTCGCGGAGGTGGCGGAGAAGACGGTGAAGCTGCTCAGATCTTGCGTGCCGGGCGCGGTGCCGGGCATCGCGTTCCTCTCGGGCGGGCAATCCGACGAAGATGCGACCGCGCATCTCGACGCCATGAACAAGTTCGGCGGGCTGCCCTGGCGGCTCACTTTCTCCTACGGCCGGGCGCTGCAGCACGCGCCGCAGAAGGCGTGGTCGGGCAAGAGCGAAAATGTC
>CAZNSG010000140.1:0-1527 GCA_964575715.1 uncultured Hyphomicrobiales bacterium | reverse complement strand
CCAAGACCGGCAATCGCGCATCGAGCGCCGATCTTGCGGTGGAGTTCGTCAAGCCCGACTCTGACGAGGCCCGCCAGATAAACCGCGTGTTGCTTAAGGAAGTGGACAAGCGCCGGTATACCGCAACAGATGTTGTCGCGTTGATGAACGCAGAGGGATATTTGCGTTTCAATCAGCGGAGCCACACCAGTCTTTGGAAGGCCATCGAGGCCAAAGAACCGGCCAAGGGCTTCGGGCGCGCAGGCGACTATAGGAACACCTGGGTCTGGTATGACGCGTGGATTGCCCGCGTGCGCGCACACTGTCAGGAACAGGCGGATCGGTACAAATAACCAATGGAAGCGGGTCTCAAAGACGTGAGCAAAATCAGGTCCATCGACATGTTGCTCCTCGACAAGGTGCTCGAAATGGAAGGCGGCTATGTGCTGAATTTCTCGGATCGGACCTTTGCGAGCTTCTTCGCGGAAGAGCTGAATATCGACATTGACGACCCGATCTACGCTCAAAACGGCGGCTCCAAGGGCAAGCGGCTTCGACGCTTTCTGCAAATCTCAGATCCCGGGCTTTCCGCGCGGGCACTGCGCAAACTGTGGGATTACCGCGAAGCGGTCCGAACTCGATCCGGACGTGAAGAAGCATTGGAAGACGTCCAGGATAAGCTCTTTCAGATCATTCATCGGCTTGAGGGCGACAGCGGGTTGGCCAGAACGGATGCTATTGAGCGCTTCGAGCATGACGAAACATTGGATGAACTGGTTGCGAGCATCGAACGCGACATTCAGGCGCACAAACCTCATGTGGCCTTGGACCGATTGCATACCTACTGCATGAAGAAGTTTGCCCACCTGCTACGGCAACGGGGCGAGCAACCTTCGACGGGCGAAACGCTGAACGCTCGTGCGGGTCGGTATTTCAATCCTATGCGACGCTCTAGGCAGATCCGTCCGATCTCGGACAAGATCATGAAATCGACGGTCGAGACGTTCGAACTCTATAACGGCATCCGCAATAATGAGTCTTTGGCGCACGACAACACGCTGGTGGAATCGAACGAAGCCCGGTTTATTTTCGATGGTATCGTGAACATGCTGCGCTTCGTGAAGACGATCGAAGGCAACCGTTTCGGGCCATAGTCAGCGTCGTGCGCGGCGGTTGCGAGGCTCCGGATTTCCGGCGTTGTGCTTTGCGAAATTGAGAGAAAGCGGCGCCTATGCGCCGCCCTCCTCGGTGAACCGCCACACCGGAATGCCCATCTTGCGAGCCTTGTCGGCGAGGTTGGCGGAAATGCCCGAACCGGGGAAGACGATGACGCCGATGGGCAGGACGTCGAGCAGCTCGTCGTTGCGCTTGAAGGGCGCGGCGTTGCGATGGCGGTTCCAGTCGGGCTTGAAGGCCACCTGCGCGACCTTGCGATTGTCGGCCCAGCAGGCGGCGATGCGCTCGGCGCCGCGGGGTGATCCGCCGTGCAGCAGCACCATGTCGGGATGCTTGGCGTGGACCTTGTCGAGTGCGGCCCAGATGCGCTGG
>CAZNSG010000139.1:0-7845 GCA_964575715.1 uncultured Hyphomicrobiales bacterium | reverse complement strand
TCGATCGCGCCAGCGGACAAATCCTGCAGGGCGAAGTGCCGGCCTATTCCGTGGTGGTCTCCGGCACACTGCCCGGAAAATCGATGCCGAACGGCCAGCCCGGTCCCGGCCTCTATTGCGCCGTCATCGTCAAGCGCGTGGACGAGAAGACCCGCGCCAAGACCAGCATCAACGAATTGCTGCGCGACTGACGTCTCTAATTGCAACCGTCGAAACGGCTTCACGTCGCGCGCCTGTGCGCAATCGGCCATTTCCTCATTGAATCGCGTAATGCCTCTGATAGGGTCCGCAAGTATATTTGCGCAACTCAACTGGGGCCAACCATGGACGGATTTCGAAAATTCATCATCAGCACCGCGGAGGTGATGATGGTTATTGTTGTAGGCATCATGACAATCGGGATCGCAATATCGACGGCCGGCACGATGGGAATGATGATGGGAGGAGCGGGTTGGATTCTTGGATTTTTGATTGGCGGCGGCATTGGTTTCGTCATTGCGTCGGTCATTGCGGCCTACTTCTTTCTCCTGCGAGAGATTGCTGAGAATACCAGGCGAATCCACTAACGATTTACTGGCCGGTATTTCGTTGTTGGGCCGCATTGACGCGGCGATTGGTCGGCCGCTAAAGCGGAGATCATGAATCGTCCCATTGCCGACCCCGTTGCCGATCCCATCGCCATCGCCCGCGACCTTTTGCGCTGCCCGTCGGTGACGCCGCAGGAAGCCGGCGCGCTCACCTATCTCGAAACGGCGCTCAAGCGCGCGGGTTTTGCGACCCACCGGATGACATTTGCCGAGCCCGGCACCGAGCCGGTCGAGAATCTCTACGCGCGCATTGGCACAGGCACCCCGCATCTGATGTTTGCCGGCCACACCGACGTGGTGCCGCCGGGCGAGCAGCCCTGGTCGCATCCGCCGTTTGCCGGCGAGCTCGCCGACAACCTGCTCTTTGGCCGCGGCGCCGTCGACATGAAAGGCGCCATCGCCTGCAAGCTCGCAGCGACCCTTGACTATCTCGCGGTCCATGGCGGCAAGCCGCAAAAAAACGGCAATGGCTCGATTTCGTTCCTGATCACCGGCGACGAGGAAGGTATCGCCGTCAACGGCACCATCAAGCTGCTCAAATGGGCGGCGCAGCGCGGCGAGAAGTTCGACCATTGCATCCTGGGGGAACCCGGCAACGTTACGGAACTGGGCGACACCATAAAACTCGGCCGCCGCGGCTCGCAGAACGGCACGCTCATCGTCACCGGCCGGCAGGGTCACGTCGCCTATCCCCAGCGCGCCGTAAATCCTATTCCTGGCCTGGTGAGCCTGATCAACGCGCTGCTCGCCGCACCGCTCGATCACGGCAGCGCACAGTTCGATCCGTCGAACCTGGAATTCACCTCGATCGATGTCGGCAACCGCACCGTCAATCTGATTCCGGGCGAGGCGCGCGCGCGCTTCAACATTCGTTACAACGATTGCCACAGCCAGGCCTCGCTCAAGACGCTGATCGAGAAACGTGCGGCCGACGCAGCGGCGGACAAGGTGCGCTGGCGCATCGAATGGGACTCCTCCAACGCCGATGTCTTCCTCACGCCGCCGAGCCCGTTCACCGATTTCGTCATTGCCGCCATCGCCGAAATAACCGGCAAGAAACCCGAGCTCTCGACCGCCGGCGGCACCTCGGACGCGCGCTTCATCAAGGATTATTGCCCGGTGGTCGAGTTCGGCCTGGTAGGCACGACCATGCACGCGACCGATGAGCGCGTGCCGGTCGCCGACCTCGTTGCGCTGACCGCGATCTACCGGCGCATATTGGAAAAATATTTCGCGGGATGATTGCCTCTTACCCTCCCCTGGAGGGGGAGGCATTGGCGGCCTTCGGCCGCCGATCTTTGCGCTAAAGAACGCCGACGCGAAGCGTCGGCTGTGGCGCGCAGCGCGTCGGGGTGGGGTGAACAATCGCGCGGCACGCAAGATCACCCCCACCCGGTCTGCTTCGCAGACCGACCTCCCCCCTCCAGGGGGAGGTGAAGTGAGTTTGTTGCGCGCGATTTTCCGATTACTGACATCTGACTTCTGATCCCAGATTCCTGATCCCTGAAAAGCCAACGCTCCGTGCTTTCTTATCCCTCCCCCGCTTGCGGGGGAGGGTGGCGACCCCCGACTTGATCGGGGGGAGCCGGGTGGGGGCGCTGGCGCTCTCGCTGTTACCCCACCCCGTCACGCCGTCGCTCGCTACGCGAGCTTCGGCGCATAGCCGATGCTTCGCATCGGCGTTCTTTGCGCCCAGAACGGCGGCCAAAGGCCGCCTATGCCTCCCCTTTCAGGGGAGGGATAAGTAAGCCAACGCACACGCATCGCGCGTCGAGCGTAGTCCGCGCGCACTGCGCGCATAGTTCTCCGCCCCGTATTTTTGATGCCGGCGCACCCAGATCGGCCTTGACCGATCTGGGAATCCAAACTTTCCAATCTCGGGTAAACCCGAGATCGGTGGCCGGCCCGATGGTAAACTCCGCCCGGCTTGTCCGCCGAAGCTCGAAGAGCGGAGGCGGAAGAGCGAAGGCGGAAGCTTTAGCGAAGGCACAAGCGCCATGCGCTCAAAAAGCACCTTGAAGCAATTTGCCCTACCGCCGGCTCCCGATGAACTGCAAAATCAATTCACGCTTGTGCGGCTGACTGCGATGCTCGATCAGATAGACGCCTTGCCAGGTTCCCAAGGCCGGCTTGCCATCGGTCACCGGAATATGCAGCGAGACGCCCGTGAGCATGGCCTTGACATGCGCCGGCATGTCGTCCGGGCCTTCGACCTTATGCACCCAAGGCGCATCCGCTGGTGCCAGTTGATCGAGCGCGGCGGCAAGATCAATCTGCACATCGGGATCGGCATTTTCCTGGATAACCAGCGAGGCCGAGGTGTGGCGCAGATAGATAAAGAGCACGCCATCCTTTGCCCCGCTCGCCTGGACGAAGCTCGAAACCTCCTGAGTAATCTCGGAAAACCCCTGCCCCTTCGTCTCGACGATGAGTGCCGCGCTCGTCATCAGCTCCGGAATAACGCTCTTGATCGCTGACAGGCGGCCGACCATGCAGGCTCCATTAGTGTGGTGGTTCAGAAGTTCCCTTCATCCCCGCCTCTGAGTCCGGCAAGAGAACTTCTGAACCAAAGCCACACTAGAATTATACCAACTTGCATAAATTCTGACTCGTCATTCCGGGGCGCGGGCATAAGCCCGCGAGCTCGGAATCCATAATCACGGTCGGTGGTTATGGATTCCGGCTCTCGCCACCGATCTCGGGTTTACCCGAGATCGGATTGCAGAAGATTCCAAGTCGGCCAAGGCCGACTTGGATCGCGGCTCGGCCGGAATGACCAATTGTGAGGGTTGGTATTATACATTGCAACTGTCCTTTCGAATCCGAAGTTCGCTAACGGGATTGCTGAGAATATAAGCGAACTTCGGATTCAGGACACTAACTCTTGCGCAGCATGTCCCGCTGCATATTCATCATCATTTCAACCATCCGCCGCCAGACCTTTTCCATGAACCCCAGCATGCGATCGAGCTCGGCGTCGCTTGGCAATTTCACCTCGTTGTCCCGCGCCGCCGGCGGGTCGGCCTTGATGCCATCCGGCAACGGCAGACCGCGCGCGAGCAGTTCTTTCTTGAGCGCCATATTGCCGGTCTGTAGGCGGGCGATCTCGCTCTCCAGCGCCATGCGCTCGTCCGGCACTACCCGGCAGAACCAGCCGGATGAGGTCCAGCCGCAATGCGAAACCTGCCCGCTGCCGGCGTCGAGGCGGAGAAAAGTGTCCTGCACGCGGTGGAACGTGTAGCGAGCGCTATCGGAAGGGCCCGCCGCTTCCTGCGCGCCCGCGGGTGCCCCGGACAATGCGAAGCCGACGATAACAATGGCAAAGAATGTGCGTAACATGGTCTCCTCCATGCCTTAAGCGCCGCCCCTATGGAGCAACACGCTTGCGGCAGCATTAAGAGAGGCAACAAGCTAGCATCGCCGCCGGCCCTGACGTTACCTGCACGCGCGTCTTTTGGACCCTCGATTTTGGCCGGAAACGCCTGATCCCACAGCTATTTCTGGCTTTTCGCCTGGTGTGGTGGTTTTCTTGACTCGCTATGCCCCAAACATTATGGTCCGCGCGGCTTTCGGGGGCGACAGGATTTCACTGCAATTGCTTGGTATTGCGAGTGTCGAGCACATGGGCACACGCAAACAGGGCGAAAACAGCGACCGGTCGGCCGAGGAGGCCGCCCTCGCTGCGAGGCTTGACCGTCTCGGCGAACGGCTCGACCAAAAAGTGGCCAGCAAGGCAACTGAGCCTGCGTCCAAAACAGGCCAGACCTCCGATGCGTCGGAGCTTGCCCGTGGCCTGCGACTCTCCTCAGAGCTGGTGGCAGGCGTTCTGGTCGGAGCCGTGATCGGATGGTTTCTTGACCGCTGGCTCGGAATTTCGCCGTGGGGGCTCATTGTCTTTCTGTTTCTCGGCTTTGCCGGCGGTGTGTTGAGCATCGTCCGGGCAACTGAATCGATGGCGAAACGCAAGTCTCCCGACGGCGAGCAATGATGCCGGCCGCTACCACAACGCCGCACTGGGGCGGCGATATGAAAACGGACCACCGCCGCGATGGCTGATCCAATCCAGCAATTCGAGATCGTCAGGTTCTTTCCGCTCGGAAAGATCGGCGGCGCAGAAATCCACTTTACCAATTCAGCCTTCTACATGGCGCTCGCGGTCTTGCTGACCGCTGCGCTCATGCTTGCGACCACGACCAAGCGGCGCCTTGTTCCCGATCGTCTGCAATCGCTCGCTGAGATATCCTACGACTTCATCGCCGACACGATACGCAGCACTATCGGCGAGGAAGGGATGCGATTCTTTCCGCTCGTATTCTCGCTTTTCATGTTCATTTTTTTCGCCAACATGATCGGGATGATTCCCTACACATTCACTGTAACCAGTCACCTCATCGTCACCGCTGCGTTGGCTCTCCTGGTGTTCTTCACGGTCATCATCTATGGCATCTGGAAAAACGGCTTGCATTTCTTCAGGTTGTTCGTCCCGAGCGATATTCCCTGGTACATCATGCCGTTCCTTGTGCCGATCGAGATCATGTCGTTCTTGTCGCGACCGCTCTCGCACAGCCTGCGGCTGTTCGCCAACATGCTGGCTGGACACATTACGCTCAAGGTTTTCGCGGGATTCATCTCCATGCTCGGCGCGTTCGGTTTTTTCGGCTGGATCGGCGCGTTAGTTCCGCTGGCGCTCGTCATCGCGCTTACGGCGCTTGAGTTTCTCATCGCCTTTCTGCAGGCCTATGTCTTCGCCATTCTGACCTGCATCTATCTCAACGACGCACTGCATGCGGGCCACTGACGCGCCCGAACCCTCCCACCCCCTCGAACAAGGAGCTTCACGATGGATCCAATGGCAGCGAAGTATATCGGCGCGGGTATCGCATGCATCGGCATGGGCGGCGCTGGCGTCGGCGTCGGCACCATCTTTGGTCACTATCTCGCGGGCGCCCTGCGCAACCCCTCCGCGGCGCAGGGCCAGTTCGGCCGCCTCATGTTGGGCTTTGCGGTGACCGAAGCGCTCGGCATTTTCTCCCTGGCCATAGCGTTCTTGCTTCTGTACGGCGTTTGAGCCGTAAGCTGGCGGGGCGACGGTAAGCCATCCACTGATCCGGAGTTGGCGATGGCCACAGCGACCACTGCTCATACCGAGGTGCCCGGGGCACCTAAGGTCACTTTTCCGCCGTTGCAGACAGAAAACTTCCCCTCTCAGCTGCTCTGGCTGACGATCTGCTTTGTTGCGCTCTATCTGATCGCAGCAAAACTCGCCTTGCCGCGCGTTGGCTCGATCATTCAGGCGCGGCGTGACCACATATCCGGGGACCTCGCGCAGGCGGCGAAGCTAAAGGAGCGGTCGGATTCGGCGCTTGCGGCCTACGAGCTGGCGCTCGCCGACGCCCGCAACCGCGCGCAGGCCGAGGCCAACGCGGCCCGCGAGCGCCTCAACGCCGAATCGGAAAAGGCCCGGCGCGCCCTCGAAGCCAAACTCAATGCCAAGCTCGCCGAAGCCGAGCGCTCGATCGTCGCGACCAGGAACGCCGCCATGGCCAATGTGCACGGCATAGCAGCCGAGGCCGCGGCCGCCATCGTGCAGCGTCTGACCGGCACCGCCCCCACCGCCGCCGCTGCCGAAGCCGCCGTCACCGGCGCGCTTAAGCGCTGAAAGAGCCAACGACGATGCAACGTCTCCTTGCGATCATTCAAACTCCGGAATTCTGGGTGGCGGTCGCATTCGTGATCTTTTGCGGCATTCTCGTCTATGTCGGCGCCGTGCAAAAGATCGTTGACGCGCTCGATCAGCGCAGCGCCGCGATCAAAGCGGAACTCGACGAGGCCCGTCGATTGCGCGACGAGGCCGGGCAGCTCCTGGCCGTGTATCAGCGCAAGCAGCGCGACGCCGAGCAGGAGGCCATCGGCATCATCGCCGGCGCCAAGGCCGAAGCCGAGCGCCTTGCGATCGAAGTCCGGACCACGATGGAGGAATTCGTCGCCCGCCGCACCAAGATGGCGGAAACCAAGATTAACCAAGCCGAGGCGCAGGCGCTTGCCGACGTACGCTCGGCTGCCGCCGAAGCGGCCGCCGCCGCCGCCGAGCAGATTCTCACCCAGACGGTTAAGGGCAAGCTGGCCGACGGCCTCATTGCGCAGGGCATCGTCGACGCCGCCAAAAAACTTAACCTAAATTGATAATTTTTTCATTGCGCGGTATTCACCTAACTGCCTCCCCGAGTATTTCAAAGAAATCTGTGTAAAAATCCTGCGCAAAGACTGCTCGCCGATGAGTGGTCTTTTCCTGTGCGCGCCATGTCCATATTTTTGCCCTGCGGATCACATGGCGAAACATGTGGCGTGCGCCGGACCTGTGGCCGAATGGAGAGGCCTTGTGGTCATTTTTGATTGTAATGGCGTACTCGTCGATAGCGAAATAATCGTGGCAGAAGTGACCGCGCAGGAGCTGACCCGCGCCGGCTTTCCTCTCATGCCAGAATTCGTTTCGCGTTTTTTCACCGGGCGGCGTCCCTCCGACATGTTCGCGGCGGTTGAAGCGGCCTATCGCAAGAAGCTGCCGCCGGATTTTGCCGCCGTCGTGACCGCCCTGACGGTGCAACGTTTGCGCGCCGAGGTGCGTGCGACGCGGCACATGGACTACGCGCTCACCTGGCTGCGCGGGCCAAAATGCGTGGCATCTTCCTCCACCATCGAGCGCGTCCGCATCAGTCTGGAGATCACGGGATTGCTGCGTTTTTTCGAGCCCCATATCTATTCGGCCAATGACGTTCCGCGCGGCAAGCCGGCACCCGATCTTTTCCTCTATGTCGCCGGCCGCATGGGCGTGACGCCGTCGCAATGCATCGTGGTGGAGGATTCCCCCGCCGGGATCGCCGCTGCCGCCGCGGCCGGGATGGTATCCATCGGCTTTGCCGGCGGCAGCCACGCCGGACCCAATCTCGACAGCCTGCTCATGAACGCCGGCGCGCGCGCCGTCATCGCCGACATGCGCGCACTCAAAAGCACCGTCGCCGCGCTGCGCGGCTGGTAGCATTTTTCAGGGCGTGGGGCTTGCTTTCTTTCCCCTCTCCCCTTGCGGGAGAGGGTGGCGAAGTCGAGCGAAAGCGAGACTGAGTACGTAGCCCGCATGAGCGAAGCGAAATGCGGGTTAACATGCGGCGAGATTGGCCCCGGATATCGCTTCGCTCATCCGGGCTACGCTCTGATGTCCTTCGTCAAGCATTTTAGCCATGGTGTGCCGCCACCGACGATT
>CAZNSG010000138.1:0-53911 GCA_964575715.1 uncultured Hyphomicrobiales bacterium | reverse complement strand
TCGATCTTCAAGACAGGACGCCTCGTCCGCTATCGACGATCTCACCTCCGGTTACCGCGCTCGCGGTCGGGCTACCCGCGCAGCGGGCTATCGCGCAGCGATTTTGTGCATTGGCACATCGCGACATGTTGCGTTGCGGTCGCAGACGGTCGCTTTTGAGTCAAGGCGGACTCTCGTAAGTCATCCACCCGGGCGCATCTAAATTCACTCCCTAATCACCCCGAAACTATGGGATCCGGCCTTGCGGCGCTGGCGTCAGGCCAGGCGGCTGCCGCGCGCAACCGGCGTCCCGCGCAAAAACTCGTCCACGTTCATCGGCTGCCGGCCGGCGCGCTGCAATTGCACAACGCGCACCGCGCCTTCCCCGCAAGCTATGGTGAGGCGATCGTCGAGCGCCGCGCCGGGCGCGCCCGAACCTTCTGCCTTTGCCGCACGCAGCACTTTGACGCGGGCCCCGCCCGGCAGCTCGCACCAGGCGCCGGGAAACGGCGACAATCCGCGAATATGATCGTGCACATTCCGCCAGGGTTTTGCCCAGTCGATGCGGGTTTCCGCCTTCTCGATCTTGGCCGCATATGTGACGCCGGCCGCCGACTGCGCCGCACATTGCAGCGCGCCGCGTTCAAGCGATTGGATCGCACGCAGCATGAGATCGGCGCCGCGCAGCGCCAAAATGTCGTGCAGTTCGCCCGCGGTCATGTCGGCGGAAATCGGCACGCGCTCGGTCATGGCGATGGCGCCGGTGTCGAGCCCCTCGTCCATCTGCATCACCGTGACGCCGGTTTCGCCATCGCCCGCCATGATGGCGCGGTTGATAGGGGCGGCGCCGCGCCAGCGCGGCAGCAGCGAGGCATGCAGGTTGAAGCAGCCGAGCTTTACGGTTCGCAGGATCGGCGACGGCAAAATGAGACCGTAGGCGACCACAATGGCGGCATCGGCGCCATGCGCAAGAAAGGCGGCCTGCGCATCCGTATCTTTAAGCGAGGCGGGTGAGGCGACGGCCAGATTCAACTGCCGCGCCGCGCGCTCGATCGTCGACGGCGCAATTGCCATGCCGCGCCCCGCCGGTTTTGCCGCGCGGGTATAGACCGCGACGATCTCATGGCCGCCCGCCGCGAGCGCGCGCAGCGCCGGCACCGCGAATTCGGGCGTGCCCATGAAGATCAGGCGGAGAGGCATGGAATTCCCTCGTAGCGTCCACTCAGCGACCGCCAGCCATTTCAAATGGATTGATCAGCACAAGACCGAGGTCGGAAAAGTCCTTGATGTTTCTTGTGGCAATTTCGGCGCCATTAGCCAATCCGATCGCGGCGATCAGCGCATCCATCGGATTTATTACTTTGCCGGACTTGCGGCGCTTTGCCACCAAACGACCATATTCGGCAGCAGCGGCCAAATCGAATGTAAGAATGCGATCGTGATAGAGATCGTTTTCGAGTCGATCAATCGCGGTTCGTATTCGCTCCTTGCGCGCTCCGGCCTCAAGGCGTTCCATCCCAAAGCGCAGCTCCGCGATCACAGGAGTGCATAGGAAAAGCGATGCGCTTGGTTGAGAATCGATCCAGCCGATAACCACGGTAGTCGGACGCGGCCGGTAGATTTCAGAAATAATGTTGGTATCGAGCAGGATCATTCAAAGTCTGGCGGATTGCGAATTTCGCCATGCAATTCAAATATCAAATCGTCGCCGCGATCTTCCGGTCGCACCAATTCCAACATTGCCGTTCCCAATTTGCGATCAGCTTCCGGCTCGACTTTCGCCTCAAGCAATCCCTTTCGGATGAGCAACTTGGCTTCATCCGACAGACTTCTCCGATGCGCCTGAGCACGTTCCTCGATCTGCCGCTTGAGTTCCGACTCAACGTCTCGGATCAGAAGGTCAGCCATGGCATCCTCAATTTGATATCATTGAAATCCCAGCGCAACATCTCGACCATGATCATTCAAAATTGGGCGGCTTGCGCAACTTGTCTGGAATCTCGAATATAAGATCGTCGCTGCGAAACTCCTCCGGTACCAACTCCATCAATGCGGTCCCCATCCCCTTCTCAGGTTTGGCGGCCGGTTGAAGCAACGCTGTCTTGAGCAACAAACGAGCCTCTTCCGAAAGACTGCGCTGATGCGCGCGAGCGCTCTCCTCAAGCTGCTGCTTCAAGTGTGGGTCGATGTTGCGAATGAGCAGGTCGGACATGCGGCACCTTTGATATCATTGATATCAGATGTGGTTGGTTTCGTCAAAATTATATATTCTCGTGCAATATCATTGGGTTGATGAAACTGGGAAAAACAATCACTTCTTCGCCGCCAGTTTCGCGGCCTTGGCGAATTTCTTGATCACGCGGTCGCGCTTGAGCTTGGAGATGTGATCGATGAACAATACGCCATTGAGATGATCGATCTCGTGCTGCAAAACGGTGGCAAGCAGGCCGGTGGCTTCGACCTCCTGGGACTTGCCGTCAATGTCGAGATATTTCACCGTGACTGCGACCGGCCGCTCCACCTGTTCGTAATATTCCGGGATCGACAAGCAGCCCTCTTCGTAGGTGGCCTTCTCGTCGGACTTCCAGACCAGCTCGGGATTGATGATCACGCGCGGCTCTTTCGGCTGATCCTTCTTGGCCAGATCGAACGTGACGATGCGTCTGGGCTCGCCCACCTGGATCGCGGCAAGCCCGATGCCGGGCGCTAAGTACATGGTCGCGAACATGTCGTCGACCAGCTTGCGCGTGGCCGCGTCGATCTTGGCCACGGGTTTGGAGACCAGCCGCAAGCGCTTGTCGGGTAATATGAGGATTGCGCGCCGTGCCATGGCGGCGATTTAAGGGCTCGACGGCACCGGGTCAATTGCGTTCGTTCTTTGTTCCCGATAAGAATCGGGCTAGAAGCACCCCATGATGGAAACCATCCTTGTCATCGCCGCGAGCCTCATCATCGGGCTGGGCATTGCCGCTTTTGTTATTTTCGTTGCGCGGCCGCCGGCCGCGAGCAGCGATCCCGCCGCAACCGAACGCATGATCGAGCTTGGCGCTCGCGTGGCGCAGATGGGCGATCTGCTCGCCAAGGCCCAGACGCAGCTTGGACAAGCCGTCAACGAGCGGCTTGACGCGGTGACCCAGCGGCTCGGCCATTCGATGCAGACCTCGACCCAGCACACGGTTGAAAGCCTGCAGAAACTCAACGAGCGGATCGCGGTCATCGACGGCGCGCAAAAGAACCTCACCGACCTCACCTCACAGGTCACCTCGCTGCGCGACATTCTCTCCAATAAGCAGGCGCGCGGCGCCTACGGCCAAGGCCGCATGGAAGCGATCGTGCAGGACGGGCTGCCGAAGGGAGCCTATGAGTTTCAATTTACCCTGAACAACGGCAGGCGGCCGGACTGCGTGGTATTTCTGCCCGACCAGCGCCCGCTGGTGATCGACGCCAAGTTTCCGCTCGAAGCGATCACCGCCCTGCGCGAAGGCAAAACCGAGGACGAGCGCAAACTCGCCGCGCAACGCGTGCGCCAGGACGTCATGCGGCACGTCGTTGACATCTCCGAAAAATACCTGATCCCGGGCGAGACCCAGGACATTGCCTTGATGTTCGTGCCATCGGAGTCGGTCTATGCGGAGCTGCACGACGGTTTCGACGATGTCGTGCAGAAGGCGTACCGGGCGCAGGTCATGCTGGTGTCGCCAACGCTTCTGATGCTGGCAATCCAGGTGATCCAGCAGATCCAAAAGGACGCGCGCATCCGCGAGGCGGCCGACAGCATCCGCATCGAGGTCGGCGACATGATGAAGGATGTGAAGCTGCTGGGCGAACGCGTGCGCAAGCTGCAGCAGCATTTCAACCAATCGAACGAGGACATCCGCCAGGTGCTGATCTCGATCGAGAAGATCGAAAAGCGCAGCGATCGCATCCGCCAGGTCGAATTCGGCGGTGAGGACGAAATTGCGGCCTCGAATGTGATCCCGGCACCGCTGCGCAAGCTCGAGGCGGGCGAATAGATGGCCGCAGCCAGCACTGAGCCCCGCTCCGACTGGCGCGATGCGCTGGCGGTCTATCTGCAGCCGCGCGTCCTGATCGTGCTCTTTCTCGGCTTCTCCGCCGGACTGCCGCTGGCGCTGTCCGGCTCGACGCTGCTGGTGTGGATGCGGGAATCCGGCGTCGATCTCGGCACCATCGGCCTGTTCGCGCTGGTCGGCACGCCCTACACCATCAAGTTCCTGTGGGCGCCGGTGGTGGACGCGCTCGACGCACCGGTGCTCTCGCGGTTGCTCGGCCGGCGGCGCGGCTGGCTGGTGTTCTCGCAGCTCATGCTGATAGCGGCGATCGTGCTGCTCGCACTGTGCAATCCGAAGATCTCGCCCTGGTACCTGGTGTTCGGCGGGGCGCTGCTGGTGGCGGCGGCTTCGGCGACACAAGACATCGTCATCGATGCATTCCGCATCGAAAGCCTGCCCGAGAGCGAGCAAGCCGCCGGCATGGCGTCCTATGTGGCGGCCTATCGCGTCGGCATGCTGGTGTCGACCGCGGGCGCGCTCTACGTCGTGAGCGGATTCGAATGGATCGGCACCGGCAAGGATGCGGCCTGGTCGCTCGGCTATGTGGTGATGGCGGCGATGGTCACGATCGGCATTGTCACGACGCTCATTGCGACCGAGCCGGAGCGCTCGACCTCGGCGGCCGCCGCACACGCGCGGGAGGCCGGCGACAGTCCGCTCAAGCGCGTCACCAAAGCCGCCGTCGCCGCGTTCACCGAGTTTCTCACCCGCGAGATGGCCTTTGTGGTCCTGACCTTCGTGGTGCTCTACAAGTTATGCGATGCTTTTGCCGGCGCCATGACGACGCCGTTTGTAATCGATCTCGGATTTACCCGCACCGACTACGCCAACATCGTCAAGGGCGTCGGCCTCGCCGCCACGCTGATCGGCGGCTTCGCCGGCGGCTTTGTCGCGCTCGCCTATCCGCTGGTGACGTGCCTTTGGCTCGGCGCCATCCTGCAGATGGGCTCGAACCTGGTGTTCACCTGGCTTGCCTATGTCGGCATGAACCATTGGGCGCTGACCGCGGCCATCATCGCCGAAAATTTCACCGGCGCCATCGGCACGGTGATTTTCGTCGCCTATCTCTCGGCGCTGTGCCAATCGCCGCTGCATACCGCGACGCAATTCGCCTTGCTCACCGCGCTTGCGGCAGTCGGCCGGACGTATCTTTCGGCCGGCGCCGGATTCCTCGCCGAGGCGAGCGGCTGGCCGATGTTCTTTGTCATCAGCACATTGACCGCGGTCCCGAGCCTCGCCTTGCTCTGGTGGCTGCAAACGCGCGGGCACTTCCGCACGCTCGGACCCGCCAAGGCGAAAGCGGGCGACGATTAGGGCACGGTTCATCGACGCGCATCCATAAGCTCGCTTGCAAAAGCCGCCTATCAATGTCTGCCATCGGGACAAGAACAGATATTTCAATCCGTGGGAGTCACATACGCTTCTGGCCAAGGCGGAAGTTTTTATTTTGATGCTTTTCCTCGACCTATGTGAAAAGCTCCCGCTTCTCGTTTGACCAGATTCAAAAAGTGTCGAACAATCGCCGAAGGATTGCCGCGGCGCGATGCGAGGGTCAGAATGGCCTTCGGTTGAATGGCACCCTTGAGGCGGCGGTATGCCACGCCGTCCATACTCATTTGCTGCAGAGAAGCCGGAACCAGGGCGATTCCGAGTCCGGCGGCCACGAGGCCAAGCGTCGATATGATGCGGGGGGCATCATGGCCAACGCGCGGGCTAAAACCTGCCGCATGGCATGCCGCAATCGTCGCTTCATACTGCCCCAGTCCATGCTGCCCCGGTCCCTGCGGGCGCCCGTAGACAATGAATGTTTCACCGGCAAGGGCCTTCATTGAAATCGCCGCATCACGCCCGCCGTTGCTCTGAGCCAGCGCGTGCCCGCTGGGTAACGCCGCCAGCATCGGTTCATCCAGCAACGGATTGATGACAAGATCCGCTGGATCGGCAACGGGCGTGCGGAGGAAAGCGGCGTCGATCTGTTCATTTCGCAGGCGTTCGATGAGTTCGAGGCTGAGGCACTCCTCCAGTGTCACGGACACGAGTGGAAAAGCTTCCCGAAACGCGCGAATGACACGCGGTACAAACGGATGAAACGGACCCGTGGGCGTAACGCCCACGCAGATTCGGCCCTGCTCGCCTCGCGCCGTGCGCCGGGTGGTTTCAAATGCGTGGTCGAGACGCGCGAGTATTGCGCGGGCGTTGTCGAGGAAGGCCCGGCCAGCGTCGGTCAGCTCAACACCGCGTGCCTTGCGACGAAACAATTGTACGTCAAGTTCCCGTTCGATCGCCTTGATCTGTTGGCTGAGCGGCGGTTGCTGCATGCCGAGCCGCTCGGCAGCTCGCGTGATGTGCTCTTCCTCTGCGACCGCGATGAAATAGCGGAGATGCCTCAGCTCCATTGCCATATCCAAAAAGTATGAATTTTGCTTCTACCATATTATAGCTCGACTTTCTCAAAAGGCTACCCTTCCCTGGTTCGGGAAATTCGACGCCGATGCTCGCCTGACAAGCCGGCCTGGACAAAGAAGGGAACGCCATGTTCAAGCATTCCATTTTCAAACATTTCGTTGCGGCGACATTTGCTGCTGTCGCAAGTTTGGTATTTTCTAGTTTGCTGCTGGGTGCAGCAGCGCCATCTCCCGCGCGTGCGGCCGAGATCAAACTGCTCGGCCCGGTCTCCATTCGGGCCCTGCTTCCCGAACTGCTACCGAAATTCGAGAAATCGTCGGGGCACAAGGTCACGGTCGGCTACGCCACGCTCGGCGCCATCACGGAACGCCTTGTCAAGGGCGAGGCCGCCGACGTGGCGATGGTCTCGCCCGCACAAAACGAGGAGCTGCAGAAACAGGGCAAGCTGCTGGCGGGCAGCCGCGTGGAGATCGCCAGGGTCGGCTTCACCGTCTTCGTGAAGAAGGGCGCACGCAAGCCCGACCTGGGCTCGGTGGATGCGCTTAAGCGCACGCTGCTGGCGGCAAAGTCGATCGCTCTTGGCGACCCGGCCGCCGGCGGTGGAGCCGGCGTCTACACGGCCGGCTTGATGCAACGCTTGGGGCTTGCGGAGCAAATAAAGGCGAAGACCAAGCTGGTGCCGTCCGGCACCGAGGTCGCGGTGGCGAAAGGCGACGTCGAAATCGGAATCGGGGTGGCGAGCGATGCGGCAATCGTTCCCGGTCTCGACGCCATCGCGCTGCCGGCCGAAGCCCAGAGCTATTCTTTGTATGTCGCCGGGATCAGCTCGGGCAGCAAGCAGGTCGATGCGGCCAAGGCGCTGATCGCGTTCCTGACCTCGCCCGCGGTCAAGCAGGCTTGGACGGCCAAAGGCTTCGAGCCGCGATGAGCCCGCGTGATCGCGTCGGCACCGTCGATCTCTGGAGCTAGAGCGCATTCCGATTAGGTTGAATCGGAAACGCGCTCTAGATTCCTTATTTGGTCGCATTTTCTGCGGAAAACCGGTGTCCACTTTTCCGGAAAATGCTCTAACAGTTTGCTGAAAAACTCTTCGTCGTCATTCCGGAAGCCGCGAAGCGGCTGTCCGGAATCCATAACCCCTGTCGAAATAATACGGAAAAGCAGGGGTTATGGATTCCGGGCTCCGGCCTTCTGCCGGCCCCGGAATGACCAAGAGGAGTTTTTCCGCAGACTGCTAATACGAACTTTCTCAATTCGTCATTCCGGCTGAGCCGCGATCCAAGTCGGCCTTGGCCGACTTGGAATCTTCTGCAATCCGATCTCGGGTTTACCCGAGATCGGCGTTATGAGAGCGCAAGTCGGCTAAAGCCGACTTGCGTGGCCGGACCCGTTGGGCGGGCGCCCCGGAATGACGAATCGAAATTTATGCGTGTTGGTATAAGACAGGCGCAATAAGGATCACAGCGGCGTCCGGCTGCGCATCGCCTGCGAGAGCGTGCCGTCGTCGAGATAGTCGAGCTCGCCGCCCACCGGCACACCATGCGCAAGCCGGGTGACCGCGACATTGGCGCCGCGCAGGAGATCGGTAATGTAATGCGCCGTGGTCTGGCCATCGACAGTCGCATTAAGCGCGAGAATGATTTCCTTGACCGCCGCATCGTGCGCGCGTGCCACCAGCGCATTGATGGAAAGATCTTGCGGTCCTACGCCATCGAGCGGCGAGAGCGTGCCGCCGAGCACATGGTAGCGCGCGTTAAGCGCGCCCGCGCGCTCGAGCGCCCACAGGTCGGCCACATCGGCGACCACGACGATTATCGAGCCGTCGCGTTTGTCATCGGTGCACACCGTGCACGGGCTTTGCGTATCGATGTTGCCGCATACAGCGCAAATTTGAATTTTCTCCATCGCGGTCGCCACCGCCGCCGCAAGCGGCGCCATGAGCTGCTCGCGCTTCTTGATCAGATGCAGCGCCGCGCGCCGGGCCGAGCGCGGGCCCAGGCCCGGCAGGCGCGCCAGCAGCTGGATCAGGTGCTCGATCTCGGGTCCGGCGGTGGATTTGGGCATGATTAAAGACAGAATAATATTCGGTTTTAGATGTTATTCGTCATGGCCGGGCTTGTCCCGGCCATCCACGACTTTCTTATTTCTTGCAGCACGAAGTTTAAGACGTGGATGCCCGGCACAAGGCCGGGCATGACGAATGGAAAGATCACGCCCGCTTCACTAGAACAACTTCAGCCCCGGCGGCAGCGGCAGGCCGCCGGTGAGACTTTTCATTTTGTCTTGCAGCACCGCTTCGCCCTTGCGGCGCGCCTCGGCGTGCGCGGCGATCAGCAGATCCTGGAGTATTTCCTTTTCCGCAAGCTTGAGCAGGGAATCATCGATGCTTGTGCCCTTGAGCTCGCCCTTGGCGGTGAGCCTGACCGTCACCATGCCGCCGCCGGCCGTGCCCTCGACCTCGATCAAGTCAAGCTCGGCCTGCAGCTCCTGCATTTTCGCCTGCAACTGGCCGGCCTGTTTCATCAGGCCCAGGAAGTCGGTCATGGTTCGCGGTCGTCCTCAAGATCGGGGTTGGGTATGGCGTCGTTCGCGTCGAGCGGCGGCGGCTCCGGCGCCTCGTTGCGCGTGCGCACGCCGACGATTTCTGCGCCGGGGAATCGTTCCAGCACCGCCTTGACCAACGGGTCGTCGCGCACGCCACGCTCGATCTCGGCCTGGCGCGCGGTCGCCTGCGACTTGAGCGTCGGTACGCCCGGCTCGCTCGAAACGACGACCATCCAGCGCTTGCCGGTCCATTGCAGCAGTTTCCGTGAAAGCTCGTTGACCAGCGTCTTTGGCGCGCCAGGTTCGAGCGCGATCTCAAGCCGTCCGTCGTCGCAGCGCACCAGCCGCACGTCGCGCTCAAGCGCCGCCTTGATCTGCAGATCGCGCCGCTCGGCTGCGAGCGCGACCAGCGCCGCGAAGCTGCCGATGGCGAGCACCGGCGCTGGCGGCGCGCCTTCGGCTGGCATGACCGGAGCATTAAGCACAGGTTCATTGAGCGCTAGATTTTGGAGCGGGCGCGCGGCCGGCGCCAAATTTGCGGCAAGATTTGCCCGCGGCGCTCCGCGCGGCGTGTCGTAGCGCTGAGCCGAGGCTGCGGTTGGATTTGCCGCCGAACTGAGCCCCGGATTCGAACTCGCCGCGCCACCGCCATTACCTTGCGCCCGCGCCGGAGCGCCGGTCTGATCGAGCGAGCGGATCACCTCGTCGGGCGTCGGGAGATCGGAGGCATAGGCGATGCGCACCAGCACCATTTCGGCGGCGGCTACGGGTCGGCCCGCGCCCTGCACCTCCGCGATGCCTTTAAGCAGCATCTGCCAGGCGCGCGAAAGCACGCGCATGGAGAGCGCGGCTGCGAGCGCGCGGCCGCGGGTGCGTTCGGTTTCGCTCAATGAGATGTCGTCGGAGACCGCCGGCACGATTTTCACGCGGGTGACGAAATGCACAAATTCGGCAAGGTCGGTGAGCGCCACCACCGGATCGGCGCCGGCGTCATATTGCTCGCGCAGCTCGATGAGCGCGCGCGCGATATCGCCGCGCATCAGCGCCTCGAACAGATCGACCATGCGCGCGCGGTCGGCGAGCCCCAGCATGCCGCGCACGTCTTGCCCGCGTACCGCGGCAACGTCCTTTGACTTTTTGCGGCCGCTGACTTGAGCGCCCGAATGCGCGATCGCCTGATCGAGCAGCGAGAGCGCGTCGCGCACCGAGCCTTCGGCGGCGCGCGCGATCAGCGAGAGCGCCTCGGCATCGACCGCGATGCCCTCCTTGTCCGCGATGCCGTTTAAGTGCGTCATCAGCAGGGCGGTCTCGACCCGGCGCAGGTCGAAACGCTGGCAGCGCGAGAGTACCGTCACCGGGACTTTGCGAATTTCGGTGGTGGCGAAGATGAACTTGGCGTGCGGCGGCGGCTCTTCCAGCGTTTTGAGCAGCGCGTTGAACGCCGCGCCCGAGAGCATGTGCACCTCGTCGAGGATGTAGACCTTGGTGCGCGCTGCGACCGGCGCGTAGCGGATGGCGTCGTTGACCTGGCGCACGTCGTCGACGCTGTTGTGGGACGCCGCGTCCATTTCCAGCACGTCGATGTGCCGGCTTTCCATAATCGCCTGGCAGTGCACGCCGAGCTTGGGCATCTTGACCGTCGGTCCGGTCACCGCGCCGCCGGGCAATTCGTAATTGAGCGCGCGCGCGAGGATGCGAGCGGTCGTGGTCTTGCCCACCCCGCGCACGCCGGTCAGGATCCACGCTTGCGGAATGCGCCCGGTTTCGAATGCATTCGAGAGCGTGCGCACCATGGCGTCCTGGCCGATCAAATCGTCGAACGTGGCGGGACGATATTTGCGCGCCAGCACGCGGTAGGAGCCGGCGGCAGCGGCCGGCACGGGTCCGAGGTCAAGACCAGGTTTGGATGTGCGGTCGGCGGGCTCGCTCATCGTGGCTTCCGTTCCACCGCAAAAAAGGTGGCTTTCGATGTTGAAGAAGCTGCGAATTGAAGTGGGAGGCTGACGAGCGACCCGATCCGTGCTCGTTAGGGCTGCTTCCTTCCGGACCTGACCCGGTTGGCGAGTGGCTCGTCCACCGCCAACCTCCCGTTTCTATATCGGACCAACGGCGTGAGAAAGCAAGCGGGCAGCGGGCGCCCGCGTGATAGCTTTCCTACGACATTGCAACGGTAAAAGGAGAATCCGATGGTTCCCGATCCCGCCGCCGGATGGTCGCTCGATCCACAGCTCGCGCGCGACAGCGTTGCGGCATGCGATCTGCCGCTTTGCCAAGTCCGGCTGATGAACGACGCCAATTATCCTTGGCTGCTGCTGGTGCCGCGGCGGCGCAACGTTGTCGAGATTACCGAACTCGCGGACGCCGATCAGGCGCAACTGATGCGCTAGGTCGCGCTCGCCAGCCGCGCGCTTAAAGAGCAGACCGCCTATGACAAAATCAATGTGGCCGCCATCGGCAATGTGGTGGCGCAACTGCACGTGCATGTGGTCGCGCGCTTGCGCACCGACGCCGCCTGGCCCAAGCCGGTGTGGGGTCACCTACCCGCGCGCAGCTATGACGATGCCGCATTGCAGAAGATCCTTACATCGCTGCGTCAGCGGCTTGCGCAGGCACCGAGGTAGTCCGCGCGCCGTTGGTTTTGATCGTGTTTGCGGCTGCCGCGATTATGGCTTCGGCAATTTGCTGACCGCGATCTTGGCCGTACCCTCGGCCTCGGCGATTACGCGCAGAGTCTTTGAATCGAATTCAAAATCGACCAGGCGCAAGCCGGTCACCACAACCTCGGTGCTCAAGCCGTCGTCCTGCTTGTCGAAGTCGGCGACGATCGCCGCGATGCCGCTACGCGCGCTCGCGGCGTAAGGCTTGAGATCGATCGCCGCGCTCTCCCCCAGCGCTTCTTCAAAATAGGGAATTGCGGCGCGGGCGGCGGCACCGAACAGTCCATAGACGGCGCGCGATTGGACGTCGAACACTATTTCGGTCAACCGGAGCATTTGCTGCGCGCGGTCAAGCACCGGCCGAACCGAGATATGAACGACCGCCCTGGCGTTAAAGCCAAACCAGGTCGTCTGCTCGCGCGCCTCGACCAGCAATGAAATCAGCAACCGATTGCCGGACGGCGCGACGCGCGCGCGCCGCACCGTGATTTGCGCCGCGGCATCGGAAGCTTCCGGAAACGTCCGGCCCTTAAGCTGCGCAGTCAGGACCCGGCTGATCTCGGTGAACGGAATCTCGATCGGCGCCGCAAGCGCGAAGCGGCCCTGCTTGAGTGGCGGAACAATTTCCAATTGCGCGGGGAACGGGCAATGCGGCTTGGTGGCGCTCGACACGATACGCGTTTCCGCCTCCGCGCCCACGGTCAGCGTTGCGGCGCTCGCATCGAACAGCGGCTGCGATGCAAAGACGCGAATCGGCCGCAGCTCGAGCCACAGATTGGGGGTTCCGGCCGCGACCGCGGCGAGCGAAATCGAACGACACATCTTCGCCCATTCGCGGCGCGCCAGCTGCTCGATCGTTGAATCGTTGCGCAGCCGCGTTTGCATGGCGCCGATCTGATCGGCGACGGTGCGGTCAATAGCCGACTTCACCTCATCGGCCACATCGATGGTGATCCCGGCGAAGGAGAGCCCGCCGTCGGCGATGGTCACTTGGCCTGTGAGTTTCGGGTCGATACGCCAGTTGGGCAGCAGAATCGGCCGCGCGGTCAGCATGGCATTGCCGCGGACTTCGCCGCGCTGATCATGCGCACCCGTAAGCAGATCCTGTATTCCGCGTTCGACGTCGGGATTGAACATACCCGTCTGCGCCTCGGCGCGGCTGCCGACGCCTTTTCCGGCGGCTTGTTCGGTGATGCGCAGCGTGCCCGAGAGCATGGTTGACAGCGTCAGTCCCTCCGGCCTTCCTGTGAGCGCGATCGGGCCGCGCCCGATGGTCCAGCCGATGTCGGTCTTGCCGAACGCGTCAGACATCGGATTCTCGCGCTTGCCGGTAAAGCTGCGGGGCGCCGTGGCGTCGAGCGTGGTGCGGAGCGCGGTGAGAGCAACCGCAACCGGCAGGGTCACGACCGAGGTTCGGGTGTACGGCTTGAGCGGCGGAGTCGCGTCCAGTACCGGTCGTCGCAGGTATGACGGGCCAAACGGCCAAAATACATCCTGCGCCCAAAACGTGCCGCCGATGAAGACGGCAACGACAAGCGTACCGATGACGATTTTACGCCGAGACAAAATGCTCGTCACCTTGTCAAGGGTGTTTGCGCGGAAACGGTTGTTAGCGGGGAATATACGCCAGCATCCCCCGGCTCACCCTTTATCCGCCTCAACGCTAACATTTTTGCGCGCTAGGCGATACTCATTCCGCAAGTTCGGTGTCCCTCGACAATCTCACCGCATTAGCCTAGATTTACAATTACTCAACCGCGAACACATCGCGTTCGGGTACCCAAGCTTGCAAATCACTAGCCGATCGGGCCCCCATCCGGGTGTCCGTTGCTCTCGCCCCGAATTGTCGGGCGAAAGGATCAATCATGAGCTTTTCTTTTAAATTGTCCCCCAAGGTCGAGCCGGTCCTTTGGGGCGCCGCCGGCGGCGCCGCTGCGCTTGCGTTCGTCGGGTTTATGTTCGGTGGCTGGGTCACTGGCGGCAAGGCGGCGGAAATGGTGAAGCAGCAGTCAGAAAAAGCCGTCATCGCTGTGCTCGCGCCGATCTGCGTCGACAAATTCCGCCACGCCAAGAATGTCAACGAAAATATGGGTCAGCTGAATGCCATCAGCTACTCATGGGAAAAGGGAAAATACGTCAGTCAGGGCGGCTGGGCGACGTTGCCTGGAAGTGACGAGCCTGCTTCAGGCGTGGCGCAAGCCTGTGCCGAGTTGTTGAGCAACCTGTCAAAATAGCTGCCATCGGTTTGGTCGCTCGCAAGGCGCTCTTCGTCAAACACGGGGGGCGCGTTCTGCTGTCATGAGTCGCGGCGACCAAACGCGCATTCGCGAGCTTTGGAATAACACCAAAGGCGTTAAGTAATGACCATCATCCTGAGGTGCTCGGCGCCATAGTAGGCGCAGCCTGCGTAAACTTGGCTGCGATGCGCCGAGCCTCAAAGGATGCACGGCCACCGATCTCGGGTTTACCCGAGATCGGCGTTATGAGAGCGCAAGTCGGCTAAAGCCGACTTGCGCGGCCGGACCCGTTGGGCGGGCGCCTCAAGGGTAACGGGGAAAGTGAGTCATCCGTTCTCGCCGTTGGTATTATTTCACACGAGCCAGCCCCGGGCGCGGCTTGACCAAGCCCCCGCGCCGTTTCAATCTTCGGCCACTCTTTAAGTCACTTGGCACAACAAGCATTCCAGCCGGAGCACGCGCCATGACCTTTCGCATCGCCGTCGTCCAGCCGATCTCGCACCAGCCGGGCGAGGATCAGGGCAATATCGCCGACGCCGTCCGCCACATCGAGCGCGCGGCGGCGGAGGGCGCGCATTTTGTCTGCTTCCCAGAAACCTATCCCGGCCCCTGGCGGATGCCGGCCAGCTTCGATCCCACCGCGGCGATGGTCGAGACGGCCGCAAAGCACAAGCTGCACGTGGTGTTCGGCACCATCGAGCCGATCAATCCTAAGGCCGCCACTGCCTTTAACCTGATCTGCATGGCCTATCCCGACGGCCGCGCGCCCGCGCGCTACAAGCGCACGCACCCGAACGGCCCGTGGATCTACACCGGCGGTACGGCCTGGGAATTCCAATGGGTGCCGGGCGATGAGTTTCCGGTGTTCGATACCGTGCACGGCAAGGTCGGCCTGGCGATGTGCAGCGAAGTTTATATGCCGGAGGTTTCGCGCGCGCTGGCGCTGCGCGGGGCCGAGATCATCTTCATGCCCGCGGGCAAGGACAAGAACCGGCTGTGGGCCACCTGGCGGACGCTGATCTGGGCGCGCGCCATCGAAAATCTCGCGCTTGTGGTGACAACGCAGAACCTGTTCCATCACGGCGAGCGCGGCTTGGCGATGGTGGCGGGGCCGGAGGAAATTTTGTTCGAGAGCACGATTGCCGGTTCCACCACGGTCGATGTGAGCCTGGAGCGCATTCGCTTCCTGCGCGCAACCCGCGACGAAGTGGGCTCATCGGCGCAATACGCGGTCAAGCAGGGCCTGCTCGGCCCGCAATGGCAGCGGCCGGAACTCTACGATGTGATTTATCCGCGCCCGCGGCGCGAGGCGGCCGAGTAAGATCGCATCTCGTGACCCCGCGTCCCGATCTCGATCCGAAGCCGCGGCTTGGCTATACCCAAAGCCGGATCGAGCGGGTGGCGGAGCGCCGCGCTGACCAAGCGTGGCTCGCGCGCGCGGCAGCGGATGCGCGTTCCGCGACTTATGTGATTGGCGGCGAGCTGATCGTACTCAAGAAAAGCGGCGATACCCTGGACGCGATTTTTTCGTTCACTGATGCGCGCGCGCTCGGCGAGGGCTTGGAGACGGTGTTTCTCGGGCTGCTCGACGGCGCGCCACGCTTTGGTTTCGGGCTCGATCCCGCGATAGCGGCGGCGTTAAAACCGCGCGGCGATCTGCTGGTCATCGATCTGCGTTCCATCGCCGTGCAAGGCCTGGTCGGCGCCGACCACCTGCCGCCGCTTGCGCAAGCCAAGGCGCTGCTCAACTGGCATGCCCGGCACCGATTCTGTTCGCATTGCGGCGCCGCGACCCGCGTCGAACAAGGCGGCTGGCGGCGCGATTGCCCTGCCTGCGCCTCCACGCATTTTCCCCGCACCGATCCGGTCGTCATCATGCTGGCGACCGACGGCGAGCGCTGCGTGCTTGGCCGCTCAGGAAGGTTCGCGCCGACCATGTGGTCATGCCTTGCCGGCTATGTCGAACCGGGCGAGTCATTCGAGGACGCGGTGCGCCGCGAAATCCGCGAGGAAGTCGGCATCGTTTGCGGGCGGGTCAATTATTTCGCCTCGCAGCCCTGGCCGTTTCCGACCACGCTGATGATCGGCTGCCATGCCGAGGCGTTATCGCGCGATATTGTCGTGGACCGCGAGGAGCTCGAAGACGCGCGCTGGTTCGACCGCGAGGAGGCCATCGCGATGCTGGCGCGGCGCCATCCCGACGGCTTGACGACGCCTCCGCCCGTCGCCATCGCCCATCACCTCATCCGCGCCTGGGTGGAGAAAGACAGTGGCATCTTCTGAGATGTTAAAATCGCAGAATCCGCCCGCCGTGCTATGCGCCGGCATCGCGGTGCAGGACATTATTCTGCGCGTGCCGCATTTTCCGCCGCCGGGCGGCAAAGCGATGGCGGATGATTTTCTTGTGGTCAGCGGCGGCTGCGCGGTCAATGCCGCGATCGCCATCGCCCGTCTCGGCGGCTTTGCGCACTACGCCGGTCCGCTGGGCGACGAAAACGACGCGGTCAGCAACCAGCTCATGGCCGAGCTTGCGCGCGAAGGGATTGCAACGTCCGGCATCGTGCGCGTTGCCGGCGCCACCGCTCCGGTCTCGGGCATCATGATCGACGGCGCGGGCGAGCGCATGATCGCGACCTATCGCGACCGGCGCATCGAGGCGGCGCGCCCGATCGATCCCGATGCGCTGGTGAAGGGTGTTGACGTGCTGCTGGCCGACAACCGCTTTGCCGATTTCGTGCAGCCGATCTGCGAAGCCGCGCGGGCGCGCGGCATTCCCGTCGTGCTCGACGCCGACCGGCCGACGGTGGAGCGCCATCCGCTGTTCGCCCTCTCCACGCATGTGGTTTTTTCCTCCGAATGCCTGCGTGAAACTACCGGCTGCGCCGATCTGGCCGACGGATTGCAACGCATCGCGCCACAGACCAAGGCCTTCCTGGCGGTGAGCAACGGACCCGGCGATGTGCTCTACATCAGCGGCGGATCAGTGTGCCGCATGCCGGTGTTCGCCATCACGGCGGTGGACACGCTCGCCGCCGGCGATGTCTTTCATGCCGGTTTTGCGCTGGCGCTGGCGGAAGGCCGCGACGAGTTGGCCGCCCTGCGCTTTGGCGCCGCCGCCGCGGCAGTCAAATGCACGCGCTTTGGCGGCAGCATGGGCGCGCCCGCGCGTGCCGAAGTCGAGGCGTTCCTAACGCGGGCCTGACAGCAGGTCTGCGGTCAGGCATGAATCCGCTTGCCATAGAACAATATTCTAAATATATAGAATTTACTCGGTTTTTAGAAATTATCTTTCTGATAATGCCGTAATTTAGGATAAATCGTCTTTATCCTGGAGAATTGTCATGGATGCCATCGACCGCAAGATTCTGGCCGCGCTGCAAGACGACGCGTCCCTTTCGGTCGCCGAGATCGGCAGCCGTGTCGGACTGTCTTCCACGCCGTGCTGGAAGCGCATCCAGCGGCTCGAGGCCGAGGGCGTAATTCGCAAGCGCGTGGCCCTGATCGACCAGGACAAGGTCGGTCTCGGCATCACCGTGTTTGTTTCGATCGAGACCGGCGATCATTCGCAAACCTGGCTTGACCGCTTCGCCGAAGTCGTCGGCGCCATGCCGGAGGTGATGGAATTCTACCGCATGGCCGGCGATGTCGATTACATGCTGCGCGTCGCCGTTGCCGACATCGCGGGATACGACAAGTTCTACAAAAAGCTGATTGCAACGGTCCCGCTGAAAAACGTGACCTCGCGTTTCGCCATGGAGCGGATCAAATCGACCACCGCGCTGCCGATTTCGTGAATCGCGTTCGCAGAATCAATTAGGTCGTGGTGCGGGATATCGAGGTTGTGAGCCGCGGGGCCATGTAGAGCTGATCCCTAAGCGTCAGCGTCCCGGTAATCGTATAGCCGACGGTCGGTTTGTAGAGATACGAGACCTCCGACCAGATCACCGACGAATTGGGCGCCACTAGCGCGGCGGGCAGCGCGACCGTGCTGCCCACGGCGCGCGGCGTGCCGTAGAGGGAATCGCTCCAGGTGACAGTGGCAATGCTGTTGGCATCGATGTTCACGCTCGTCACCGTGACCACTAGCCCATTCGTCGAATATGGCACCATGACCGAGGATGAGGCGTTGAGGATGTCCGCCATCGCCGCGTTGTTGACGGTCGTCACCTGCGAGACAAGATCCGCCACGGTGCGCGCGGTCAATGTCACCTTACGGTCGGCGCTGATGCCCTGCGAAATTTCCACGGTACCGAGATAGAGCGTAACCATCAGCGGCAGCAACAGGGCGAATTCAACAGCGGATACGCCGCGCCGATCCTTCGACAGATGGCGTAATCGGCAGCCAAGAATATGCGCGAATGTCACGAGGCGCTGCATGGCACGGCTCATTGGTAGGCTTCGTTACGGAATGCGACAGTGGAGATCAGCAGACGTTTGTTCCCAGACATGTTCGAAAGCCCGTTGAGACCGAGCAGTGAAACATACACCGGCCATTGATACATCAGGCGCACGACGACGATCGCGCCTGGTCCGCCCGGCTGATAAACGAAATTCGTGACGAGATTTCCGTTGGCGTCGACCGGATTGGTCAAACTGACATTGCCGAAAGATGTGAAGGTGCGCACATCGACATAGACGCCATTATTGCAGTTGAGCACGCCGTGGATCTTGGTGCACACCGCGTTCTTGAAGGTACTTTGATTGAGGCCTTGCAACTGCGCTTGGCCGGTCATGATCAGCCGCGCCGAGTCGGCAGCGGCTGTTTCCAGCGTCTGACCGGCGAAAAATACCAGCGCGGTCTCGATGATGGCGAACACCAGCGCCAGGAACGGTACCGCGACCAGACCAAATTCGACGGCGACCGCGCCGTCTTGCCGGCGAAGCAGCCGGCGCGCCGCGGCAATCCACAGACGTGGAATTCTGCCCGCGACAGATTTTGCCTGCATGTTATCAGCCATCGTGTATTTTGCCATCGTGTTTTCAGCTTTGGCCAAGCACTCAAAAAGTTATCGGTGGCATTTATCTGTGACCGTTGATGTTTAACAAAGAGGCGTTGTCGAACTGTTGCGATCGTCACATACTCTGATTGGCGCCGGTTCAGAATGTGCTAACCAAAACATCCAAACCTGCGGCGATATTTAATATTGGCGTTGGCAACCACTCATTAAGCTAATCTCAACCGTATTCGCGCAGCAGTTTGCAGCCTGTTGTTGACGGGCGTGTCTTGCAGAGATGGCCCGTTGGATGTCCGACAACTCGACGTATCGGCCGAATTTCGCGCTGCTTTTTGGCCTCGCCTGGCTGGCCATCGTTAGCCAATTGTTGTGGTTGGAATGGACGCAAACTACGAATGCGCTGGGCGATTCCGACGATGCGATGCGGCTGGTCGAGGTCCGCGCGTTCCTCGCCGGACGCGGCTGGTTCGATCTGCATGAGCCGCGGCTGCAGCCGCCCATGGGCTATGACACCCATTGGTCGCGATTGATCGATGCCGGGCTTGCCGGGCTGTTTCTGATTTTCCACGCGGTCTTCGATACCGCGCTGGCGGAGCGCTTGACGCGCGTCTTCTGGCCCTTGCTTTGGCTCATGCCCGCAATGGCGGGTACGGCCGCGCTCGCCTGGCGGCTCGGCGGGCGGACGGCCCGCGAGATTTGAGTGGAATCAATCTGACCGGAATCGCGATGAGAAGGCATGATATCGTGTCCCGGATGCGGTGCAGCGCTTCCCCCGGCTCTCGCCATAGCGCGTCAAAGACGCGCGTAAACGCGCTTATGGCTCGGCCGGGTTTCGTGCTGCGCTGCGCCCGGGATACGTGTTTCCAGTCAAACCGATCCCACTCTACCGGCCCGCCGCTGACGGGGCGGCGACACCTTGCGCCTGGCCGTCGCGACGGCCGGCCTGCGCCAGCGTGCTTTCGAAGTATGCCTGCGAGTCACCGAGGGTGATCCGCCGCTCGCATTTCGGCGTGCAGCTATAGGACTCGCGCTCAACGCCCCGATATACGGCGACGACATTCTCAGTGCCGCCTCGCACTTCGATGGCCTGTTCCATGAGCGTATTGCCGCGCGCATCCAATGCAATCAGGTTGGTAAGCCCATAGCCTTTGCCGGTGACGACGATCATGCCGCCCGTTTGCACGGAAATATCGGCGATGAGCGGATTGCCGACCACGACCGTATTGGTTCGCTCCGGGATTTTGATCACCTTGGCCTGGTCGAGCACCACCATGAGGGCTTCATCGGCGAGAGCCGAGCCGCCGCTTGCCGCGCCGGCGGCGAGCGCCGCGAGCAGCGAAAGCACCCAGCAAATCCGCCACCGGCGGCCATCGTGATCGAGCAGCGCCATGATCGATGTACTCCTAAATACCAATGAAAGCCCATCGGACGGACGCGCATGTTTCAACGGCGCGACACGTCCAGGACCGGAGTTCACTGCAAAATGGTGAATGAAGTGCAAATGAAGGATGCCTTATTTGCGGCTGCATGACTAAAGCGAACGGGCTAATATCGTTCAGCGCGGCAGCGCAGGGCGCTAATCGCGCGCTGCATCGGGGCCTAATATTTGCAACCCGCTCTAATGATTGACGATGACGAATTCCGAGTTGCGCCGAGTTAATTTTATGTTAACCACAGGGAAACTCCAGCAAAACACCTGCTTTTTAAGGGTCTGATTAGCTCCGCTTTAAGACCCCGCTGGTAGGGTGCGTTCACGGTCCGAAGAAAAACGGCCGGACTGAACGGCTGTGGACCAGATCAAACAGCCATCCTGTGGACCACTTGAGGAGCAAACCATGAAAAACCTTGTTACGCGTTTTGTGAAGAATGAATCGGGCGCCACCGCCATTGAGTATGGCCTGATCGCGGCCGGCATCTCCGTCGCCATCATCGCCGTCGTGCAGGGCCTCGGCACGAAGTTGAACGTTACATTCAAAGCGGTTTCGGACGCACTCTAATAAGCCCGCGTCGTTCGATTTGCTGCCAAAAGGCTCCGGCGCAAGCCGGAGCCTTTTGGTTTATGCGGTCCTGGAATGGACCGAATTCAAGATTTCCCGTTCGATCAAAAAAAATCGATAAAAATGAACTTACTACGGAGATTATTTATTTCATTCTACTGTCTACAACCACACTGGTCTCGACAGAGCATGGCGCAATACCGACATTGAACCGTCACAAGAATAGCAAGCGTGCAGGGTGATGAAAACATGTCGAAAATCATGCAGTTCTTGCGTGATGACTCGGGCGCGACCGCCATCGAATATGGCCTCGTCGCCGCTGGCATTTCGATTGCCATCATCTCCGTCGTGCAGGGCGTCGGCACCAAGTTGACGGCGACCTTCAAGCAGATTACCGACAACCTCAAGTAAACTGCGTCCCCCGAACGCGACATCGGATCCAGACTTGCGACCGACAGTACCTGGATGGGCGCTTCGTTTGCGGGTCATCGGCGCGTTGGTTAGCAAAAGTTAGTTTACTTGACATTATTTGCGCCCGCCCGAGGATAACCTTTGGCGGGCGCAAATCGTTTGTATTGCGCAAGACGTTCATGATTTAAATACCACTTGGCTGTAGATCAGCAGGATGCTGATCGAGGTCATCACGCTTCTGCTGTTCCCGGCCACCATGGCGTTCGCGGCTTCAAGCGACCTCCTGACCATGACCATTTCCAACCGGGTCACGCTGACTTTGCTCGCCGGTTTCTTTGCGCTCGCGTTGGTGACCGGAATGAGCCAGCAAGCGCTGCTTTCCCATATCGGCGCTGGATTTGCGGTTCTGGCGGTCACCTTCGTGTTCTTTGCCCGTGGCTGGATCGGCGGCGGCGATGCCAAGCTTGCAGCGGTCACCGCGCTGTGGTTCGGCTTCGATCAGCTGCTCGAATATGCACTCTACGCCTCCCTGCTTGGGGGGGTACTCACTGTCGCGATAATCCGTTTCCGGCTGCTGCCGCTGCCCGAGGTGCTGGCGCGCCAGGAATGGCTCATGCGCCTGCACCGGCTCGATAGCGGCGTTCCCTACGGCATTGCGCTGGCCGCCGCTGCGCTGCTGATCTATCCAGAGACGCCGTGGATGAAGGCGCTGGGAATCTGAGCGCCGAGCGCGCCGCTCCGGTGCTCGCCCGGGTCGGAATGTAGTTGGCAAAATACTTGGCAAGATTTTTTGGCAATATTTTTTAGCAAGATATTTTTAACTTAATTTGGATACTCCTTCTTAACCATGAATTGACCTTTGGCAGGTCAAAATCAACGCGGTTCGGCGCCCACGATCCGTCCAAAGGATGGCCAGAAGGGCGGTCCATATCGGTCGCAAGCGTAAATTGGAGTGTCATGATATCCGCGTGTCTTGTGGACTTGGGTTTTTCCAGCGTCGTCGGCAGTACGGCGCATCTGCCGGCAACGGCGGGGTGCGTGGATATCGACGCGTCCTCCCCGCACACGATGGCCGAATGCGACTTCGCGGCAATCACGACCGGCGGGGCCAATAACGGCAGCTGCCAAATCGCGGCGACAGTGGCGACAAAGCTGAACTGAACACTTGAGAAGGGGCTGCAACATGACGCAGGCGACGAAAATCCGCTCCACTTTTACGGTGCTGCTCGCGGTCATGGCAGCGGTCATGGTAATTGGCTCATACGGCCCCGCGCATGCCGCCGACACCTCGATCCCAACCATCCAAGTGGTCGGCAGCGATAGCAGTTCGCGTTTCGTGCCGCTCGGCGTTAGCAAATCGGTGGTGATCGATTTTCCGCACGACATCAAGGACGTGCTGGTTGCCGATCCCAAGATCGCCAATGCGGTCGTGCGCAGTTCGAAGCGCGCCTATTTGATCGGCGTCGCGATCGGACAGACAAATATATTCTTTTTCGATGCCGAGGGTAAACAGCTCGCCGGTTTCGACATCGCGGTCACGCGCGACCTCAACGGTATTCGTGCGGCAATCAAGCAGGTGCTGGCCGCTTCCGATATAAGGGTGCAGGGCGTCGCCGACGGCGTCATGCTTGTCGGTCATGCCGCGACTCCCGCGGAAGCGCAGCAGGCCTATGACATCGCCGCGCGCCTGGTCGGCGACGGCGGCAAGGTCGTCAACGGCATCATCGTGCGCGGCCGCGATCAGGTGATGCTCAAGGTCACCGTGGCCGAAGTCCAACGCGACGTCATCAAGCAGCTTGGCATCGATATAACCGGCAGTGCCAGTTTCGGGAGCGCCGTGGTCAGCTTCAATTCCAACAACCCGTTTACGGCGTTGGGGTCGCCGCTCAGCACCAGCAATCTCGCGGGAACTTATAAAAACATTACCGCCACGTTGCGCGCCATGGAGCGCGCCGGCGTCATCCGCACGCTTGCCGAGCCCAACCTGACCGCAATTTCCGGCGAAAACGCCGTTTTCCTCGCCGGTGGCGAATTTCCGGTGTTCGGCGGGTTCAGTTGCAGTGGGAGCGGACCGTCATCATCGTGCGTGCCTTCGGTTCAGTTCAAGCAATTCGGCGTCAGTTTGAATTTTACGCCGGTGGTGCTGACGGAAGGCCGCATCAGCCTGAAAGTCATGACCGAAGTTTCGGAACTCTCCACCGAGGGCGCCCTGACCATTCCCGGCGGGGGCACCGTTCCATCGATCAAGACGCGGCGCGCCGAGACCACGGTTGAAATTCCGTCGGGCGGCTCGCTCGCCATGGCCGGCATGATCCGCGAGCAGACCCGGCAACAGATCAACGGCACGCCCGGGCTGATGAGTTTGCCGGTGCTCGGCGCGCTGTTCAAGAGCAACGACTATATCAACAATCAAAGCGAGCTCATGGTGCTGGTAACGCCTTATGTGGTGCGTGCGGTGTCGCAGAAGGAGCTGGCGCGACCCGACGACGGCTTTGCCGATGCTTCGGATCAGAGTGCCATTTTGCTCGGACGCTTCAATCGTCTCTACGGAGCGCGCGGCAACGCCGAGCCGCGCCAGACCTACCGCGGCAGCTACGGCTTCATTCTGAATTAACCCAAAAAGTTGAACTAAAGAATCGTGCGACGAGGAGATAATCGATGATCCGCCACCAACTCGCAAATACTGGACGTCATGCCGCTGCACATGCAGCGCGCGGCCTGATGATCGTCGGCCTTGGGGCGGCGCTTGTCGGCTGCGAGACGGCGCAGGAGGAGACCGGAAGCCTCTGGTCCGATTATCGCCAGCGCCACCCGATTTCGATCGTGGAAAAGGATCGCACGCTGAACATATTCGTCGGCAGTGCCCGCAATGGACTGACCCCGGCGCAACGGGCCGATGTGCTCGACTATGCGCAGACCTGGAGGAGCGAGGGCACCGGCCGCTTTGTCATTGAGCAGCCATCGGGGGCCAGCAACGCACGCGCCGCCGCCCTTGCCCTGCGCGAAATTCGCTCGATCCTCGCCACGTCCGGCGTCCCCGCCCAAGCCATCAAAGTGCAGAACTACCGGCTGGCCGACCGCGACACGCTTGCCGTCATCAGGATCAACTATCCGCGCACCGTCGCACACGCTGGGCCTTGCGGCCAGTGGCCGGACGATCTCGGCGTATCGAACGTTCCGCAACGCTTCGAGAACGTTCATTACTGGAACCTCGGCTGCGCGTCGCAGCGCAATCTCGCCGCCATGGTGGCGAACCCGGCCGATCTGGTGCAGCCGCGCGCGGAGACGCCGGCGCACGCCGGACGGCGCACCACGGTGCTCGAAAAGTACCGCAAGGGCGAGTCGACGGGAGCGGTCTCTTCCGATTCCGAAAAAGGCAAGATCAGCGGCGTCGGCAAATGAACAACCCAAACACGGCAACAATCGTAACCGAAGGGGCCGCTGAATCCAGCGGCCAGGAAGAGCATATTGCGCCGGTGCCGCGCGTTTCCATCCAAGCCTTCTGCGAGACGGTCGAGACCGCGTCGGCGATCCAGGCGGCTGGCGAGGACCGCCGCATGGCCAAAGCGCATCTGAAGGTTCAACTGGGCGGATTGGTGGCGGCAGTGGAAGCCTATCGCACCTCGCCAACCCCCAACGTCATCATATTGGAGACCGAAAGCCGCGGCGATGACGTCGTCGGCTGCCTCGATAAGCTGGCGGAGTTCTGCGATGCCGGCACGCGGGTCATGGTGATTGGTAAGCACAACGATGTCGCGCTGTATCGTGAGCTGGTGCGGCGCGGGGTAAGCGATTACATGCTCGCGCCCGTCAGTCCGCTCGACATGATGCGATCGATCAGCGGCCTGTTCTCGGCGACCGACGCCAAGCCGCTCGGCCGCGTCATTGCAGTCGTCGGCGCCAAGGGCGGGGTTGGCGCGTCCACGATCGCGCACAATATCGGCTGGACGATTGCGCATGACCTTGCGCTTGATGCGGTCATTGCCGATCTCGATCTCCCCTTTGGCACCGCCGGCCTCGACTTCGATCAGGACCCACCCCAAGGCATCGCCGATGCGGTGTTCTCGCCCGACCGCATCGACCAAGGCTTCATCGACCGGCTGCTGACAAATTGCACCGACCATCTCAGCCTGTTGGCCGCGCCGGCCACGCTGGAGCGGGCCTATGACATGGGCACCGAGGCGTTTGACACGATTTTCGACGCCTTGCGCACGTCCATGCCGTGCGTCGTGCTCGATGTCCCCCACCAATGGAACGACTGGACGCGCCATACGCTGGTGAGCGCCGATGAAATCCTCGTCGTGGCCACGCCCGATCTCGCCAACCTGCGCAATGCCAAGAACCTTTTTGATTTTCTGCGCACCGCCCGCGTCAATGATCACAGCCCGTTTTACTGCATCAACCAGGTGGGCGTGCCAAAGCGACCGGAAATCAAGAGCGCCGATTTCGCCAAGGCACTCGAGGATCAGCCCGTGGCGGTCATTCCATTCGAGCCGCAAGTGTTCGGCACCGCCGCCAACAATGGTCAAATGATCGCGCAAGTCGCCGCCGGGAAGCGTACCGCCGAGATCTTTCACCAGCTCGCGCAACTCCTGACCGGACGCATAGATGTCAAGAAATCAAAATCCGGCCTGCTGACGCCGCTGTTTAAAAAACTATTGAAGCGGCACGGCTAACCGAGCGGAGTTGACGTGTTCGGCAAACGCAGCACTTCTGAAGCGGTCCAGACGGCGCTGCCGCCGGCCGCGCAAAAGGTGTTGACTCCCGCGCCTGTGCCGGGATCGCAGCAGGCTGCCAATGCCGGCCGCGCTCCGTTCCCTTCCGCCGGTCTCGGTGCCCCGCTGATTTCGCCACCTCCCGCTCAGCGCCGCCCGACCGGCAACGAGCCGTCGCCTGCGTCCGCGGCCATCGAGTTACGCCATTCGGAGAGCTACTACGAAACCAAGAGCATCATCTTTGGCGCGTTGATCGAGGCCATCGATCTCTCCCAGCTCGCCCGGCTCGATGCGGAGGCCGCGCGCGAGGAAATCCGCGATATCGTCAACGAAATCATAGCCATCAAGAACATCGTGATGTCGATCTCTGAGCAGGAGGAACTGCTCGACGACATTTGCAACGACGTGCTCGGCTATGGGCCGCTCGAGCCGCTGCTTGCCCGCGACGACATTGCCGACATCATGGTCAATAACGCCGGTACCGTGTACATCGAGGTCGCCGGCAAGATCCAGAAGACCGGCATCCGGTTTCGCGACAACCAGCAGCTGCTCAACATCTGCCAGCGCATCGTCAGCCAGATCGGCCGCCGTGTCGATGAATCATCGCCGATCTGCGACGCGCGCCTGCCGGACGGATCGCGCGTCAACGCCATCGTTCCTCCGCTCGCGCTTGACGGCCCGGTTCTCACCATCCGCAAATTCAAGCGCGACAAACTCACCCTCGAACAGCTTGTCCGCTACAACACGATAACGCCGGAAGGCGCGGACGTGCTCAAAATTATCGGCCGCTGCCGGGTCAACACTATCGTCTCCGGCGGCACCGGCTCCGGCAAGACGACGCTGCTCAATTGTCTGACGCGCTACATCGATGCTGACGAGCGCATCATCACCTGCGAGGACGCCGCCGAATTGCAGCTGCAGCAGCCGCATGTGGTGCGTCTGGAAACCAGACCGCCCAACCTCGAAGGCGAGGGCCAGGTCACAATGCGCGACCTAGTCAGGAACTGTCTGCGCATGCGGCCGGAACGCATCATCGTCGGCGAGGTGCGCGGACCGGAGTCGTTCGATCTGCTGCAGGCGATGAATACCGGCCATGACGGTTCGATGGGTACGTTGCACGCCAACAGCCCGCGCGAGGCGCTTTCGCGCATTGAATCGATGATTACCATGGGCGGTTATTCGCTGCCCTCGCGCACCATTCGCGAGATGATCTGCGCCTCGGTCGACGTGGTGGTGCAAGCCGCGCGTCTGCGCGACGGTTCGCGCAAGATCACACACATCACCGAAGTGGTCGGCATGGAAGGCGATGTCATCATTACGCAGGATCTGTTCGTCTACGAGATGACAGGCGAGGACGCACAGGGCGCGTTGACCGGTCAGCATCGCTCGACCGGCATCGGACGGCCGCGTTTCTGGGATCGCGCACGATATTACGGCGAAGAGAAACGGCTCGCCGCCGCACTCGATGCCTCCGAGCGTCCCAGCGCGCTAGATAAACCGTAAGGCCATGGCCGTGATCGATTCCCAGATCCTTGTCTTGTTCTCGCTCGTTGCGCTCGCGATGGGCGGCGCCGTCTGGGTCTTCATCTATCCCTATCTGTCCGGCCAACAGCATGCCGAGAAGCGCCGTGCAAGCATAGCGAAGGCCGAGCCAGTCGCGCGCTCGGCCACCGCGCGCACCGGCCAGAAATCGCGCCGCGACAAGGTTGAAGAAACGCTCAAGGAACTCGATGCTCGGCAGAGAAAGTCAAGAAAAATTGCATTGTCGGCGCGGCTCTCACAGGCCGGACTGGAGTGGTCGAAAGAGCGATTCATGATAACCGCGGGTGTATTTGGCGTCGTCGCGTTCGTCGCGGTCGTTCTGGCCGACGGCGGGATATTGCCGGCCTTGGCGATTGGTTTTGCCGCGGCCTTCGGTTTGCCGTTCTGGGTGTTGATGTATCTCAAGACGCGGCGCGAGACCAAATTTCTCAACGCATTCCCCGATGCGGTCGATGTCATCGTACGCGGCATCAAGTCCGGCCTGCCGCTGGGCGATTGTCTCAAAGTCATCGCGACGGACGCAACGGAACCGGTGCGAAGCGAATTCCGCGCCGTCGTCGAGACACAGAGCATTGGAATGCCGATGGGGGATGCCTGCGCCAAGCTCTATGAGCGAATTCCGGTCGCGGAAGCCAATTTCTTCGCCATTGTCATTGCCATTCAGCAGAAAGCCGGAGGCAATCTCTCGGAAGCGCTGGGCAACCTGTCGCGCGTGCTGCGCGAACGAAAGAAGATGCAAGCCAAGATCAAGGCGGTGTCGATGGAGGCGAAGGCCTCCGCGGCAATCATCGCGGCGCTTCCGATAGCGGTGATGACGCTCGTTTATCTCACGAGTCCCGATTATATCCAATTGCTTTGGACCACGCAGCTTGGCCGCATCATGATGGCCGGCAGCGCGGTTTGGATGTGCATCGGCGTGATAATCATGCGCAAGATGATCAATTTCGATTTTTGAGCGGACGCGCCATGTTTGAGATTCTGATCGAACGCATGCACGACCGGCAGTTTTTGTTCACGGCCTTCGCCGCCGTGGCGGCGGTCGCGACCGTCCTTACCCTGACGATGCCGCTGTTGGCGAATGATATGCTTGCGAAGCGATTGAAGGCAGTCGCATTCGAGCGCGAGAAAATCCGCCAGCGCGAACGCGAGCGCTTGGCGCGCGGCGAAAAAGTGTTGCTGCGCCAATCGCCAAAGCAGTACATGAAGATGGTGGTCGAGCGGTTCAATCTGACCAAGTGGCTCGCCCAGGAGGAAGTGCGGGATAAGCTGGTGCAGGCCGGCTATCGCGGCCAGGCGCCATACATCACCTACCTGTTCTTCCGCCTGGTGATGCCGATCATCGTGTTCCCGCTTGCGGCTTTTTATCTCTTCGTCGTGATCGAATGGGATCAACCGTTGCTGGTCAAGCTCAGCATTTGCGTGTTCGCTGCCTATGCCGGCATGCAATTGCCGTATCTGTTCTTGAAAAATAAGATCTCTAAACGCCAGCTTTCGATCCGCCGCGCATTTCCCGATGCGCTTGATCTGCTGCTGATCTGCGTCGAGTCCGGAATGTCGATCGAGACCGCATTCCGCCGCGTGAGCCACGAAGTCGGCACCCAGTCAATCGCGCTCGCCGAGGAACTCACGCTGACCACGGCGGAATTGTCCTACTTGCCGGACCGCCGCCAGGCTTACGAAAACCTTGCCAAGCGCACCGATCTTGAGGGTGTCAAGGCCGTCTCCATCGCGCTCCAGCAGGCCGAACGCTACGGCACGTCGCTGGCCAATACCCTGCGCGTGCTGGCGCAAGAAAATCGCGACATGCGCATGAACGAGGCGGAGAAGAAGGCCGCGGCGCTGCCGCCCAAGCTGACGGTGCCAATGATCCTGTTCTTCCTCCCGGTGCTGTTCATCGTGATTCTCGGGCCGGCCGCGATCCGCGTGATGGCGACGCAGGAGGAGCAGGAACGGCGGCCGCCAACCATATCATCCACAACGGCTCGGTAATTTTTCGGTTGAGCAATCTTCAGGCGCTCTTCAAGGGCGCGCCACGATTGATAAAATTTGCAAGCACTGATCCAACGCGCCCAGTCGCGGCGTGCTTAGAAAAGGGCGAACTTTAATCCGCGATCGATCTTCGATGCGATGAGGAGACGCTACGATTTCGCCGGCTGTGCGGGGACGGAAGCGCCGGGACGCTTGGGCTTCTTTAAATCTTTTTGCTGCGCCAGCATCTGCCGCAGGTAGGCGACGTTGACGGCTGCCTCCTCGGGTGAGAGGTCGCCGCGCGCGATGGTCTCGGCTTCCTCGAAGCGGCCCTGCAATCCGACTACCAGCGCCAGATTCTGCCGCACCTTGGCCTCCGCCATCGGCCGCGCGGCGGCACGGCGGAGCGTCTCCTCCGCCTTCGGCAGATCCTTGGAGAGCGCATAGGACAGGCCGAGATTGGACAATACCGACGGCTCGTCCGGCATGATCTTGAGCGCACTGGCGTAGTAACGCTGCGCGTCCTGGTGCCTGCCCATCTGATCGAGCACGGCGCCCTGCACCGACAATATGCGCCAATCCGGCTGCTCGGGCATGTGCGCGCGGCTGAGCACTTCGAGCGCCTGGGCGTTGTTGCCGGCATCGGCAAGCGCCCGGCCATAGGCGCCAAGCACGGCTTGGTTATCCGGATTCCGGATCGAGGCCTGCTCGAGCACGGCCACCGCTTGCGAGCGCTGGCCGATGCCCCGCAACGCCAGCGCATATTGTACGGCCAGCTCGGGGTCGTCCTGATTGGCGCGATAGCGTTCGCTCAGGCTGTCGACCGCGCGCCGCCATTCGGCTTCGGTGCGCGAGGCTGGGGACGTGGCCGTTGGGGTGACCGAACCGGTGGTCTCGCTCGCGGGTTCCTTGGCGCAGCCGGACATTGTCACCGCAAGGGCGATGACCCCGGCAGAGGCGAGCAGGCTAGCGATTTTCGGGTGATTTCGCATGGACCGCGATCTTGGCCTACCACTCAAACCCGTGCCGGCCGCGCCGACTGTGATCGGCGAGCAATAAACCGTTAACTTTAACGAGAAGTTAACCCAGGCCCTCCCCCCACTGATCCCGGCCATTGCTCCGGGCTGCCGGCCCTGCGGAAACCTTCACCGCCGCAGGACGGCGTGTTAGCAGCGTGCCATTCACTCAGCGGATATCCCCCATGCATTCTGCCTTTGTTGCGCCCGGTGGCACGGCCCAGCCGATCTGGTTCGTCACCCCGGAGACATTCCAGAAAACCTGTGCCGCGCTGGAAGCCCCCGCGCGCGCCTTTGTCGCGGCCGCCGGCTTCGAGCCCAAGGCCGGCAGGCATTTGATCCTGCCGCTGCAGGATCAGACCGGCGTGTTGTTCGCGCTCGAGGGCGCGGGCGAGCCCAAGGACCCGTTCCTGCCCGGGCGCTTGGCGGAAATCCTGCCCGCCGGCAGCTATCGTTTCGCCAATGCGCCGCACGATCCGCGCCTGGCGGCGCTTGGCTTTGCGCTCGGCGCCTATCGCTTTGGCCGCTACCGCAAGGCCGATGACAAGCAAGTCAGGCTTGAGTTGCCCGATGGCGTCGATGGCGCCGAGCTTGGCCGCACGCTCGAGGCCGTCACCCTGGCGCGCGATCTCATCAATACGCCCGCCAACGACATGGGGCCGGCCGAACTGGAGGAGGCCGCCCGCGCTCTTGCGAAGAGGCACGGCGCCAGCGCGCGCGCCGTCGTGGGGGATGAGCTTCTCACCGAAAATTTCCCGCTCATCCATGCGGTCGGCCGAGCGGCGGCGCGCGCGCCGCGCCTGATCGAGCTGCGCTGGGGCAATAGCGGCGATCCGAAAATCACGCTGGTCGGCAAGGGCGTGTGCTTCGATTCCGGCGGGCTCGACATCAAGCCCGAGAGCGGCATGCGCATCATGAAGAAGGACATGGGCGGCGCCGCGAGCGTGCTGGCGCTCGCGCACATGGTGATGGACCGCAAGCTCAAAGTGGCGCTGCGCGTGCTGATCCCGGCGGTGGAGAATTCAATCTCCGGCGCGGCATTCCGGCCGCTCGACGTTTACCGCTCGCGCAAGGGTCTCACGGTCGAAATCGGCAACACCGATGCGGAAGGCCGCCTCATCCTCGCCGATGCGCTCTCACTCGCCGGCGAGGAGATGCCGGAGCTGCTGATCGACATGGGCACGCTTACCGGCGCCGCGCGCGCTGCACTCGGGCCCGAGCTGCCGCCGTTCTACACCGATGACGATGCGCTTGCAGCCGAAGTCGCGCGCCATGCCGAGCGCGAGAACGATCCGGTCTGGCGGCTGCCGCTGTGGCAGCGTTACGAATCGATGCTCGATTCCAAAATCGCCGATCTCAACAATGTGGCGAACAACGGCTTCGCCGGCTCGATCATCTGCGCGCTGTTCCTCAAGCGCTTCGTGTCCGCTAAATCGTGGCTGCACTTCGACATCTATGCCTGGAACCCATCGTCGCGGCCGGGCCGGCCGGAAGGCGGCGAATGCCAGGCGGCGCGGGCGCTCTATGCGCTGCTCGCGGCGCGTTATGGATAGAGCATTTTCCGGCGAAGTGGGAACCGGTTCGCCGTAGAAAATGCGATTCAACAAAGATTTCTAAAGCATGATCCCGAAAAAGCCTGCCCCGGACCATAGCCGTCCGAAGGACGGCGTCGCGGAGCCTGTCCTTGGGCTTGCCGAAGGCAAGACCCAAGGGCTCGCCTATGATCCCCCTACGGGATTCACACAATTCAGAACTCAACAGAAGATCAACTACGCCGCTGAATAATTTGGGCCGGACCGTCTTGACTTTCTGTATCCTATAGACTACATTTCGGCATGACGATAGAGGTGCGCCAGACGAATGAATTTCGGAACTGGCTGCAACGCCTGAAAGACGCCAATGCCGTTGCGCGGATCGTCACCCGCATCCGTCGCATGGAGCTAGGTAATCTGGGAGACAGTAGGAGACTTGGCGGCGGGTTGATGGAACTGCGGGTCGATTATGGTCCAGGTTATCGCGTGTACCTTGTGCATCGCGGCGCTTCGCTGGTGGTTCTGTTGTGTGGAGGCGACAAGCGCAGGCAGCAACAAGATATCGAGCGGGCTTTGGAACTTGCAGAGGAAGTATGATGGCCAAGACGACACGATTTGATGCCGCTGAGCATCTCGGTACGCCGGAGCGGCGAGCCGCCTACATCAATGCGGCGCTTGAAACCGACGATATGGAATTTATCCGTGATGCGCTTGGTGTCGTTGCCCGTGCGCGCGGTATGACACAGGTTGCGAAAGCGACCGGACTGAGCCGGGAGAGCCTGTACAAGGCGCTTGGTTCATCCGGTAATCCTGAATTTGAGACGGTCATACGTCTGATACCTGCTTTGGGCCTTCAGCTTTCTGCGCATTCCGTGGCGCCAAGGCGCGCCCATGCAAAGCGTAACAAACGCCGTTAGTAAAATTCCGGGCCGGCCGGAAGGCGGCGAATGCCAGGCGGCGCGGGCGCTTTATGCGCTGCTGTCGGCGCGCTATGGCTAAATATCACCGCAAAGCTTGCAGCCATGCGCTATCAAGGAAATAATACGGCCCCGAAACGAATTTCCACAGGGGCTGCATGGCCGTCGAAATCCGTCCCTCCCAGGCGCTGCGGCTGCTGCATGCGCTGTCGCACGCGCTGGTCACCGACGGCGAGCCCGACCTTTCGGCGCGTCAGCTCGATGTGCTCTTTACCATCTATCTCGAACCGCCGCCGCATACGGTGCGCGGGCTCGCGGCCAAGCTCGGCGTGACCAAGCCGGTGATCACCCGCGCGCTCGACACCATGGGCAAGCTCGACCTGGTGGCACGCCGGCGCGACGAACGCGACCGCCGCAACGTGGTGATCCAGCGCACGGTCAAGGGCGCGCTGCATGTGGAACGGCTGGGCGATCTCTTAGTCGCCAAAGCACAGGAGCTGCCACGGTGAACTTCGATCCTCGCATCACCCCGGCCCGCCCCGATCTCGCGGCCAGCCATCTCGATGGCAAGGTCGCCGCCGCGCGATTTGTCGCGGGCACCCTGAGCGAAGTGATCGATCCGCAGGCGCCGGTGCGGCGCGAGCCCGCGCACGACGCGCCGCTCGACACCGAGGCGCTTAAAGGTGAGCGCGTGACCGTCTATGAGTCGACCGACGAAGGCTGGGCCTGGGGCCAGCTCGAGAGCGACCACTATGTCGGCTGGCTGCCGGCCAATGCGCTCACCGCGCCCGGACCGGCGCCCACCCATCGCGTCGCGGTCTTGCGCACAATTGTTTTCCCGGCACCCTCGATCATGGCGCCGCCGATCGAGATGCTGTCGCTGGGCGCGCGGATCGCCGTCGTGCGCAGCGAAGACAAGTTCGCGGTGACCGCGACCGGCTTCTATGTGCCGCTGGTGCATTTGGCGACGCTTGCGACCTTTGAGATGGATTTTGTCGCCGTGGCGGAACGTTTTGTGGGCGTGCCTTACTTGTGGGGCGGCAAGACCAGCCTGGGCCTCGATTGCTCCGCGCTGGTGCAGGTGGCGCTCACCGCCGCCGGCATCGATTGCCCGCGCGACAGCGACATGCAGGAGCAGGCGCTCGGCCGGCCGGTCGATGCCGGCGGCGATTTCTCGAAGCTTCATCGTGGCGATCTCGTCTTCTGGCAGGGCCATGTGGCGATCGCGCGCGACAACACCCATTTCCTGCATGCCAACGGCTTCCATATGGCGGTCGCCGTCGAGCCGATGCGCGAGACGATCGCCCGATTCACCAAAGAGGGCAGTCCGGTGAGGAGCGTGCGGCGGCTTTGATGAGGGCATGATTGGCTAAACTGGAAACACGTGTCCCGGGCGCGGCGCAGCGCGAAACCATAAGCGCGTTTACGCGCGTCGTTGACGCGCTATGGTGTAGCGGTGCGCCGCAGACCCGGGATCGTTCCAGTCTGTGGCGGTCCCGGGTCTGCAGCGCACCGCCATAGGCGACGCAAAGCGTCGCCGTTCTAGACGGCCGCCAAAGGCGGCCTAATGGCGCTGCGCTGCGCCCGGGACACGAGTGGCTACATAGAGGGATTGGTATGACTCGTCGCCGTCCGGCTACTGTTCCACCACTGCAGTCGCAGCGATCTCGAGATCGAAAGCGGCGGCGAACAGCGCGCGGGTGTATTCGCTCTTGGGCGCCTTGAACAACTCCGATGCCTCCCCCGCCTCCACCACCTTGCCGTGGCGCATGACGATGAGCTTGCTCGCCAAGGCCGCGACCACTTTGAGATCGTGGGAAATGAAAAGGTAAGTCAGGTCGTGCCGCTTCTGCAGGTCGCGCAACAGATCGACGATCTGCGCCTGGATCAGCATGTCGAGCGCGCTGGTCGGCTCGTCGAGCACCACGAAATTCGGCTCCAGCACGATCGCGCGCGCCACCGCGATGCGCTGGCGCTGGCCGCCGGAGAATTCATGCGGAAAGCGAAAGCGCGTTTCCGGATCGATGCCGACATCGTGGAGCGCGCGCACCACCCGCTCGTCGCGCTCGACCTCGGACATTTTCCGATGGTGAACCGTCAACCCTTCCGCGACGATGTCGTGCACCGACATGCGCGGCGAGAGCGAGCCGTAGGGGTCTTGAAATACGATCTGCATGTCGCGGCGGAACGGGCGCATCGCCTTGAATTTCAGCCCTTGCAGCGCGTGGCCCATGAACACGATCGGCCCTTGCGAGGCGGTGAGCCTTAAGATCGCCAGTCCGAGCGTGGTCTTGCCCGACCCGGATTCGCCCACCACGCCGAGCGTCTCGCCCTTGCGCAATTCGATGCTCACGCCATCGACCGCCTTGATGTGGCCCACGGTCTTGCGCAGCAGGCCACGCTTGATCGGGAACCAGACTTTGAGATCGCGCGCCGCCATCATCACAGGGGCTGTGGGATTGAGCGGTGCCGGCTCGCCCTTCGGTTCGGCCGCGAGCAGCGCGCGCGTATAGGGATGCTCGGGCGCTGCAAAGATGCGAGCGACCTCGCCCTGCTCGACGATCTCGCCCATCTTCATGATGCAGACCCGGTCGGCGATCTTGCGCACGATGCCGAGGTCATGGGTGATGAACAGCATCGCCATGCCGAGGCGGGACTGCATGTCTTTCAGCAGCTTGAGAATCTGCGCCTGCACCGTGACATCGAGCGCGGTGGTCGGCTCGTCGGCGATCAGGAGGTCCGGCTCGTTGGCAAGCGCCATGGCGATCATCACGCGCTGGCGCTGGCCGCCGGATAGCTGGTGCGGATAGCTCGCAAGCCGGCTCGCGGGATCGGCAATTTCCACTTGCGTGAGCAGATCGAGCGTGCGCGCACGCGCCGCCTGGCCGGCGATGCCGCGGTGCAGTAGTAATATTTCGCCGATCTGCCGCTCGATGGTGTGCAGCGGATTGAGCGAGGTCATCGGCTCCTGGAAGATGATGGTGATGTCGTCGCCGCGCACATCGCGAATTTGGTTCTCGGACAGCGCAAGCAGTTCGCGGCCGTTGAACAGAATTTTGCCGGAAGGGTGGCTGGCCGCGGGATAAGGCAGCAGCTTGAGCACGGAGAGCGCGGTGACCGACTTGCCCGATCCCGATTCGCCCACCAGCGCGAGCGTCTCGCCCTTTTTTATGTCGAACGAGATGCGATCGACGGCGAGCGTGCGGTTTTCGCCGTGACCGAAGGCGACGGAGAGGTCGCGGACGGAAAGCAGCGGCGCTACGGTCGCATCCATGGCGCTCACGCGAATGTCTTTCTGGGATCGAAGGCGTCACGCACCGCTTCACCCGCGAAGATCAGAAGCGAGAGCATCACAGCTAAGGTGAAAAAGCCGGCCAGCCCCAGCCAAGGCGCCTGAATATTGGCCTTGCCCTGCGCCAGCAATTCGCCCAGCGACGGCGAGCCCGGCGGCAGGCCAAGCCCGAGAAAATCCAGCGCGGTGAGCACAGTCACCGACGACGACAGAATAAACGGCAGGAACGTGAGCGTCGCCACCATGGCGTTCGGCAGCAGGTGGCGGAACATGATCACGCGGCTCGACACGCCGAGCGCGCGTGCCGCCCGGATGTATTCGAAATTGCGCCCGCGCAGGAACTCCGCGCGCACCAATCCTTCCAACGACACCCAGGAGAACAGCAACAGGATTCCAAGCAGCACGAAAAAACCGGGCACCAGCACCGAGGAGATGATCAGAAGCAAATAGAGCTGGGGCACCGACGTCCAGATCTCGATGAAGCGCTGCAATAGCAAATCGGTCCAGCCGCCGAAATAACCCTGCACCGCGCCGACGATGACGCCGATCACCGAGGAAATTGCGGTAAGCGTCAATCCGAACAGCACCGATAATCGGAAGCCGTAGATCATGCGCGCCACCACGTCGCGGCCCTGATCGTCGGTGCCGAGCCAATTGTATTCGAGATCACGGCAGCTTTTGAGGGCTTTGCGAGCGACCACCGCCGCGCACTCCTTCTCGCTCAGCAGCCAGGTGGGTTTCGACGGCGCCGGCGTCGGCAGGTCGAGATTATGCGTGTCATAGGAATAGCGGATTAGCGACCACACCATGTAGCCGTCCTTCTCCGCGATCAAGTTTTTCAGGAATGGATCGCGATAGTCGGCCTTGGTTTCGAACTCGCCGCCGAAGGCCGTCTCCGGGTAGGTCACCACCGCCGTAAAATAATATTTTCCGTCGTGTTTCACCAGGAACGGCCGGTCATTGGCAATGAATTCGGCAAACAGCGTGACAAAAAACAACACGAAGAAAATCCAGAACGAATAAAACCCACGGCGATTGGATCTGAAATTCCGCCAGCGCCGGCGATTGATCTGGGAAAGATAGTATTTTTTCAGCATCTTAGGATCGGTCGGACCAACCATCGCGGTCGCCGCGCGCTCGGGCAACTTTTCCTGGGTTCGCGCGTCCACCTCAAACCTCCCGCGTCTCAAAATCGATACGCGGATCGATCCACATGTAGGTGAGGTCGGAAATCAGCTTCACCGTCAGGCCGATCAAAGCAAAAATATAGAGGTTAGCGAAAACGACCGGATAGTCGCGATTGAACACGGCATCGAAGCTGAGCAGCCCGAGCCCGTCGAGCGAGAAGATATATTCGATCAAAAACGCGCCGGTGAAGAACGCGCCGATAAACGCGCCGGGAAAACCGGCAATTACGATCAGCATGGCATTACGAAAGACGTGGCCGTAGAGCGTGCGGCGTTCGCTGCAGCCCTTGGCGCGCGCCGTCAGCACATATTGCTTGCGGATTTCGTCGAGAAATGAGTTTTTAGTAAACAAGGTCGTGACGGCAAATGAGTGGACGCCCATGGCAATGAGCGGCAACGTCAAATGATGGAAATAGTCAAGAATCTTCTGCCACCACGACAGCTGCGCCCAGTTGTCGGAGGTCAGTCCGCGCAGCGGAAAAATATCGAGATAGGATCCGCCGGCGAATAAGACGATGAGAAAAATCGCGAACAAAAAGCCGGGGATGGCGTAGGCGAGGATGACGATCGTCGAAGTCCACACATCAAAATGCGAGCCGTCGCGCACGGCTTTTCGAATGCCGAGCGGAATCGATATCAAATTGCTCAGCAGCACCATCCAAATTCCGAGCGAGATGGAGACGGGCAGCTTCTCCTTGATCAATTGCAGAACGCTGGTATCGCGGAAATAGCTTTTGCCGAAATCGAAGCGCAGATAGTTCCATAGCATCTTGATGAATCGCTCATGGGCAGGCTTGTCCAAGCCGAACTGCTCTTCCAGGCTTTTGAGAAAAGCGGGATCGAGCCCGCGCGCGCCGCGATACTTGGAGGTGATCGCGTCGATCGGTCCGCCGCCTTGCAATTGTCCTTGCGCGCCGAAGTCACCGCTCTGCCCGCCGCCCGGGACTCGCGAATCCGCGCCGGTGGCCGAACCAGACAATTGCGCGATGATGCGCTCGACCGGTCCGCCGGGCGCAAACTGCACCACCGCAAACGAGATCAGCATGATCCCGAGCAGCGTCGGAATCACCAGCAGCAGACGGCGGATGATATAGGCGGCCATGGTTCGTGGCGGTGTCCGTGGTGGTGCTAGAGCGCTTGCATTGCTGCAAAAATACGGCGATAGCGCGGTCGCTGCAGGCCCCGACTCTTTTACAACTCTAACCCTTCTGCTCCAATTTTGCTGCCTTGTCGCGATCGTACCACCAGGTTTCCAGCACGCCGCGGGCATATTTCGGCTTCTTGGGCGGGCGGCTGAACAGGTCCCAATAGGCGATCCAGTGCGACGCTTTGTACCAGTGCGGTATCCAGTAGCGCCCCGCGCGGATCAGCCGGTCGAGCGCGCGGCAGGCGATTACCAGCTCAGGTCTGCTCTCGGCTTCGATGATGCGGTCGATCATGGCGTCGATCGCGGGGTCGGCAATGCCGGCGAGATTCTGCGAACCGCTTAAACCCGCCGCCAGCGAGGAAAAATACGAGCGCAAGGAATCTCCCGGCGTGCTGGAAAAGCTGAATCGCTGAACAGCGATATCGAAATCGAAATCATTGCGGCGCTTTTGCATCTGCGAGGCATCGACAATACGCAAGCTCGCTTCGATCCCGAGCGTGGCGAGATTTTTGATGAACGGCATGTGATGCGGCTGGAAGGTCGGCTCGTCGATCAGAAATTCGATGGTGACCGGCCGGCCCGCTTGATCGCGCAGCACCTTCTTGGTGATCTCAGCCTTTAGTCCAAGCAGCATCATGAACCGATCGAAGGTGCCAGGCGCGTGGGCCGGGTCCACTTCATCGCGCACGGTGTAGCCGCCTTCGCGCAGGAGCTGCACGGCCTTGCGCAGCAGCATGCGGTCGTTGCCCGAGCCGTCGGACACCGGCGGCAGGAACGGCTCGCCGAACACCTCGTCGGGAACCTTGCCGCGAAACGGATTGAGCAGCACAAGCTCCTCGGCGCTGGGCGGGCCAACCGACATCATGTCGGAATTCTGGAACACCGACTGAGTGCGCTTATAGGAATCATACATAATAGATTTGTTGGTCCACTCGAAATCGAAGGCGTAGATGAGCGCCTCGCGCAGGCGCGGGTCCTTGAACTGCGGCCGCCGCGTGTTGATGAACCAGCCTTGCGCGCCCGAGGGGGTATCGTCTGGCAAAATATCGCGCTTGACTCTGCCGTCGCGCAGGGCCGGAAATTCGTAACGCGTTGCCCAGATGCGCGAGGTGAACTCCTCGCGGAATAAATAACTCTTGGCGGTAAAACCCTCAAAGGCGACATCGCGGTCGCGATAATATTCAAAGCGCACGATGTCGAAATTATAAAGACCGCGCGTGACGGGTAGATCGGCACCCCACCAGTCCTTGACCCGTTCGAATTCGATGTAGCGGCCGGCCTCGAAACGCCCGACCTTATACGGACCGCAGCCGAGCGGCACATCGAGCGTCGATACATCGAACGGTTTGCTGCTGTAGTAAGCGCGCGAGAAAATCGGCAATGCCGCGACAAAGAGAGGCACGTCGCGCGCGCGCTTTTCGGCGAAGCGGCAGACCACGGTGGTATCGTTCGTGGCTTCTGCACCCACAAAATCGCGCAGCAACTGGGTGATGATCGGATGGCCCTTCTCTTTAAGGATTGCGAGCGAGAAGGCAACGTCGTGCGCGGTGAGCCTGGAGCCGTCGTGGAAGCGCGCCTGCGGCCGCAGCAGGAAGCGATAGGTCAGCCCATCGGCGGAAATCCGCACCGCGCGCGCGGTAAGCCCATACATGCCGTCCGGCTCGTCGCCCGCGCGCGCCATCAGCGAAGCGAAGGTGAGTTCCATGCCTTGCGCCGCATCGCCCTTGAGGATGTAGCTGTTGAGCGAGTTGAAGGTGAGAAAACCCTGGTTGAACTGCCGGGAGGGACCAATCTGCGAAAAGCTGCCGCCCTTCGGGGCATCCGGCTTCACATAGTCGAAATGCTTAAAATCGGCGGGATATTTCAGATCGCCGAAGGCCGAGATGCCGTGGCGCTCGGCCCCGTCTTCGCCCGCACTGGCGAGGGGCTGGGCCGCAGCCAAATCGAAGCGCCAGCGCGGTGCGCCCATGCACGCCGTCAGCGCGCCAGCGGTCAGCAGCAGAACCTGGCGGCGCGAGATCACTGCCGCGTTCCCACCTTGGCCGCCTTTTCCGCATCCCACCACCAGATGGTGGGGAACGCCGAGCGGCCGTATTTGGGCAGCGTCGCCGGCCGCGCGAAGCGATCCCAGCGCGCCGTGCGCACCTTGCCGTAAGTCCATTGCGGAACGACGTAATGATTCCACAGCAGCACCCGGTCGAGCGCCTTGGTCGCCGCCACGAGATCGGCGCGATCCTTGGCAAAAATGAGGATCTCGATCAGCTCGTCCACCGCCGGGTTCTTGATGCCGATGAGATTGCGCGAGCCGGGTATGTCGGCGGCCGGCGAACTCCAGTAATCGCGCTGCTCGTTGCCGGGCGAGAGCGATTGCGGCCAGGACGCGACAATGATGTCGTAGTCCCACTGCCGCAATCGGTTCTGGTATTGCGCCGCATCGACGACGCGCACCGTTACGTCGATGCCGAGACGTTCGAGCGAGGGCTTATAGAAAGATACGAATCGCTCCGCGTTCGGATCATCGACCAATAATTCCACCGTCATCGGCTCGCCCTTCGGGCCGCGCAGCACGCGCTTGGTGACCTCTTTCTTCAACCCGATGATGCTCATCAAGCGGTCGATCACGTCCGGCGGATTTGCCGGATCGACCTCATCGCGCACCGTCCAGCCCGCTTCCCGCAACAGCCGGATGGCCTCGCGCAAATTGGTTCGAATCGCCTCGGGCGAGTCGACGACCGGATTGGAATAGGGCGTTGTGAAGACCTCCGGCGGCACCTTGTCGCGCACTTTTTCCAAGATTTCGAGTTCCCTGCCCGCGGGCAGCCCGGAACTGGCGAGCTCGGTGCCTTCGAAATAGCTGCCGATCCGGCGATACTGATTGAAGAAGATCTGCTTGTTCATCTCCTCGAAATTGAAGGCGAAATCAAAGGCGCGCCGCACGCGCGGATCCTTGAACTTGTCATGCCGCGTATTGAATGTGAAAGCCTGCATGATTCCCGTGCTATTGATCGGGAATTCCTCGAGCAGCACACGCTTTTCAGTCACGGCTGGAAAATCGTAGGCAGTGGCCCAGCTCTTGGCGCTGTTTTCGTTGCGCCAATCGACGTGATCGGCCTTGAAGGCCTCGTGCGCGACGGTGGGGTCGCGGAAATATTCGAAGCGCAGTTCGTTGAAATTGTCGCGGCCGATATTGACGTTGAGATCGCGGCCCCAATAGTCCGGTACGCGTTCAAACACAATGGTACGGCCGGGCACGAATTCCTTGACTCGGTAGGCACCGTTGCCGAGCAGCGGCTCGAGCGTGGTGGCGCCGATGTCGCGTTTTTTACCCGACTTGTCCTGACCCTCCCACCAATGCTTCGGCAGTACGTTGAGCTGGCCCACGATCTGCGGCAGTTCGCGATTGCCGGGGCCGTCGAATGTGAAGGTGACATCGTGCGCGCCGGTTTTCTCCGCTTTCACCACATGGCGGTAATAGGCCGAGAGCTGCGGATGATGCTTTTTGAAAGCTTCGAAGGAAAAGATCACGTCCTCGACCGTCACCGGCTTGCCGTCATGCCATTTCGCCGTGGCGCGCAGACGGTAGGTGACCGACGCAAAATCCGGCGGATGGCTGACCGCCTCGGCCAGCAGTCCATATTCCGCCGAAACCTCGTCGAACGAGGACACCATCAATGTATCGAAGATCAGGTCGATGCCGGCGGCCATCGATCCCTTCACGCCGGCAATAACCGGATTGAAATTATCGAACGTGCCGAACGCAATCTGCCGCGCCACGCCAGCTTTCGGCGCCTGCGGGTTGACATAATCGAAATATTTAAATCCGGCTGGATATTTTACATCGTCGAACAGCGAGAGCCCGTGCTGCCAGGTTTTTCTATCCTGGCCTGGCTCGGGCGCGCGCTGCGCGCTGGCGGGAGTCTGCCATGCAAGTCCGGTCAATCCGGGCGGCAGCAGCGCAGACAAAAGTCCCAAGATCTTGAGTCCCATGAACTTGCGAAGAGCAGCGCGGCGACTGAGGTGCACGTGTGGCTCCTTCGGGTGGCCTGGATCACGCTTTTGCGGAATGGATTATGGCGGATTTTTCAGGCGACGCCACCCTGCCGGCAACTTCAAATCTGCGTGCGTCCTGTTGCGCCTTCAGGAAATGTCAGCGGTGGAAGCTCTTTCCTGCCGTTATTTGAACGTCTAAAGCGTCCGATCATTGCGGCTTGGGAACTTGCGCGGATGGCGCTTGTGCGGCCTTTGGCAGTGGCGCCGGATTGTCCGCCTGTGCATTGAGATACGCGATCACATCCGCCCGTTCGCTGCCCCTGGGGATGCCAGGGAAGTTCATGGCTGTGCCCGGCACCATTCCCTTTGGGTTTTTCAGATAGGCATTGAGATCGTCAATCGTCCAATTGCCGCGCTGGCCCTTCATCGCAGATGAATAGTTGTAGCCAGCGATCGCGGCCTTCGCGCGGTTGACGATGCCCCACAGATTGGGGCCGACCGGGCTCGGTCCGCCCTTCTGGAAAGTGTGGCAGGCAATACACTTCCTGACGGCGCTCTCGCCGCGCTTGATGTCGGCGCTGGCGAGCAAGGTCTCGATCGGCTCCTCGGGCGTGCCGGGCTTGGCTTCCTCGGTCGGATGCTCAGGAACGATAATATTGTAGCCCGGCTTGGCCGGCTTGTGCGGAGCGAACAGCGCGCCGGCGGCGATGTTGAGCGAAAGCAGAACGAGGCAGGTGCCGAGCACCGCCCCCAGAATTTTGTTGATCTCGAATGAACCCATCGCCGACCGGCTCCAATCGTCTGTGGCGGTGTGAAAAAGACCCGCAAACCCCTGCGACGGCGGACACATAACCGGTTTGCCTCGCCCCTGGCAACCCGTATAAGCGGCTTCGCAACACTTCTCCAATGCAGGGCAAAAAGCGGTATTCAAGAGTCTTCAAACGATGGCCGACGACGTTCTTATCCTCATCCCGGCGCGCATGGCCGCCACCCGCCTGCCCGGCAAGCCGCTCCTCGACATCGCTGGAGAGCCGATGATCGTGCATGTGCTGCGCCGCGCGCAGGCTGCCCATCTCGGCCCGGTGGTGGTGGCGACCGACGCCGAGGCGATCGTGGCCTGTGTGGAGAAGGCCGGCGGCCGCGCGATCATGACCCGCACCGATCACGCCTCCGGGTCCGACCGCATCTTCGAGGCGCTTGGCATCGTCGACCCGGACGCACGCGCCAAGATCGTGATCAACATGCAGGGCGACCTGCCGACGCTTTCGCCAGCCGACTTAAAGGCCGCGCTCGGCCCGCTCAATGATCCCGCCGTCGACATCGCCACATTGGCCGCCGAAATCCGGACGCCCGAGGAGCGCAGCAATCCCAATGTGGTCAAGGTGGTTGGCTCAGCCGTAGCGCCCGGCCGCCTGCGCGCGCTCTATTTCACGCGCGCGACCGCGCCCGCGGGCGAAGGGCCGCTCTATCATCACATCGGGGTCTATGCCTATCGCCGCGCGGCGCTGGCGCGATTTGTTGCGTTGCCGCCATCGCCGCTCGAGCAGCGCGAGAAGCTCGAACAACTGCGCGCGCTGGAAGCCGGCATGCGCATCGATGTGGCCATTGTCGATATTGCGCCGCTTGGCGTCGATACGCCGGAAGACCTGGAAATCGCCCGCGCCACGTTGCAGCGCGGACATTGACTTGCAGTTAGCAGATAGGCGAAACGGAACTGCCAAAACGGAACGACAATGACAAGACAGCAAAAGATCGTGTTCCAGGGCGAACCGGGCGCCAATTCGCACCTGGCGATCCATCAGGCCTATGCCAACGCCGAAGCCGTCCCCTGTCCGACTTTTGAGGATGCTTTCACGGCAATCGGCGAAGGCCATGCCGAGCTCGCCATGATCCCGATCGAGAATTCGGTCGCCGGCCGCGTGGCCGACATTCACCATCTGATGCCCGCTTCGGGGCTGCACATCGTGGCCGAGCATTTCATGCCGGTGCGCCACCAGCTGATGGCGTCCAAGGGCGCAACGCTCAAAGGCATCAAGACGGTCGAGAGCCACGTCCATGCGCTCGGCCAGTGCCGCAAGATGATCCGCAAGCTCGGCATCAAGCCGATCGTCGCCGCCGACACCGCCGGCTCGGCGCGCGAAGTCGCGCAAATCGGCGACAAGACCCGCGCCGCCATCGCTACCCGTCTTGCCGCCGAAATCTATGGCCTCGACATCCTCGCAGAGGATGTCGAGGACGAGGCCCACAACACCACGCGCTTTATCGTGCTCTCGCGCGAGAAGAAATGGGCGCCGCGCGGCAACAGCAAGGTCATCACCACTTTTCTGTTCCAGGTGCGCAATGTGCCGGCCGCGCTTTATAAGGGGCTGGGTGGGTTCGCCACCAACGGCGTCAATATGACCAAGTTAGAGAGCTACATGATCGAGGGCAATTTCTTCGCCACCCAATTCTATGTCGATGTCGAAGGCCATCCCGACGACCGCGGGCTCGCGTTCGCGCTCGAGGAGCTGGCGTTCTTCTCCAAGGAACTAAAGGTGCTCGGCGTCTATCCGGCGCATCCGTTCCGCGAAACATTCGAGGAAGAGAAGAAATGATCGAACGAACATCCGCCTCATCCTGAGGAGCGGTGCGCAGCACCGCGTCTCGAAGGATGAGGCGGCCAACCGATCTCGGGTTTACCCGAGATCGGTTATATTCAGTGCGCAAGTCGGCTATAGCCGACATGCGATGCTTCGAGACGCGCACTTCGTGCGCTCCTCAGCATGAGGCCGACAGAACCCGCAAGGAAGGTGACTTTTGAAGATCAAAGCCAACGGCATCGCATTCAATTACCGGATCGACGGCGCCGAAGGTTCGCCCTGGCTCATTCTCTCCAACTCGCTCGCAACCAATCTCCACATGTGGGACGAGCAGGCGGAGCAACTGAAGGGTAAATTCCGCGTGCTGCGCTATGACCAGCGCGGCCACGGAGAGACGGAAGCGACGCCCGGCCGCTATACATTCGATATGCTGATCGCCGATGTCGTCGCGCTCATGGACGCGCTTACGATCAAGCGCGCGCACTGGTGCGGCGTCTCCATGGGCGGCGCCACCGGCATGGGGCTCGCGCAACGCCATGCCGAGCGCTTTGACCGTCTCGTCATCTGCGACACGCCGGGGCAGTCCACGCCGGCTACCGCCGCGCAATGGGAGGAGCGCATCGCAAACGCGCAGAAGGGCGGCATGCAGGTATTGCTCGACTCCACCATTGCGCGCTGGTTCCCGCCCGAGACGGTGAAAGCCAATCCGCCGCATCTCGATACATTGCGCAAGATGATTCTCGGCACGCCGGTCAATGGCTATATCGGGTGCGCTGCGGCGCTCGCCGATCACGATTTCCGCCCCGGCATGCGCGGCGTGACGCGGCCGATCCTCTACCTGTGCGGCGAAAAGGACGGGCATAACGCCGCGGTGATGCGCCAGATGAGCCAAGAATTTCCCGCTTCGAAATACGTCGAGCTGCCCGGCGCCGGACATATTTCCAACATGGATAGGCCTGCGCAATTCACCGCCGCGATGCGGGAGTTCCTGAGCACTGCCTGACGGCTTAACCGCCGTCACCCTGAGGTGCTTGCGCGAAGCGCAAGCCTCGAAGGGCGACGGCCCACACGGTGCCCGTCATCCTTCGAGGCTCGCTCGCGATGCTCGCTCGCGCCTCAGGATGACGATCAATTGATGTGGCCGCTCATTCAAATCGTCTGATTGTAGGCGCCGACGTCCGGATGCGTGCGCAGCACGGCGTCGAGCGCCTTGAACATATCGTGCATGCGCGCTTCCGATACAGGACTTTCCACCACCACTACCAGCTCCGGCTTGTTCGATGAGGCGCGCACCAGGCCCCAGGTGCCGTCCGCCACCGTCACACGCACGCCGTTGACGGTGACCAGATCGCGGATCGGCTGGCCTGTGATCTTCTCGCCCTTCGCCTTCGCATTTTCGAAATGCTTCACCACCGCATCGACCACGCCGTATTTCTTCTCGTCGTCGCAGTGCGGCGACATGGTGGGCGAGCCCCAGGTCTTGGGCAGCGCGTTTTTCAGGTCTGCCATGGTCTTTCCCGGATTGCGATCGAGCATGTCGCAGACCGCCAGCGCGAAAATGAGACCGTCGTCGTAGCCGCGGCCGATCGGCTTGTTGAAGAAGAAATGCCCGGACTTTTCGAAGCCGGCGAGCGCGCCGATCTCGTTGACGCGGCGCTTCATGTACGAGTGTCCGGTTTTCCAGTAATCGGTCTTGGCGCCGTTCTTGAGCAGCACCGGATCGGTCATGAACAGGCCGGTGGACTTCACATCGGCGACAAAGGTCGCGCCCGGATGCAATGCCGACATATCGCGCGCCAGCATCACGCCCACTTTGTCGGCGAAAATTTCCTCGCCCTCGTTGTCGACCACCCCGCAGCGGTCGCCGTCGCCGTCGAAGCCGAGCGCCACGTCGGCCTTGCTGCGCAACACTTCGTCGCGCATGGCATGGAGCATTTTCATATCTTCGGTATTGGGATTGTAGCGCGGGAAGGTGTGATCGAGCTCGCAATCGAGCGGCGCCACCTCGCAGCCGACAGCTTCCAGCACGCGCGGTGAAAACGCGCCCGCGGTGCCGTTGCCGCAGGCGCAGACCACTTTGAGGCGCCGCTTGAGCTTCGGCCGGTTGGTGAGATCGGCGATGTAGCGCGCGGGGAAATTCTCGACGAACGCGTAAGAGCCGCCGCCCTTGAGTTCGAACTTGGCGTTGAGCACAATGTCCTTGAGCCGGCCCATCTCGTCGGGGCCGAAGGTGAGCGGGCGGTTGGCGCCCATCTTCACGCCGGTCCAGCCATTGTCGTTGTGCGAAGCCGTGACCATGGCGACGCACGGCACGTCCAGCGCAAATTGCGCGAAATACGCCATGGGCGTGACCGCCAGCCCAATGTCGTGCACCTTGCAGCCGGCCGCCAGCAGGCCGTTGACCAGCGCCATCTTCACCGCCGCCGAATAGCCGCGGAAATCGTGACCGGTGACGATCTCGGGGCGAACGCCAAGCTCGCGGATCAGCGTGCCGAGCCCCATGCCCAGGGCCTGCATGCCCATCAGGTTTATTTCGCTACCCAGCAGCCAGCGCGCGTCGTATTCGCGAAAGCCGGTGGGTTTGACCAGCGGCTCGGACTCATAGGCATAGGTGTTGGGAGAAAGCGCGGGCTTCGGCCTCGGAAACATCGAAAAATCCTTGCACTGCGTCAGGCACGCGCCGAGCACATAGCCGATGCGGGCCCGGCAGGAAAGCCGCCTTGGATCGTATTGTTACAATTGTGCTTGTTTGTATCTGGGCGCGCGGCGTTGAGTTTGCACCGTTGAGTTTGCACCATGATACCGAATCCGAGTGAATGGCTCGGCCTGACGCACCTTCACCTCTCCCCGCGTGCGGGCTAAGGCATGCACACATCTTCATCGTGTGCCGGCGAGTCAATGGACGAATTCACTCTACCTCATGCTGAGGAGCGCCCCATAGCAGGCGCAGCCTGCGTATACTTGGCTGCGATGGGCGCGTCTCGAAGCATGGCCCCAAGCACCGAGCGCGCAGCCATCCTTCGAGACGGGCGCACGCAAGTCGGCTATAGCCGACTTGCGCACTTTGTATGCCGATGTCGGGTAAACCCGACATCGGTGCGCCCTCCTCAGGATGAGGTCGGAGCAAGTCCGATCGTATGCCAGGGGATGACAGATACTTGCTCAGTAAACGGCTCGAATAGATGTGTGCACACCTTAGCTCCAACGGGGAGAGGGAGCGCGCTTCCCTTGCGGCAGCCGCTTCATTCTCAATGGATCAGACTCTACCGCAAATGCGGCATCACCTCGGATGCGAACATCTCCATGTTGCGCTTGGTCAGCTCGTCGGACAGCACGCCGAATTGCAGCATGACGACGAGGTTGTTGGCGCCGGTCGCCTCGCGCTGGCGCGCGAGCTGCTCGCGCACGGTACGCGGTGTGCCGACCAGCACCGTTCCGCTTTCGATGAGCGCTTCGAGCGTATGGCGGGTGTGCGAGCCCAGCGACTTGCGCATCTTGAGCGTATTCTTCATCGAGGAGAGCGACATGTAGCCGGGCGGCAGCAGCATCTCCCAGGGCACGGTGAGAAAATCGTTGAACAGCGTTTCGATCCCCGCCTTGGCCTCGGCGCGCGCGCGCTCGTCGGTGTCGGCGACATAAACCGGCGAGGCCCAGCCGAGCTGATCGGGCGCGGCCTCGTAGCCGTATTGCCGCGCCTGCTCGCGGTACATGTTGAGATAGCGCGCCACCAGATCGCGGCCGCTGAAGGTGACCAGGAACGGATATTTGCGCTCCGGCGCCGCCGCCCATTTGATCGTCTCCGAAGATCCCATGGAGGGAATCCAGATCGGCGGGTGCGGCTGCTGATAGGGCCGCGGCCACAGATTGACGTAGCGGAAATTGTAGTGCTCGCCCTCGAACGCGAACGGGCCGGGCCTGGTCCAGGCCGCCACGATCAGGTCGTGCGCTTCTTGATAACGCTCATGCGAGAAATACGGATTGATGCCGGTGGCGTGATATTCGTTGCCAATCCCGCGCACAAAGCCGGTGATGATCCGCCCCCTGGACAGGTTGTCCAGCATGGCGAATTCCTCCGCGATGTTGACCGGATTGTTCACCAGCGGCAGCGCGCGGCCGAGAATGGCGATCTTTACCTTCCTGGTGCGCTGGATGAGCGCGCTCGCGATCAGGTTGGGCGCCGGCATCAGGCCGTAAGCGGTCTGATGGTGCTCGTTGACGGCGATGATGTCGAAACCGAGCTCTTCCGCGTAGACCAGCTGGTCGATGTAGGACTGGTATTCGTCGGCGCCCTGTTGCGGATCGTACAGCGTGTTGGGCAGCACCACCCAGCCGGCGCGATGCTTGTGGCGCTCTGCCATATCGAGCGGGCGGTAGGGCATGAGATGAAAAAACGTGAATTTCATCGCCGCCCCCCATCGAGAAATCCGAGAATATGTTTCGCCGCAATGTCAGATTGCTCGATATGCGGCAGATGCCCGCATTGCGGGATGATTTCCACGCGCGCATCGGGCAGCCGCTCGCGCCACACTTTGGCGTAGGCGCTCGGGAGGTTCTTGTCGTTCTCGCCCCACAGCACAAGCGTGCGCACGCGAATGCGATGCAGCCAGCGCTCGAGCGCGGGATTAAACCAGCGCGGCTCCCAGCCGAATTTGGTCGCCATGAACCGGTTGGTGAGTTGCACGTCCGCTTCTTCTTCCGTCGGTGTGAGCGCCAGCATGGCCTCGGCGAATTTCGGATCGTAAAAGAGATTGCGCGCGGCCTCGTCCGGCGCCCAGATGAAATTGTCGCCGCTCGGGATGCCCTTCACGCGGATGCCGGCGGGCGCCAGCAACGTGAGACTTGCAAGCTGCGTCGCATTGCGCACCGCAAGCTCCGCCGCGACCCAGCCGCCGAGCGAATGGCCGACAAGGTGAACTTTTCCGGCTCCCAGCCCGTCGAGCACGTCGAGGTAGTACATGGCGAGGTCGGCGACGTTCCTGATCCAGGCCGGATTGTCGGAAGTGCCGAAGCCGGGATGTTCCGGCACCAGCACTTCGTAGTGTTCCGCCAGTTTCTCGAAGAACGGCGACCAGACCGGCAGCCCCGCCGCCCCGTGCAGGTAGAGCAGCGGCTCCCCCTTGCCGTCACGCAGCATGCGCACGGCAATGTCGCGCACGCGATGCTTCAGTTCCCGAACCGCCATGAACACTCCTGCATTCGCGTTTGATTAGAGCAAGGTCGTTTCGGATTGAATCTGTATTGCGGCAATCTCTCTTCACCTCTCCCATGGGGAGAGGTCGGATCGCGAAGCGATCCGGTTGAGGGGTTATAAATTATCAAGAGTTTGAGACCCCCTCACCCCAACCCTCTCCCCAATGGGGAGAGGGAGCTCGCAGTCGCTGTGGTTACAGCTTCAACTTAAAACAATAGCGCTCTAGAATGTCAGGAATGACGGCGAGCGAAAAGAGCACCCTGCGCATACTTTGCGCGATCTATGATCATAGCTGGAGATATGCGGCGTCCGGCCTATTGCTCGATCACGAGCCGGCCGCGATCATGCGTCCAGCGCACGCGCGAGAGGAACGACATGCCGAGCAGATTTTCTTTCAGCGCGTTGTCAGGCACGACGATGGCGATCACATCGCGCACGATTATGTTTTCTATTTCAATCATGTTGAGCCGCACGGGCGCCGCGCGACCGACTCCATTCGCGGTCTGCGTCTTGATGGTGTAGTCGCGCTCCAGGGGGTGAATCCCGAGCTTCGCAGCGTCGCTTGCGCGCAGAGCAACCGCACCGGCTCCGGTATCGACGATGAAAGCAAGTCGCCGCGCATCCACGCGGGCGTCAACCCGGAAATGGCCGTCGCCATCGCCGCGCAGTGTCACCGTTCGTGACGACGGCGACATTCTGATAATCTCGGGTAGCGCGGGCTTTGACGAAGCTTGCGAACTCGACGAGGGCGGAGGTGGCGGCGGCGCGGTCACGCGCGTCACCGGCGACGGCGCTGTTATCATCGCATCGGAAGAAGTCGATTTGCCATTCGGCGCGTTGACTGCCTTGTCCGCATAGCGCGCGACGATTACGCCCAGCGCGACGATCAAGGCAACGAACAAGACAAGAGAGCGCATGATCAAAATCCGGGCTCGAAGTTTCCCTACACATCACGCGGCCATGAAAAATCACGCTAACGCGACCGGTGCGCGCGCGCGTTTGTGCGCGCATAGTAATATCATCATTGCGCCGTTTCGACAAATTTTAACGATTGAGAATCAGCGATTTCCGGGACGCTTGGCGCGGCGCGTGGCTGGTGCGCGCAATGGATCGTCCGGCCACGGATGTTTGGGATAGCGGCCTCTCATTTCCGCCTTCACCGCGGCATAGCTGCCACGCCAGAAACCGGGCAGATCGCGCGTCACCTGCACCGGCCGGCGCGCCGGCGAGAGCAATTCGAGCACGAGCGGCACCCTGCCGCCCGCAATGCTCGGGTGGGTGCCGAGACCAAACAATTCCTGCACGCGAATCGAGAGCTTCGGCCCCTCTTCTGCTTCGTAGTCGATCGGCACCGACGATCCCGAAGGCGCCATGAAATGGGCCGGCGCTTCGGCGTCGAGGCGGCGCATTAAGTTCCAAGGCAAGAGCGCGCGCAACGCTTCATCCAATTCAGACGCCGTGATTTCAGCGAGCGCGGTCTTGGATAGCAAGATGGGCGCAAGCCACTCGCGCACGCGCGCGGCCAGCGATGCGTCGGAAAGATCGGGCCATTCCGCGCCTTCTGCCCGGCGCAGAAACAGCACGCGGTCGCGCCATTGCTTGATAGCCTTGCTCCAGGGCAATCGGTCAAGCCCCAAGAGTGCGATGCCTTCGGCGAGGGTATGCGCCGTCGCGTCATTCGGCTCGACCGGCATCGGACGATCCGCAAGCACGATTGCGCCGAGCCGCCGGCCGCGCCGGCCGCGCAAGGCGGCGCTTGCCGCATCGAAGCTGATCTCCGCACGCTCTTCGATGCGGTCGGCAAAAAAGTTTTCGATTTCAGAGAGCGGAATCGGCGCTGCCAGCAGAATGCGCGCATGCGCGACGGTGCCGGCAAGCTCGGCAACCGCCAGAAACTGCTCGCGCGCAAGCGGCGAAGCGAGATCGACATTGCCGCCCCGCCCATTGGCGAGCAGATAGGCGCCGCCGGTACCGCGGCTTTTGGCGATACGCTCTGGGTACGCGAGCGCGAGAATGACGCCGACAGAAAGCTCACCCTCCCGCTCGCTCAGTATGTTCCCTCCCCCCTTGTGGGGGAGGGTTAGGGAGGGGGGTTCTTTTCGCCGATTGCCAAATCGTTGTGCTGGAGCAAGCGACCCCCCACCCGGCGGCCTTCGGCCGCCGACCTCCCCCGCAAGGGGGGAGGTGAAAGAAGGAGCAAGGGGGGAGGGAGAAGAAAGATCCACCCACCGCCTCGCCATGCGGCGCGCATCTTCGCCGCGGCGCGAGCGGTCGCGGCGGAATGCATCGAGGCGATGAGTCATGTCAACGTCGTCGCCTCCCAAGCCGCGCTCGGTCAGGATCGCGCTCATGTCGGCGGCAAGCGCGCCGGCGCCCGCGGCCGTTGCGTCGACCACCATGCGCGCCAGCCGCGGCGGCAGCGGCAGCCGGTTGAGTTTGCGGCCTTCTTCGGTGATCCGCCCCGCCGCATCGATGGCGCCTAGTTGCATGAGCAGCGCCTTGGCCTCATTGAGCGCGGCCGGCGGCGGCGGATCGAGAAACACGAGCTTGCCGGGATCGCTTATGCCCCATTGCGCGAGATCGAGCACAAAGCCGCTCAGATCGGCGGCAAGAATTTCCGGCTTGGCATAGGGCTCGAGCGACGCGGTCTGCGGCTCATCCCACAGCCGCCAGCACACGCCGGGCTCGGTCCGGCCGGCGCGGCCGCGGCGCTGGTCGGCCGCCGCTCGCGAGACGCGCACGGTCTCCAGCCGCGTGAGCCCCACATCCGGCTCATAGCGCGGCACGCGCGCAAGACCTGAATCGATCACGATGCGCACGCCTTCGATCGTCAACGAGGTTTCGGCAATGGAAGTCGCGAGCACGACCTTGCGCCGCCCAGCGGCCGCCGGCGCAATGGCTTGATTCTGCGCCGCCCAATCGAGCCCGCCATGTAGCGGCACAATATCCACTGCCGGATCCTTGATCTGTTCGCGCAGCAGCGTCTCCGTGCGGCGGATCTCGGCCGTGCCCGGCAGAAACGCCAGCACCGAGCCCGGATCGGCGCGCAGCGCCCGCGTCACCGCGTCGGCGACCGCGCGCTCGACCGGCGTGCGCGCCTCGCGTCCAATGTAGCGCGTCTCAACCGGAAAACTGCGCCCCGCGCTTTCGATCACCGGCGCATTGCCCAAAAGCCTTGCGATGCGCGCACCGTCGATCGTCGCAGACATCACCAGCAGCTTGAGATCCTCGCGCAAGCCCTGCTGCGCATCGCGCGCGAACGCGAGTCCGAGATCGGCGTCGAGCGAGCGTTCATGGAATTCATCGAACAGCACCACGGCAATGCCTTCAAGCGCCGGATCGTCGAGCACGAGCCGCGTGAACACGCCCTCGGTCACCACCTCGATGCGTGTCTTGCGCGATACCTGCGAGCCAAAACGCACGCGATAGCCGACGATCTCGCCGACCTTTTCGCCCAACGTCGCCGCCATGCGCTCGGCCGCCGCGCGCGCGGCGAGCCGGCGCGGCTCCAGCACCAGGATTTTTTTATCTTTCGCCCACGGCTCGTCCGCCAGCACCAGCGGAATGCGCGTGGTCTTG